>NZ_CP019449.1:2521666-2836875 GCF_001984035.1 Sphingopyxis sp. QXT-31 | reverse complement strand
GCGGCCGACGGGGACGAGCGCGTCGAGCGCCTTGAGGCCCGTCTGGACGGGTTCGTGAACCGAGGTGCGCGGGATGATGCCGGGGGCCTTCACTTCGACGCGCATGCGCTTGTCGGCCAGAATCGGCCCCTTGCCGTCGATCGGGTTGCCGAGGCCGTCGACCACGCGGCCGAGCAGGCCCTTGCCGACGGGGACGTCGACGATGGTGCCGGTGCGCTTGACGACGTCGCCTTCCTTGATCTCCGAGTCCGACCCGAAGATCACGATGCCGACATTGTCGGCTTCGAGGTTGAGCGCCATGCCCTTCACGCCATTGGCGAATTCGACCATCTCGCCGGCCTGGACATTGTCGAGGCCGTGGACGCGGGCGATGCCGTCGCCGACCGAGAGCACCGAACCGATTTCGCTGACCGTGGCTTCGGTCCCGAAATTGGCGATCTGGTCCTTGATGACCTTGCTGATTTCAGCGGCGCGGATTTCCATTATTCAGCCTTTCATCGCAGTCGCGAAGCTATTGAGACGGGTACGGATGCTCCCGTCGATCAGCTGGCTGCCCAGCTGGACGACGAGGCCGCCGAGGATGGCGGGATCGACGGTGGTGGCAACCGCGACATCGCGGCCGACACGGGTTTTGAGGTTCGCCGTCAGCGCTTTCAGCTGTTCGGCGGTCAGCGGGTGCGCGCTGGTGACCTTGGCGGTCACTTCGCCGCGGTGATCGGCGACGATCGCGCCATAGGCGTCGATCATCCTGGGCAGATCGGCCAGGCGGCGGTTGTCGGCGAGCACGCCGAGGAACTTGGTCGTCAGCGAATCGAGCTTCATCGCCTTGGCGACCGCCTCGATCGCGTTCGCGGCGTCGGTGCGGCCGACGACGGGGCTCGCGATCAGCGCCGACAGGTCGGCCGATTCGGCGAGGCCTGCGCTGAGGTCGGCGAGGCTCCCCGCGACCGCGTCGATCGCATTCGATTCGCGGGCCAGATCGAACAAAGCGACCGCATAGCGGCCCGCGAGGCCCGCCGTGATGTTGCCCTGAATGCCGCCGGAATTCTCCACGCGCGAAAGTCCTTTTCTACGATCCCTTGGGGGATGGCTGCGCGGATTTCATGGCGTCCGAAAACACCCCCGCTGCACAGTCGCGGCGCGCGTAGCAACGATTGTGCTGCAATGCAAGGCGAGGGTGGGGTGAATCCCACTGCCCTCCAAAACCCGTTCGCCCTGAGCTTGTCGAAGGGCCGTTCTTTCTTCAAAGATCGAGAGACAGAAGGACGGAACTTCGACAAGCTCAGTCCAAACGGATGAGGGGTACGCATATGGGCGAGATGATCCGGATGACGATGGACGACGGCGCCGAGATCGCGGTCTATCATGCCGAGCCCGAAGGCGAACGCCGCGGCGGGCTCGTGCTGATCCAGGAAATCTTCGGGGTCACCGACCATATCCGCGACCTGTGCGACGAATATGCCGCCGACGGTTATGAGGTGCTCGCCCCCGCGATCTTCGACCGCGAGCATCCGGGGTTCGAGAGCGACTATTCGGGGCCGCAGTTCGAACGCGCGGTCCAGCTGGCGCGCGAACTCCATCCCTTCGAGCAAAGCCTGAAGGATGCGCAAACCTGCATCGACGCGCTCAAGGGCCGCGGCCACGTCTTCATCACCGGCTATTGTTATGGCGGATCGGTCGCGTGGCGGATGGCGCAGATCAGCCCCGACCTCGCCGCGGCATCCTCTTATTACGGCAGCCTCGTCCCCACGCAGTTCGCCGACCAGGCGCCCGCTTGCGCGACCATCGCCCATTTCGGCCGCTTCGACGCGGGCATCCCAATGGAAGGGGTCGAGGCGCTGATCGCGAAGGACCATCCGACCGCGCAGATCTTCGTCTATGACGCCAACCACGGCTTCAACAGCGACCGTCGCAAGGATTATCACGAGCCGTCGAGCGAGCTGGCGCGCGAACGCACGCTGATGCTGTTCAAGGCGTGCGGGGGGTGAAAATCGCGGCGAATGGGCTGCTGTTCCTGCTGGTCTTCGCGCTCGCGGCGACCGCGATCCTCTATACGCAGCAGCGCCGCCTGCTCTTTCCGGCCCCCGGCCAATATCCAGCCGAACCGCCGCCGGGTTTCGCACTCGTCCATACGGCGACCGACGACGGGCTGCGTCTGTCGGCCTTCTACCGGCCCGCGGCGCCGGGCAAAAAGACCCTGCTCTTCTTTCACGGCAATGGCGACAATATGCTCGGCGCGATCGAAGCGACCCGCGGACCCGCGGGAGCTGGCCATGGCCTGCTGCTCGCCGAATATCGCGGCTATGGCGGCAATCCGGGATCGCCGGGCGAGGCGGGCTTCTATCGCGACGGCGAAGCCGCGATGCGCTGGCTGGCCGACGCGGGGGTGGCGCCGCACGATATCGTCGTCGTTGGCAACTCGATCGGCTCGGGGCCCGCGACCGAGATGGCGCGGCGCCATAAGGTCGCCGCGCTGATCCTCGTCTCGGGCTTCTCCGACCTGCCCGCGGTGGTGCAGAGCCAGGTGCCGCTCATCCCGCGCTGGCTGGTGCGCGACCGCTTCGACAATGCGGCGAAGCTCGGCCGGGTCGCGGCGCCGGTCTTCCTGCTCCACGGCGACGCCGACACGCTGGTCAAGCCCGACAATCTCGACAGGCTCAAGGCGGCGCGGCCCGATGCGACCGTCGCCTTGGTCGCGGGTACGGGGCACGAGCTCGCTTACACCGCACCGGCGCAGGCGGTATTGACGCGCTGGGTCGAGAGCTTGGCTCGCCCGTCTGGCCTCAAGGCGCCGCCGCAGGGGTGACCGCGGCGCCCTTCGCCAGCTTCTGGCAAGAATAGACCAGCCGCTCGTTGGGGCTGGGCGGCAGCACCGCGCGGATCGCGTCCTGCTGTGTCGCAAGGGCGGCGAGTTGGTCGGGCGCGACGCTGCAGCCCTTGACCTCGACGCCGGCGCGCACCTCGCGCGCCTTCGCCATCGTCTCGGCGTCAAGCAGATAGCGGTCGACGCGGTAGTCGGTCCCCGCGCCGTCGATCGACGCGATCGTCACCGTCGCTTCCTCATTGGGGACCAGGATGCGCTGCCAGCGGCCGTCGGACCCTTGCGCATATTGGGTGCGGCCGTTGATGCAGCCGTCCTTGCCGATCGCGACCGGCACATCGGGGGTTTCGGACACGGTGATGCGGCTGCGCTCGGGGCGGATCGTGCAGAGCAGATTGCCCTCGGCCAGCGCGGGGGGCAGGTCGGCGCCGCCGGTTCCGGCCTTGGTCTCGGCGGGCAGATCGCCATGGCCACTGGGCCGGGTGACGAACAGGATCGCGGCGACCAGCATCAGCGCCGCGCCCGCGCCGCCCGCGATCTTGGCGTTCTTCAGATTCTTCTGATTATAGAACATCAGCCCCGCCCCCGCGGCGAGCGCACCGATCACGAAGAGCACCCCCGCCAGCGCCATGCGATTCTCGCGCGCGGCCTGCGCCGCCTCGTCGGCGCGCGTTTCGCGCAGTTCGCGGTCGAGCGCGGCGGCGGCGTCCTTGTCGGCGTTCGCCGCGGCCTTGGCGCGCGCGTCGGCGTCGAGCGCGGCGCGGTCGCGCGCGTCGGCCTCGGCCAGCGTCAGGCACGGCGTGCCGATGCTGCCGAAGCTCTGCCCCGCATCGGTCAGGAAGCGCGTCAGCTCGCGATTGGCGATCGCGAAGGAAAAGGGCGAATCGCCGTCGTCGGCGCGCGTCATCGCATTGTTGATGCCGACGATGCGCCCGCACTGGTCGACCAGCGGCCCGCCCGAATTGCCGCGCGCGATCTGCGCGGTGTGGACCAGCATCGCGACGCCGTCGACGCCCTGCGTGTTCGAGAGGTTCCCCTCGCTGCGCACCGGGGTCCGCGGGGTGATATAGTCGGCGGCGCCGCGCGCGGTCGCGGCATCGACATTGCCCGGATAGCCCAGCGCGACGACGTCGGCGCCCGATTCGAACGGCCCCGAATAGATCGCGGCGGCGGGCACGCGCCCCTCGGTGATCTCGAGCAGCGCCAAGTCGCGCTTGGTGTCGATCGCGATCAGCTTGGCGGCATAACTCTTCTGCCCCTCCGACGGCACGACGCCCAGCGCGACATTGTCGGGATAGCGCGCCGCCGATTCGACGACATGCGCGTTGGTGACGATGCGCGTCGGCGAGATGGCGATGCCGCTGCCATGGCCGAAGCCGACGACCTCGCCGTCGACCATCGCGACGGTGACGACGCGCACGACGCTGCGCGACGCGGCGCTGATATCGTCGGCGCGCGCGGGCATGGTGAGGGCGAAGAAGGCGAGCAGCAGCGCGAGGAGGCGGGTCATGGCGGCGAACCTAGCCGCTGGCGACGCGAAGACAAGCGGGAGTCTGCCCTAAATATAGGGGCTCCACATCATCATCCACGCCCCCGCGCTGCCCGCGAGGATGATGAGGCCCGACAGGCCGAGCAGCGCCGCGGTGCTCCTTCTGGCGAGCGGCGTGCCATGCGCCCCGGCGCGCAGATAGAGCTCGGCGACCGCGAGCGGCAGCAGCGAATTGGCGAAGGCAAGGAACAGGTCGAAGGGGCCGTCCATCGCCTTGCCGATCCCCGCGCCGCCGGTCGCGAGCCCCCACACCATATAACCGACGCGCATGAACCATACCGCGCTCGCGACAACGAACAGCCGGATCGCCCAGCGGCGATGCTCGGCGAAGCGGCGCGCGCGGGCGGCGCGCCACGCGAGGGCGGCGAAGGTCAGGATCAGCAGCGCATCGAGCGTGATGCCGACCGCGCCGGTCAGGTTGAGCCAGGTGCCCCGTCCCCAGGTGAGCCACAGCCCGCCAAGCGCGAGCGCCAGCGCGCTTATAAGATAGAGTCGCCCGTTCCAGCGGTGCACCGCCGGCCAGCGGCCGCGGATCGCTGGGATCAGCTGGACGAGGCCGCCCAGCGTGATCACCGCCGCCATCAGCACATGCACGGCGAAGAAGAGATTGCCTGCGGTGTCGCCGGGAACGAAGCCCTTGATCAGCGGCTTGGCGTTCCACGCCGCAAAATCGCCCGACAGCGACGAGGGATAATAGAAGAGCAGGATGAAGGCGGTGAACAGCAATTGCCCCGCCGCGATGGCGAGGTAGCAGAAGGTCGCCGCGCGTCCGAGCCAGTCGGCACCGCGCGCGGGTCTGGTGGTCGCGAAAGATGCGTCGATGGTCGCCATGCTGCCGACTCCCCTGGTTAGGTGGGGAGGGTGGCGGATCGATATTGGTGTGTCAATGTTATAATACAGTGATACGGTTGTGGGGCGTGAAAGGCGGCTTTCGGGCGTTAGTTGCCGTTCGCAGGGTTATGCTCTCTCCCCTTGAGGGGAGAGATACGCAGGCTTGGCAGCCTGCTGCCTAGCCGGAGTTGAGAGGGGTTTCCGACCGCCAGAGGCGTCCAAGCACCCCTCTCCAAGCTTCGCTAGCTCCTGACGGAGCAAGCTGCGCTATCCTCTCCCCTCAAGGGGAGAGGGCTTTACGGCAGCTTCCCACCCCAAATCACCCATCCGCCACTCCCCAAACTTTGAACGCAAGCATCGGGACGCAGGCTTCGCCCCACGCGGCCATAAGGGCTCCAACGCAATGAAAGGACCCTTATGACCTACCGGATCACCGGGCTCGATCCCGACCCCTTCGCCCCCTATTTCGCGATGGACGAAGCCGGCCTCGCGGCGCATGGCGCGCGCCGCGTCACCGCCACCGCCGACCGCGGCTTCCCGTGCCGCATCAGTCTGGAAGATGCGCGGCAGGGCGAGGAACTCATCCTGCTCCACCATGTCAGCCACGACGTCGATACCCCGTTTCGCAGCGCTTACGCGATCTATGTGCGCGAAGGGGTCCACCCGCTGACCTGCGACGACAGCCTGCCGCCGGCCTTTGCCGGACGGATGATGGCGTTTCGCGGCTTCGACGGCGCGGGCATGCTCGCGGCAGCGCGTCTCGTGCCGGGCGAGGACGGCGACGGCGCGATCCGCGACCTGTTCGCCGACCCGGCGGTTGCCTATATCCATGCGCAATATGCGACGAACGGCTGCTTCGCCGCGCGGATCGAGAGGAATTGACCATGGCGTTCGAGACCATGACCGACGACGAGCGCTGGGAAGCGGTGCAGGCGCGCGACAAGGCGCAGGACGGCCGCTTCGTCACCGGAGTACTCACCACCGGCATCTATTGCCGCCCAAGCTGCGCCGCGCGCCATCCGTTGCGGTCGAACGTCCGCTTCTTTCCCGACGGCGCCGCGGCGCGCGCGACGGGGCTGCGCCCGTGCAAGCGCTGCCTGCCCGACGATGTCGCGCGCGACGAAAGCGCGGTGATCAAGGCGATCGCCGCGATCAAGGCGAGCGAAGAGCCGCTCGCGCTCGCCGATCTCGCCGCGCGCACGGGCTATTCGCCGACGCATTTCCAGCGCGTCTTCACCCGCCACACCGGGCTGTCGCCCGCCGCTTATGCCCGCGCCTTGCGCGAGGAGCGCGCACGGGCTGCGCTGAGCGGCGGCCGCCGGGTGACCGACGCCATTTACGATGCGGGCTTTTCGGGGCCGTCGCGCTTTTATGAGAATATGGAGGGACGCATGGGCATGACGGCTTCGGCATGGGTGAGCGGCGGCAAGGGTGCGACGATCCACTGGGCGGTGGTGCCGACCAGCCTCGGCGACATGCTCGTAGCGGCGACCGCCAAGGGCGTGTGCCGCCTGAGCTTCGCCGAGGGGCGCGAGGCGCTCGAGGAGCGCTTTCCCGCGGCCGAGCTGGTCGAGGGCGGCGAGGATTTCGAAGCGCTGCTGAAAGAAGTCGTCGCCGCAGTCGAGGCACCGGTTCATGGCTTCGACCATATCCCGATCGACGTGAAGGGCACCGCCTTCCAGGAAGCGGTGTGGCGCGAACTCAGGAAAATTCCCGCGGGCGAGACGCGCAGCTACACCGACATCGCCGCGGCGGTCGGCAAGCCCACGGCGGTGCGCGCCGCGGGCAGCGCCAATGGCGCCAATAACGTGGCGGTGCTGATTCCGTGCCACCGTGTGGTGCGCAGCGACGGGTCATTGGGCGGCTATGCCTATGGCCTGCCGATCAAGGAAGAATTGCTGAAGCGCGAGGGATGCTGACCGCAGCCGTCGCCGGACTCCCGACGGAGCCCGGCGCGGTTAGGCGGTCAGTCGCCCGCCTCCTTTTTGGCTTCGGCGAAGATCGCCGCCATCGTTGTGCGCGCTTCCTGGATCTTTCCGGCGTCGATCTCTTCGACGATGGTAGCGATCTTGTTCGCCTCCTCCTGCTTGTGCGCGGAGAATGCTAGCGGAGCGAGCACCGAGCGCGCGGCCTTGCCGCGGTTTTCGTCGAGCAATTGCCGCGCCAGGATCAACCGGTAATTCGGGTCGTGCGAGGAATGATCGAAAACCGCCTCCAGCGTCAGCAGCGCCGATTCGGGGATCGGTTCGCGCGCCTCGTAATAGCTCATGTAGAGACCCATCGCCGCGCGCGGATCCTTCGGGTCGAGCCGGACGGCATCCGCGAACCAGGTGCGCGCCTTGGCATAGAGCGCGGGCTCCTTTTGCGCCTGGGCGCGCGCGGAAATCAGCGATCCCATCAGGACATGCGCCTTCTGCGAATCCGGATCGATCGCCAGCGCGCGCTTGAGCACCGCTTCGCCCTTGTCGAATTCGCGCGCGTCGGAATAGGCTTCGGCGACGGCCAATTGCACGGCGAGATTGTCGGGATAGACGGTTTCCTTGCCGCCGATGCTGTGGACCACGCGGCGCGCGCCGCTTCGATCGACCCCGCGTTCGCTGCGGATTTGCCCCTCGATCACCGCCTCCTCGCCGGGCGTCAGGCGGCGCATTTTGACGACCGGCTCGACATAATCGGCCGGGATCACCTCATAGCCGGGGAAGGGGCCGTTTCTGTATTTCTGCAGCTCCTTCTGCAATATGTCGAGATCGCCGAAAACGCGCGTCGCCGCAGCCAAACTGTCTTCGCCGGTGTTGAGCGCCTTCAGATAGTCGCGAAGCTGGCCCTGCCGTTCCTTCCTGAAATTCAGATAGTGCGCGAGCAGCCAGCCGAAGGAATAGGACTGATATCTTTCCTGAACGCTCAGCTTCTTGCTGTGATCGAACAATTTGGTCAGCTTGACGTCGCCGAACCGCGCCAAGTCGGGGCCGCGATGCTGCGGCACGTCGCCGACCTTGAAGGCGCCGCCGTCGAGCAACTGGATCGTTCCATAAAGTTCGGCGAACCCCTCGACATACCAGTGCGGATAGGTGGTGTTGAAACGCTGCAGCATGAAATGATGCACATATTCGTGAAACAATGTGCCTTCGGGCGTCAGTGCGGTGCGCTGGATCAGCTGCCGCCGGTCGAGGTTGCGGTCGAACCGCATGCTGTCGTCGGCCTCGGTCGGCGCGAAGGCGACCGAGGCGCCGGCACGCCCGACATAAAAGCCGTTGATCCCCGCCCGGCCGCCGCCGTTGGTCGCCAGCTCGCCGATCTCGAAAGGGTCACCGAACCGGTAGACGCGCACCTTGTTCGTCGGGCCGACGTCGGGGCCGGGAATGGGAAGCCGCTGCAGGAAGCGCAGCGCATTGTCGAAGCGTTCGAGCCGCGACGCAAAGCGCTCGGCATCGGCCTTGTCGCTTTCGGCGATGATGATGAAATGATTTGTCTCGGCTTCCCACCATTCGGCGTGGGCGGCGCTGCTCGAGGCAAGGAGCGCAGCGACAAGGCCGCCGCGCAACGCGGTTCTCAGATATGCGATCATTTGTTTTCCCCGGTAAATTTTCGCTGGGCGACTATATCAACCGAAACAAATGCATCAACTGGCTGACAACGGCCGATTCATCGACCGCCCCAGCCGGGGTACCCCAGGAGGAGACAAGACCATGACCGACAAGATCGCCGCCTTTCGCGCGCTGCACGTCCCCGGCGACCCGCTGATTCTCGTCAACATCTGGGATGCCGGGAGCGCCAAGGCGGTCGCCGCGGCAGGCGCCAGGGCGATCGCGACCGGCAGCTATGGCGTCGCGGGGGCGCAGGGGCGGAATGACGGCGAGGATTTCCCGCTCGAGGATGTGTTCGAAAATCTGGCGCGCATCCTGGCGGTCACCGACCTGCCGGTCACGATCGACATGGAATCGGGCTATGGCGCCGATCCGGCCGCAGTCGCGGTGTCGATCGGCCGGGCCCGCGAAGCCGGCGCGGCGGGGATCAACATGGAGGACCGGCTGCCGGGTGAGAGCGCGCTGCTGCCGGTCGCAGAGGCGGTCGCGCGTTACCGGACCGCCGCCGACACCGGCATCTTCGTCAACGCGCGCTGCGACACCTTCCGCGGCGCTGATATCGCGAAGGACGGCGACGCGCTCGTCGCGGACACGCTCGAACGCGCGCGTGCCTATGCCGATGCGGGGGCGGGGTCGCTGTTCGTGCCTTTTCTGCTCGACCCCAAATGCATCGGCGCGATCTGCGAGGGCTCGCCGCTGCCGGTGAACATCCTGCGCGGCAAGGGCGGCCCGACGCACCAGGAACTCGCCGAACTCGGCGTCGCGCGGATCAGCCACGGGCACCAGCCTTGGGCCGCCGCGATGGCGTGGCTGCAGCAGCAGGCGGCGCAGGTTCTGGGCGGCGCCGAACCCGACTATTGAGCGTCATTTGGCGGTCGAAGGCGGCCGACTGGGCTCGCGCGATCAGACGAAGCTATAGGGGTCGATGTCGATCGCGAGGCGGGCCTTGCTCGGCCAGTCGATCCGCCCGACCCATTCGCGGATCGTGCCCTGCAGGTCGAAACTGCGCGGCGCGTGGAGCAAGAGCCGGAAGCGATGGCGGCCGCGCAACATCGCGAGCGGGGCTGGCGCAGGGCCGTATACGGCGAGGCCCTCGGCGACGGGCGCCTTGTCGCCGAGCCTCTTGGCGACGCCGCGCGCGACCTCGATATCTTCGGACGAGATGACCAGCGCGGCGAAGCGGCCATAGGGCGGGGCGCCGGCGAACTTCCGCGCCGCGGCCTCGGCGGCGTAAAAACCGTCGCGGTCGTTCGCGACCAGCGCCGCCATGACTGGAGCGTCGGGAACACGCGTCTGGATCAGCACCTCCCCGGGCTTGACCCCGCGCCCCGCGCGCCCCGCGACCTGCGCGATCTGCTGGAAGGTGCGCTCCGAGGCACGGAGGTCGCCGCCGTCGAGGCCGAGGTCGGCATCGACCACGCCGACGAGCGTGAGGTTCGGGAAATGATAGCCCTTGGTGACGAGCTGCGTCCCGATGATGATGTCGACCAGCCCGCCCTCGACATTGTCGACGAACTCCGCCGCTTTCGCGGGCGACCAGAGCGTGTCCGAGGTGACGATCGCGACGCGCGCCTCGGGAAAACGCAGCGCCACCTCGTCGGCGACGCGCTCGACCCCGGGGCCGCAGGCGACCAGGCTGTCCTCGTCCTCGCATTCGGGGCACAGCCGCGGCGGCGGCATGACGTGCCCGCAATGGTGGCAGGCGAGGCGGTGGACCAGCCGGTGCTCGACCATCCATGCGGTGCAATTGGGGCACTGGATGCGATGGCCGCAGGTGCGACAGAGCGTCAGCGGCGCAAAACCGCGGCGGTTGAGGAACAGCAGGCTCTGCTCGCCCTTGGCGAGGCGGTCGGCGAGTGCATCGACCAGCGGCGGCGCGAGCCAGGTGCCGCGGTCGGGCGGGTCGTGACGCATGTCGATCGCCGCGAGATCGGGCAGGGTCGCGCCGCCGAAGCGCGCGGGCAGCTTGATATGGCGATAGCGCCCCGCCTCGACCATCGCGAGGCTTTCGAGCGCTGGGGTCGCACTTGCGAGCACTACCGGCAGCCCCTCGAAATGTCCGCGCATCACCGCGACGTCGCGCGCATGATAATGGACGCCGTCTTCCTGCTTGAAGCTGGTCTCATGCGCCTCGTCGACGACGATCAGGCCGAGATTGGCATAGGGCAGGAACAAGGCCGAGCGCGCGCCGACGACGATCTTTGCTTCCCCATTGGCGATAGCATGCCAGGCGCGGCGCCGCTCGGTCGCGCGGAGGCCCGAATGCCAGGGCACCGGCTCGCATCCGAAGCGCGCCGCAAAGCGCGTCAGCATCGGCTCGGTGAGCGCGATCTCGGGGAGCAGCACGAGCGTCTGCCGCCCCGCGTCGACCGCGGCGGCGATCGCCTCCATATAGACTTCGGTCTTGCCCGACCCAGTGACGCCGTCGAGCAGCAGCGTCTCGAATTTCGCCGCCGTGACGGCGTCGCGGAGCTCCGCCGCCGCCGCGGTCTGCTCATCGGAAAGCTCGGGCGGCGCGAAGGCCGGGTCGGGTTCGGGATAAGGCGCGTCGGCGGACACGCTCACCGCCTCGAGTGCGCCCGTCTGGACCAGCCCGCGGATCACCGCGTCGCTGACCTCGGCGAGCGCCGCGAGTTCGCGCACCATGCCCTGCCGCTCGCCGATCTTTTCGAGCGCGACGATGCGCTGGGGTGTCATGCGTGCGGGCAGCTCGCCGGTGGCGCGATATTCGACGATCGGGCGCCGCGCGTCGGAAAAGGCGGCGCCGGGCAGCACCATTCGCAGCACCGCGCCGGGCGGGGCAAGATAATAATCGCTCGTCCATTCGACGAGGCGGCGGAGCGGCGCGGGGACCGGCGGCACCGGCACGACCTCGTAAAGGTTGCGCAGGCGATTGTCGCCGACCGCTTCGGGCGCGCCGAAGGCGCTGTCCTCCCACACCACGCCGCCCATCTTGCGCGGCCCCAAGGGCGCGACGACGACGCTGCCGAGCGGCGCCTCGCTGCCATAGGGCACGCGATAGTCGAGCGGGCCGAGGGCGGCGGTCAGGAGGAGGACGCGGGCGCGGGTCATGGGACTGCGCAGGATATAGGGCGGCGGGGTAAATAGGAAAGCGCTTGCGGGCAAGGACGTCGCCACGCCCGGCAAAGCGCGCTATCACCCCATCCATGCGGGAAAAGGAACTGCGCTTCGCCCTGATTTGCTACGGCGGCATCAGCCTGGCGGTCTATATGCACGGCGTCACCAAGGAGATCTGGCGCCTCGCCGCCGCGTCGCGCGCCTTCCACGACGGCGGCGGGCAGCATGGATCGGGCGCGGTCTATCGCGACTTGCTCATCGCGATCGCCGAGCGCGGCGGCACGCGGCTGCGCGTCTTGCCCGACATCGTCGCGGGGGCGAGCGCGGGCGGGATCAACGGCGTCTTCCTCGCGCGCGCACTCGCGACGGGGCAGTCGCTCGACCCGTTGACCGAGCTGTGGCTGAAGGACGCCGACGTCGACAGCCTGCTCGACCCCGATGCGCGCCCCTTGTCGGCGGCGACCAAATTCTGGGCGGTGCCGATCGCCGGCTGGATGATGAAGAAGCGCGGCAACGTCATCGACCGCACCGTCGGCGAGGGCGCGCAGGACGAGGTACGCGCGAAGCTGTCGCGCTTCGTGCGCGCGCGCTGGTTCGAACCGCCCTTCGGCGGCGCGACCTTCTCTCACCTGCTGCTCGATGCCTTCGACGCGATGGAGGCGGGGCCGCAGGGGCCGCCGCTGGTCCCCGCGGGCCAGCCGGTCGACCTGTTCGTATCGGTCACCGACTTTGCCGGGCACCGCGTGACGCTGTCGCTCAACAGCCCGCCGCGGGTGACCGAGGACGAGCACCGCCTCGTCCTCCATTTCCGCGCCGACGGCCGCTCGGCCAAGCCGCTCGACGATGTCCCAAGCCTTGCCGCGGCGGCGCGCGCCACGGCGAGCTTTCCGGGCGCCTTCCCGCCCTTCACGCTGCGCGAGCTCGACGCCGTGCTCGAAAAGCGTGGGGTCGCCTGGCCTGGGCGCGATGCCTTCATCCGCACGCAGCTTCCAGCGGGCGGCGAGGGCGATCCCGCCGACCGCGTGCTGATCGACGGTTCGGTGCTCGCCAACGCGCCCTTCCGCCCGGCGATCTCGGCGCTCAAGCAGCGCCCGGCGCGGCGCGAGATCGACCGCCGCTTCATCTATATCGACCCCAAGCCCGATTACCGCGCGATCAGCATCGGCAAGTCGGGCGAGGTCGCCGAGAGTGAGGCGGCGCGCCTCCCCGGCTTCCTGCCGACGATCCTCGGCGCGATGTCCGAAATCCCGCGCGAACAGCCGATCCGCGACAATGTCGAGGCGATCGAGGGCATGTCGCGGCGCATCCGCCGCATGCAGCATATCGTCGACGCGATGAAGGTCGAGGTCGAAGAGCAGGTGGCGGCACTGTTCGGCAACACCTTCTTCCTCGACACGCCGACCACCGCCCGCCTCGCCAAATGGCGCGCCAGGGCGCAGGAGCAGGCCGCCGAACGCGCCGGTTTCGCCTTCTCGCCTTATGGCCATCTCAAGCTGTCGGCGATGGTCGAGGAACTCGTCGGCATCGTCGATCGGCTCGCGCCGCCCGAGGGCGACATCCACCGCACCATCCGCCGCCAGCAATTCTGGGACGAAGTGCGCGCGCGCGGGCTCGACCGTATCTCGGGCAAGCGCGGCGCGGGGGCGAGCGGCGACGCGGCTACCTTCTTCCGCACCCACGACCTTGGCTTTCGCGTCCGCCGCCTGCGCTTTCTCGCGCGCGAACTCGACCGCGTGGTCGAGGCCAAGCGCGATGCCCGCGACCCTGCCTGCGACGCGATGCGCGACACCATCTACGCCGCGCTCGGCCTCTATCTCGAGCGCGAGGGCGACCGCTGGTTCGCCGATCTCGACGTGCCGGCCGACGCCGATGCCGGGCAATGGATCGAGGCGATCGGTGCGCGGCGCGACCTGATCGGCGCCGATGCCGCGGCCGACGCGCTGATCGCCGAGGGACTGGGCGCCTTGCCCAAGGACGACCGGCGCGCGCTGCTGCTCGCCTATCTCGGCTATCCCTTTTACGATATCGCGACGCTGCCGCTGCTGCAGGGCGAGGGGTTCGACGAGTTCGACCCGATCAAGATCGACCGCATCTCACCCTCCGACGCGACCGCGATCCGCACCGGCGGCGCAGCGGCGATGCTCAAGGGGATCGAGTTCAACGCTTTCGGCGCCTTCTTCAGCCGCGCCTACCGCGAAAACGACTATCTCTGGGGCCGCCTCCACGGCGCCGACCGGCTGATCGACATCGTCGCGTCGAGCGTCACCGCCGAGGGCGCGCTGGCGGGCGAGGAACTGGCCGCGATCAAGCGCCGCGCCTTCCATGCGATATTGGACGAGGAGGAAGGGCGGCTGCCCAAGATCGCGGCGCTGATCGCCGAGCTTCGGGGCGAGATCGGTCCGGCTTGACCGGGGTCAGTGCGAATGCGGCCCGTCGCCATGGTCGTGCTCGCCCATCACGTCGAGCGACCGGTCCGGCCGGTGCCCGCGCGGGTGACCCTTCTCGCTGTTGAAGATCGACGCGACGAAGCCGTCGGTCGGCATGAAGCCGCCCTTGATCTCATATTTCGCCGCGAGGTTCATCGCGGTGACCTCGTCCTGCGTCTTGCCCGCGGCCTTGGCGCTTTCGACCGCGGCGATCACGTCGGCGAGCATCGCGCGATAGGCGGCGAGGTCGGCCTTGGTCGCGAGCGGGCCGTGGCCGGGGACGATCACGCTCTTCTCGTCGGCGAGCGCGAGCACTTTGTCGGCGGCGGCGAGCACGCCATAGGCCGACCCGCCGCTGTCGAGATCGATGAAAGGCAGGCTGACCTTGTGGAAGAAGAGGTCGCCCATGTGAAAGACATTCGCCTTTTGCCAGTGCAGGATCGAATCGCCGTCGGTGTGCGCGTGCGGCGCGTGCATGACCTTGATCGTGTCGCCGTTGAGGTGAAGCGTGATTCCGTCATGATAGGTGAGGACGGGGAGCGCCTGCTTCGGGCTCGGTGGCACGGGCTTGCCACGCACGACCTGGTCGCTGGCCATGCGTTCGCGGACATGGTCGTGCGCCATGATCATCGCGCCCGCCTTGCCGAAATTCTCGTTCCCGCCGCTATGGTCGCCGTGCCAGTGGGTGTTGATCAGCCATTTGGCGGGCGGCGCGCCGAGCGCCTTGATCGCCGCCTCGATCTTGGGGGTGAGCGGGGCATATTGGTCGTCGACCAGTATCGTCCCGTCGGCGCCGTGGCTGACCGCGATGTTGCCGCCGGCGCCGAAGAGCACCGCTAGGCCGGGGGCGACGCTTTCGGTCTTGATCTCGACCTTCGACCAGTCGGTCTGCGCGAGCGCGGGCAGCGGGGCGGCGAGCAGGGCCGAGGCGAACAGGGCGGCGCGGATCATGAAAGGCCTTTCGCGGAGGATCGCGCGAAGGTTACCGGAGGCGCCGCGGGATGCAATGTCCTTCTCCCCCTGTGGGAGAAGGATAGGAAGCCTTGCCAGCTTGCTGGCTAGGCGGACTTGGATGAGGGGTCTGCGGGTCTCGGGCTCGCGCGGTCCTTTGGACCGCTACCCCTCACCCAGCTTCGACTAGGCGGCAAAGCCGCCAAGTCTTCGCAACCCTCTCCCACAAGGGGAGAGGGGAGCTGGTTACTCGGTCAGATCGTCCCACATATCCTTGATCTTCGAGAAGAAGCCCTGGCTCGCGGGGCATTCGTCGCCGGTCTCGGTCTCGCGGAACTCGGCGAGCAATTCCTTCTGGCGTGCGCTGAGCTTGGTCGGCGTCTCGACATCGACCTGGATCACGAGGTCGCCGTGGCCGCGACCGTTGAGCACCGGCATGCCCGCGCCGCGCTGGCGGAGCTGCTTGCCCGACTGGAGCCCCGCGGGGATGCTGATCTCGTGCTTCTCGCCGTCGAGCCCGGGGATGGTGATGCAGCCGCCGAGCGCCGCGGTGGTGAAGCTGATCGGCGCGCGGGTGAACAGCGTCGTGCCCTCGCGCTCGAACAATTTGTGCCGCGCCATGTGCAGGAAGATATAGAGGTCGCCCGGTGCCGCGCCGCGCGCGCCGCTCTCGCCTTCGCCCGACAGGCGGATGCGCGTACCTTCGTCGACCCCCGCAGGGATGTTGACGGTCAGCGTCTTGCGCCGGTCGACGCGGCCCTCGCCATGGCATGTATTGCACGGGTCGGCGATGACCTCGCCCGAACCCTGGCACTGCGGGCAGGTGCGCTCGACCATGAAGAAGCCCTGCTGCGCGCGCACCTTGCCGTGGCCGGCGCAGGTGGTGCAGCGGTGGGTCGAGGTGCCGGGCTTTGCGCCCGATCCGTCGCACGTCTCGCAGCGCGCGGCGACGTCGACCTGGATCTCGCGGCTGATGCCGGTGAAGGCGTCCTCGAGCCTGATCTCCATGTCGTAGCGGAGGTCGGCGCCGCGTGCGGGGCCGCGCTGCTGCTGCCGTCCGCCGAAAGCCGAGCCGAAGATCGACTCGAAGATGTCGCCGATGTCGCCGAAATCGCCATTGCCGCCGCCGAAGCCGCCCGCGCCGCGCACGCCTTCCTTGCCGAAGCGGTCATAGGCCGCGCGCTTCTGCGGGTCCTTCAGGCAGTCATAGGCTTCGCTGATCGCCTTGAAGCGCGCCTCGCTGTCGCCGCATCCCGGATTCTTGTCGGGGTGGTATTTCATCGCGAGCTTGCGATAGCTCGCCTTCAGCGTCGCATCGTCGGCGCTGCGCTCGACTTCGAGCAGTTGGTAATAATCGATGTCGAGCGACATGGCGTTTCATCCATAAATAGGGAGGCGGTAGCCCCCTATTTATCCCCTGTTCCAAAATTCGCCGCTGCCGCCGCGCCCGATAAATAGGGGGCTACCGCCTCCCTATTTATGACCGCGGCGGTGCGCGCATGTCTTACTTCTTGTCGTCTTCGACTTCCGAGAATTCGGCATCGACGACGTCTTCGTCGGCCTTGGCTTCGCCGGCTTCATCGGCGCTGGGGGACGCCGCGGCCTGCTGTTCCTTCTCGTAGATCGCCTGGCCGAGCTTCATCGCGACCTGCGCGAGCGCCTGTGCCTTTTCGGTCATGGCGGCGGGATCGCCGCCCTCGACCGCGGTCTTGGCTTCGGCGACCGCGGCCTCGATCTCGGACTTCAGCGCCTCGTCGACCTTGTCGCCATGCTCGCGGAGCTGGCTTTCGGTCGAGTGGATCAGGCTTTCGGCGTTGTTCTTCGCCTCGGCCGCCTCGCGGCGCTTCTTGTCCTCTTCGGCGAACTGCTCGGCGTCCTTGACCATCTGGTCGATGTCCGCGTCGCTGAGGCCGCCCGAGGCCTGGATCTTGATCTGCTGTTCCTTGCCGGTGCCCTTGTCCTTGGCGTGGACCGACACGATGCCGTTGGCGTCGATGTCGAAGGTCACCTCGATCTGCGGCACGCCGCGCGGCGCCGGCGGAATGCCGACCAAGTCGAACTGGCCGAGCGCCTTGTTGTCGGCGGCCATTTCGCGCTCGCCCTGGAACACGCGGATGGTCACCGCCGACTGGTTGTCGTCGGCGGTCGAGTAGACCTGCGACTTCTTGGTCGGGATGGTAGTGTTACGGTCGATCATGCGCGTGAACACGCCGCCCAGCGTCTCGATGCCGAGGCTCAGCGGGGTCACGTCGAGCAGCAGCACGTCCTTGACGTCGCCCTGCAGCACGCCCGCCTGGATCGCGGCGCCGATCGCGACGACTTCGTCGGGGTTCACGCCGGTGTGCGGTTCCTTGCCGAAGAAATCCTTCACGACTTCGCGCACGCGCGGCATGCGCGTCATGCCGCCGACCAGCACGACTTCGTCGATCTCGCTGGCGCTGACGCCGGCGTCCTTGATTGCCTTCTTGCACGGCTCGAGCGTGCGCTTGACGAGGTCCTCGACCAGCTTCTCGAGGTCCGAGCGCGTGATCGTCTTGACCAGATGCTTCGGCCCGTTGGCGTCGGCGGTGATGAAGGGCAGGTTGACCTCGGTCGTCGCGGCCGACGACAGTTCGATCTTCGCCTTTTCGGCGGCTTCCTTCAGGCGCTGGAGCGCCAGCTTGTCGCCGCGCAGGTCGATGCCTTCGTCCTTCTTGAAGCCGTCGGCGAGATATTCGACGAGCTTCGAGTCGAAATCCTCGCCGCCGAGGAAGGTGTCGCCGTTGGTCGACTTCACTTCGAACACGCCATCGCCGACTTCGAGGATCGAGATGTCGAACGTGCCGCCGCCAAGGTCATAGACCGCGATCGTCTTGTTCTCGGTCTTGTCGAGGCCATAGGCCAGCGCGGCCGCGGTCGGCTCGTTGATGATGCGCAGCACTTCGAGGCCCGCGATCTTGCCGGCATCCTTTGTCGCCTGGCGCTGGGCGTCGTTGAAGTAGGCGGGAACGGTGATCACCGCCTGCTCGACCTTCTCGCCCAGATAGGCCTCGGCGGTTTCCTTCATCTTCTGGAGGATATAGGCCGAGATCTGCGACGGCGAATAATCCTCGCCGCCCGCCTTGACCCACGCGTCGCCGTTGGCGCCCTTGGCGATGGTATAGGGGACGAGTTCCATGTCCTTCTTGGTCATGGGATCGTCGAAGCGGCGACCGATCAGGCGCTTCACCGCAAAGATGGTGTTTTCGGGATTGGTGACCGCCTGGCGCTTCGCCGGCTGGCCGATCAGGCGCTCGCCGTCCTTGGCGAAGGCGACGATCGAGGGCGTGGTGCGCGTGCCTTCGACATTTTCGATAACCTTGGGCTTGCCGCCTTCCATCACCGCGACGCAGCTGTTCGTGGTGCCGAGGTCGATCCCGATCACTTTGGCCATATTCTACTCGTCCTTGTTGCCTGTTGGGCGCCCTGAAAAGGCACGCCGCTTATGGGTTTCAGGCCGCGATATAGGTGCGCTAATCCTTGGCACAAGGACTCAATGGGCTTATCGGGAACAGGAAAATTACGCCTGTTTACGGAGACCGATGCCATGAAGCCGTTCCTGATCGCCGCCCTCGCTGCGACCGCACTGTCACTGACCGCATGCGAAGAAAACCTCGGCAAGGGCCAGCCGCTCAACGTCGTCAGCGGGCATATCGTGATGGGCGCGACGCCCGACCGTCCCGCGGTCGGCTATTTCCGCGTCGAAGGCGGCCCGGTGCCGGTCGAACTCGTCGCGGTGACCGCCGACCTCGCGCAGCGCGTCGAGATGCACGAAAGCGTCAAGGAAAACGGCGTGGTGACGATGAAGCCGCTGTTCCGTGCCGACGTGCCCGCCAAGGGCGAACTGATATTCAAGCAGGGCGGCAAGCATCTGATGATCTGGAACATCAACCCCGCCGCGGTGCGCGCGGGCAAGCTGCCGATGGCCTTCGTCTTCACCAACAACAACAACGAGCGCATCCTGTTCGACATGCCGATCAAGCAAGCATCGGCCGCGGGCGCCGACGGCAGCGCCGCGACCGCGCCCGCCGCGATGGACCATAGCGCGATGGGGCATGGCGAACCGGCGGACGCGGCGAAGAAATAAGCCGGACATGACGGGGGGCGGAGACCGCGACGGACGTCGGCTGACCGACGGCGAAATCGCGCTGGCGCGCAGCGTCTTCGGCGACGCGATCGACTATGATGCGGTGCGCGTCCGCCACCGCAAATGGATCTTCTTCCAGCCGCGCCAGATCGTGATGGCGCCGATGGGGCATCTTCATTTCCACCCTCGGGGCGACGTCTATTGCGACGACTTCTCCTGCCCGGCGAAGGACGAACTCGGCGCCAAGGGGCTGTTCATCCACGAGATGACGCATGTCTGGCAGGCGCAGCAGCGCGGCCGCTGGTACCTCGTCCTGATGCGCCACCCCTTCGCGACCTATGACTACAGCCTCAAACCCGGCTGGCCGCTCCACCGCTACGGCCTCGAACAGCAGGCCGAGATTGTGCGCCATTACTGGATGCTCAAGGAAGGCATGACGATAGGCGGCGCGCCCGGCCTCGAGGCTTATCGCGCTATTTTGCCATTCACCGGCGACGCCATCGCGCCAGCACCGTAAAACTTGATTCGACGCGTTTGTTCGCGTCGCCTTGTTTTCCTATTTAATTTTCAGGGGGGATTATGAAGATATGGATAGGGCTCGTCGCAGTCACGAGCGTTTTGTCGGGGTGCGCCGGCACGCCATATCAAAAGCTGGGCGTAGGCGGCGGCTACTCGGATAAGACCAAGGCGCCGGGCCGGTGGGAGATCAGATTTATCTCCAACGTAGCTTCGAGTGTGGGTTTTGCGGAACAGGCGGCGCTCTATCGCGCTGCCGAACTCGCGAAAGCCGATGGATATCCCTATTTTCAGGTCGTCAGTGGTAGCGTCTTCTTCAGTACCCACGCCATCGCAACCTCAACATCGGTTGGCTATATGACGAGCAAGGGCCAAAAGGCCTATCTTGTGGCCGTCGGAAAAATGGAAAAAGATTCGCCGCTGAATTGCGAGGGCTTGGATCTCGATGCGTGCCGCAATTTCGATACTTCGCAGGTGCTGGAAGAACTGCGGCCCATAATGAAGCAGGCGGGCCACCGTCGCCCCGTCAAGGATTAGGATGTTAGAGGTCGGCATGAGCGATTTCGAGTTCGTCTTTGCGCTCTACAGCTTGCTGCTCGGCCTTTCGATGGTCGAACTGCTCGGCGGGCTCGGGCGCGCGATCGAGGCGCGCTTCGCCGCCGAGGCCGAGCGCGAACGGTTCGCGATCGGCTGGCTGACCCCGCTGCTCGCGGTGTTCGTGATGCTCGACCTTCTCTCCTTCTGGAGCGCGGCGTGGGCGGCGCGGGGCGACATCGCAGTGTCGAACACGACGCTGATGGCGGTCGCGGGTTTCGCCAGCCTCTATTTCCTCGCGGCTCGGCTGGTCTTCCCCTCGCACCCCGAGGGGTTCGCCGACCTCGACGTCCATTATTTCCGCGTGCGGCGGATCGTCCTCGGGCTGCTGCTGATCCTGCTCGCGGCGCAACTCGGCTATTATCTCGCGCAGCCCGATCTCGCCGCGAACCTCGCGCGTCCGCTCGCGTGGATCATGACGCTGATCCTCGTCGCGCTGATGGTCGCGGCGATGTGGGTCAAGAGCCCGCGGTGGAGCGCGCTGCTGCTCGCCGCGCTCGTCGCGCGCTATGTGGTGATTTACCTGCTATAGGTTTTCGATCGAAGGAGAGTGCCGTGCCCGAAATCCTCGACCGCTTCCGTTCCTCGACCTGGGGCTGGCTGCGCGGCACCCTGCTCGGCTGGCTGACCCTGCTGCTCTGCCTCGTCGGGGTCGGCCTCATCATCATCGCCGCGATCTGGGTGCACAATCTGATGGTCACCTATGAGGTGACCGAGGACCGGCTGATCCTGCGCAAGGGCATTTTCGTTAAGAGCATCGACGAGATCGAACTCTACCGCGTCAAGGACATCCGACTCGACTTCACGCTCGTCAATCAATGGGCGGGGATGGGCACGATCAGCGTGGATTCGTCCGACGAAACGACGCGCGAGGGCGCGCTCGTCATGCCTTATATCGAGCGCGCGGTCGAACGGCGCGAGGAACTGCGCCGCCTCGTCGATGCCGCGCGGCAGAAGCGCCGCGTGCGCGAGCTCGACGTCGCGAGCGACTTCGCCTGACGCTTAACGCGGCGCTAACCGCGATGCGCTAGGGCCGTCCCCGTCATTTTCATGGGGGACGGGAAAATGAAAACGCATTTGCTGGCGATGTTTGCGCTTGCCACGCTAACCGCATGCAGCAGCGAAGCCGGGAGCAGTCCGGCAACCTACAAGCTCACCGCGGGCGAGGTGCGCAGCCATCTCGTCAACCGCGGCTATCCGGCGGGCAGCCTCGAGGGTGCCGAGGACCGCACGGTCGAGGCGCGCGAGATGGACGACGACCATGTCCAGTGGTTCATCCATGACGGCAGCGGCACGGGCTATCTCTGCCACACGGTGATCGAGGCGGCGAACGCCGACGGCAGCGAGACGCGGCTTTCGAACACATGCGAGACTCCGGCGCATCCCGAAAAGAAGGTCGCCGCGCTGACGAAGATGATCGACGGCATTCTCACGGCCGACCGCGACGACCCCTTCGCCAAGAAATAATCCGCTGGTCAAGCGCCCGGCGTTCGTCCTATGTTCCGCGCATGGACCCGCTCTCGCTTCTGCTCGCCCTTGCCGCCCTCGCAATCGGGGGGCTGATCGGCTGGCTTTTTGCGGGGCGGCAGGCGGGGGCGCTCAAGGCCGAGCGCGACAGCCTGACCGAGCGGTTCAAGAGTGCGGTGACCGACCTCGCCGCCGAGGCCGAGGCGCGCAAGGCGGCCGATCTCCAGCTCGCGGGGCTGGTCAGCGAACAGCGCGCCCGCGATGAAGCGCATGCGGCGCAGATCGCACAATTGAAGGACGCGCAGGCCGCGCTCACCGCGCAGTTCCGCGAGGTCGGCCAGACGATGCTCGGCGAGGCGCAAAAGGCCTTTCTCGAACGCGCCGACGCGCGCTTCCGCCAGAGCGAGGAGAGCGCGGGGCAGAATTTGAAGGCGCTGCTGAACCCCGTGCACGAGCGGCTCCAGAAATATGAGGAAGCGGTCGGCAAGGTCGAGGCCGAGCGGCGCGACGCCTTCGGCCTCCTCCATGGCCAGATCGAATCGATGCGCGCGGGCACCGAACGCGTGTCGAGCGAGGCGGCGAAGCTGGTCAATGCGCTGCGCAACGCCCCCAAGGCACGCGGGCGCTGGGGTGAGCAGCAGCTCCGCAACGTGCTCGAAAGCTGCGGGCTTTCCGAACATGCCGATTTCCAGACCGAGGTCAGCGTCGTGGACGGCGACGGCGGGCGTCTCCGCCCCGACGTCGTCGTGCGCGTCCCCGGCGGGCAAAATCTGGTGATCGACGCAAAGGTGTCGCTCAACGCGTACCAAGATGCGTTCGGCGCGGTCGATGAGAGCGAAAAGGCGGCGCATCTCGCCGCGCACGCCGCGGCGATGAAGGCGCATGTCAACACGCTCGGCGCCAAAAGCTATTGGAACCAGTTCGACGACACCCCCGATTATGTCGTGATGTTCGTGCCCGGCGAACATTTCCTCGCCGCGGCGCTCGACCACGACGCCGGCCTCTGGGACTATGCCTTCGACCGCAAGGTACTGCTCGCGACCCCGACCAACCTCATCGCGATCGCGCGCACCGTCGCCGCGGTGTGGCGGCAGGAAAAGCTCGCCGGACAGGCGCGCGAGATCGCCGCGCTTGGGAAAGAGCTTTATGCGCGCATGTCGGTGATGGGGTCGCATATCGCCCGCGTCGGCAAAAATCTCGACCAGGCGACGGGCGCGTATAACGCCTTCGTCGGCAGCTTCGAAAGCCAAGTGCTGACGCAGGCGCGGCGCTTTGAGGCCCTCGATATCGAGACCGGCGACAAGGAGATCGCGGTGCTGCCGGTGGCCGAACAGACGTCGCGTCCGCTTGCCAAGCTGGCCAGCGCCCCGGCGGCGGTCAACGACGGGGAGTAGCCCCGCTTCGTCATTCCCGCGAAGGCGGGAATCCAGCTTTCTTCGTTTCGTCGACCGCTTGGCACCGACGGCTGACCCCAACACCCTTTGCGTTCTTTGCGCCTTTGCGTGACTCAAAATAATCTCACGCAAAGGCGCAAAGAACACAAAGAAGGAGAAAGCTGGATTCCCGCCTTCGCGGGAATGACGGCATTGTGATAAATGCGACGATCTAGATCGCCGCTTTCTAGATCACTCGCTTCAGCACCGCCGTGCGTCCCTCGGCGCCGGTCAGGATCAGTGTGCCGTCGCTCGGGAAGTCGAGGCTCACCGGCCCGCGCATCAGTTCGAAGAAGGCGTTCTCCTGCGTCATGCCCGCGCCCGGGCACGCCATCTTGGTCGCCATCAGCGGTCCGGCGGTCAGCATGCCATCCGCGCGCTCGTAGCTGCCCGAAAAGCGGTTGCACCCCGCGCTGCCGCTCAGCCGTCCAGCCTCGAACACCAACGACGTCGGCCGGTCCTTCGCCACCGCGACGCCGCCGATCGACACGAAACTCCAGTTGGTGCCCGCAAGCTCGGTGGGCGGCAATATGCCGCCGCCGCAGCCCGTCACCGTCTTGCCGTCGGCGGTTAGCGTCACCTTGTCGCGATAGCGCCGGTCGCTCATCCCGTCGCTGCATTCGCCGTGCGTGATGTCGACGGTCAGCCGCTGGGTGACGTAACGCTCGCCGTTGAAGCTCGGCCGCGCGCCCGGGTTTGGGACCAGAATCTTGGTATCGCCATAGTCGCCGTCGTAATTAAGCAGGCCTTGCGTGATCTCGAGCGTCCAGCCGGGCTCGGTGCCGAGCGCGAAATAGCTCGCGGCGGGCGGGGTGCCGGGGGTCTGCGGCGCGTCGGCGGTCGGGACGCAGGCGGCGAGGGCGAGGCTCAGCATCAGTGCGGCGAGCGGTTTGAACATGGTCGTCTCTCCAAAACCCCTTTGCATCGAGCGCAGTCGAGATGCGTCTGGCGCGGTGCTCGCGTGTCTCGACTTCGCTCGCCACGAACGGAAGAGGGGACGGTGTAGTTGCGCGCTGCTGGCGCTATGCTGAATGCGCCCCGTGGCTGCCGTTCAGTTCCGCCGCTGGTTCAGCACCTCATAGGCCATCACCGCCGCCGCGACTGCGGCGTTTAGGCTGTCGGCCTTGCCCATCATCGGCATCTTCACGCGCATATCGGCGGCCGCGGCATAGGCCTCGGGCATGCCCTGCGATTCGTTGCCGACGAGGACGAAGGTCGGCGCCGCGTAGCGCACCGCCTGATAGTCGACCGTATCCTCGCCCAGCCAGGTCGCGACGAGCTGTCCCGGTCCGCCGCGCAGCCAGGGGAGGAAATCGTCCCACTCGGCCTGCACCAGCCGCTGAGTGAAGATTGCCCCCATGCTGGCGCGCACCGCCTCGACGCCATAGGGGTCGGTAGATTCGCCTAGCAGGATCAGCCCGCCCGCGCCGACCGCGTCGCCGGTGCGCAGCATCGTGCCGAGATTGCCCGGATCGCGCAGCCGCTCGGCGACCAGCCAGATCGGCGCGGTATTGCGGTCGAGGTCGGTCAGCAAGGTCTTCGGCTCGGCGTAGATCGCGACGATCGCCTGCGCGTTTTCCTTGCCCGACAGCTTCGACAGGATCGCGGGCGTGGTGTCGATCACCTCGCCGCCGCTCGCCAGCGTCGCGCTCACCAGCGCCTGCGCCAGCGGATGCGCAGCGCCCTCTTCGGCAAGGAACAGCCACTTCGGCAGCACCCCCGCGTCGCGCGCCTCGGTCGCGATGCGCAGCCCCTCGGCGAGGAACAGCCCCTCGGCGCGGCGATGCCGCTTTTCGCGCAGCAGCCGCATCCGCTTGACCAGCGGGTTGGAAAAACTCTCGATGCGGGAGCGGCGGCCCGTCTGGGTCATGCCGTCAATCCTCGCCGAAGCTGTCCTTGACCAGCCCGACCAGCTTGAGCAGCGCCGCGTCGGCGCCGTCGCCCTTCGTGTGGATGGTGATCGAATCGCCCTTCGCGGCGCCCAGCATCATCAGCCCCATGATCGAGGTGCCGTTGACCCGCGACCCGCCCTTTTCGACCTCGACCGACACGGTCTCGGGCAGGCGGCTGACGAAGGTCACGAACTTGGCGCTCGCGCGCGCGTGGAGGCCGCGCTGGTTGGTGATCTCGACCGTCTCGCTCGTTTCATTCATGGGCCCACCCCCAGCATTTCGGATGCGACGGAGATATATTTCTGCCCCGCCTCTTTCGCGGCGATCACCGCCGGGCGGAGTTCCATGGTCTTGCGCGCGCTTTCGAGGCGGATCAGCATCGGCAGGTTCACGCCCGCGATCACCTCGGTGCGCCCGGCGTCGAGCAGGCTGATCGCGAGGTTCGACGGCGTGCCGCCGAACAGGTCGGTCAGCATGATGACGCCGCGGCCCTCGTCGACCTTATGGATCGCGTCGGCGATTTCCTTGCGCCGCATCTCCATATTGTCGTTGGGGCCGATGCACACCGTCGCGATCGCGCGCTGCGGCCCGACGACATGCTCCATCGCGGTCACCATTTCCTCGGCGAGGCGGCCATGGGTCACCAATACCATTCCAAGAAGCGGCAATGCCTTGTCGGTGCCCATGCAGTCGAGACCCTTATATCTGTTTGCCGCCGGATGCGGGAGACGCGGACGGGGGCTTGCCCTCAAGCCCATCTTGCGGGGCGGAGTCAAGGTTGCGGTGGGTCACCGTCGGCGCATGACCCGCTGCGCGTAGCGTAGCGGCCACACGTTCGGCGACATGGACCGAGCGGTGGCGCCCGCCGGTGCACCCGAAGGCGATGGTGACATAGCTCTTCCCCTCGGCGCGGTAGCGCGGGAGGAGCGCGAGCAGCAGCGACTCGATCTGCGCGATGGTCGCCGCATAGGCGGGGTCGGCCATCACATAGGCGGCGACCGCAGGGTCGAGCCCGGTGCCGGGTTTGAGCGCCGGGTCCCAATGCGGGTTGCGCAGGTACCGCATGTCGAACACCAGGTCGGCGTTGCGCGGCAACCCGCGCGCGAAGCCGAAGCTCAGCACGCTCAGCACGGGCTCGTCGGTCCCTGCCTCGCCGAAGCGCTGCCGCACTTCCTGCTGCAAATCGTTGCTCGAGTAATTGGTGGTGTCGATGACGTGCTGCGCCCAGCGGCGGAGCGGCTCCATCGTCTCGCGCTCGCGCGCGATGCCGTCGGCGGCGGGACGGTCCTCGGCCATCGGATGGCGCCGCCGCGTCTCGGAGAAGCGGCGTTCGAGCTCGGCGCCCGCGCAGTCGAGGAAGAGCGTGTCGATGTCGCGCCCGCCCGCCTCGCGCAATTCCTTCATCCGCTTGACCAGCGGCGCGGGCTTGAAGCCGCGGCTCCGGCTGTCGATGCCGATCGCGAGCGGGCGGCCCTCGCGCCCCTTTCCCGCGGGCGCTGCGAGCAAGGCGTCGAGCAGCGCGGGCGGCAGATTGTCGACGACCTCCCAGCCCAGATCCTCGAGTACTTTCAGCACCGTCGACTTGCCCGCGCCCGAGAGGCCGGTGACGAGCAGCAGGCGCTGGCCGTCGTCGCTCATGATGCCATACCCAGTCGGTCGAGCGCCATCAGCACCTTGATCGGCGCCGACGCCTCGAATCCCGCGAGCAGCAGCGCGGGCAGGGCATGCCCCGCGACCGTCTCGCTCTGGTTCGCAGGCGGCATGCGCTCGGGGCGCTCGCTGAGGCGCACCGCGAGCGCGAGCGGGACCGGCGCGACGAAGGGCTGGTCGACGATGCCGATCCCGCGCACCTCCATCTTGCCCGCGAGCTTCGCGGGCGGGCGGCACCACAGGCGGCCGCGGTCGAACCAGATGTCGCAGCGGTCGTCGGCGACCAGCCGCGCGCCGCGGTCGATCAGCCGCAGCGCGAGGTCGGACTTGCCCTGTCCCGACGCGCCGAGGATCAAGATGCCGCGGCTGCCCGCTGCGACGCAGCTGGCGTGGATATTGACGATATCGAGTGCGGTCCGGCGCGGCAGCATGGCGGAGAGGCTTACCGGCGTGTCAGCACGGCTGCAAGCCGACGATCAATTCTCTCCACTCGCCGCTTCCGCCGCGGGCAGGGTGATCAGCAGGCTCGCGCCCGGCTGGCCGTCGTCACGGTCGCGCGCGGCGATATGGCCGCTGTGCCCCTCGACGATCGTCCGCGCGATCGCGAGGCCGAGCCCGCTGTGGCGGCCGAAGGCGCCGTCGGGGCGCTCGCTGTGGAAACGGCGGAAAATGGCGTCGCGCTGCGCGGGCTCGATGCCGGGGCCATCGTCGTCGACCCCGATATGGACGTCGCTGCCCAGCCGCGTCGCGCGCACGCAGACCAGCCCGCCGGGGGGCGAGAAGCTGATCGCATTGTCGATGACATTGTCGATCACGCGTTCGAGCCGATGGCCATCACCCATCACCATCGTCGTGCCCTTGCGCGGGCGCGCGAAGGCGATGCGCGGTTGCGGCACGTCCTTGCTCTCGGCCCGCGCCGCGCGCGAGGCGAGCATCGATTCGATCATCAGCCCGACGTCGATCGGCTCGAAACTGGTGCGCGACAATTGCGCGTCGATGCGGCTCGCGTCGCTGATGTCGGTGACCAGCCGGTCGAGCCGCCTTACATCCTCGTCCGCAATGGCCAGCAATTGCGCGCGTTGTTCGTCGGTCTTGACGCGGCCCAGCCCCTCGATCGCCGAGCGCACCGAAGCGATCGGGTTCTTGAGCTCGTGCGTCACGTCGGCGGCGAAATGCTCGCCCGCGTCGATGCGTTCGCGCAGCGCCTGCGTCATGTCGCTGAGCGCACGCGCGAGCGTCCCGATCTCGTCGCGGCGGCTCGGCAGGCGCGGCACGACGACCTCGCGCGCGCGCCCCAGCCGCACGCGCACCGCGGCGCGCGCGAGCTTGCGCAGCGGCCGCACGATCGTGCGCGCGAGAAAGAGCGAGAGCAGCACCGAGGTCAGCAGCACGATCGCGACGACCACCGCGAGGCGGAAGCGCTCGGCGCGCACGGTGCGCGTGATGTCGCGCGCGTTCAGCGTCATCAGCATCACCTGCGGCGTGTCGAGGTCGACGATCCGCGTCGCGGTCAGCAAAGGCGTGCGTTCTGGCGCGTAGCGGAAGCGCGTCGTGCCGGCGCCGCTCTTCAGCGTCTGCACGACCTCGGGCCAGGCGGCGCCGCGATCGACTTCGGGCTCCTCGAAATCGGGATAATTGGGGGCGCCGACGATCCAGTCGATGCCGCGGTCCATCGCGCGCGCGGCGTCGCGCTTCCACGGCTGGATATTGGGATCGCGCAAAGTATAGGTCGGCGGCCCATGGTCGAAGCTGTCGTAGCGGCGCGTGCCGTCGGCGGCGTAGAAGCGCAGCCGCGACGCGGTCGCGCGGGTGAAAGCGTCGATCAGTCGCTGGCGCTGGTCGGGGCGCGCCGCCTCGAGCGCGTCGTCGAGCTGCGCGAGCTGATCCTCCATCACCCCGACGCGCGTATCGACCAGCCGGCTGCGATAGGTGTCGAGGTAAAAAAAGCCGCCCGCAAGCAGCGCGATCGCGACGATATTGACCGCCAGGATGCGCGTCGTCAGCGACCAGCGCGCCGACCAGACCAAAGGCTGGTCCTCGGCGTCGCGCGCCAGATCAGCCTTCGTCGGCAAAACGGTAGCCCGCCCCATAGAGCGTCGCGATCGCGTCGAATTCGGGGTCGACCTCGCGGAACTTGCGGCGCAGGCGCTTGATGTGGCTGTCGATCGTGCGGTCGTCGATATAGACGTCGTCCTGATAGGCCGCGTCCATCAGCTGGTTGCGGCTGCGCACGATGCCCGGGCGGCTCGCCAGCGTTTCGAGGATCAGGAATTCGGTGACGGTCAGCGTCACGTCCTTGCCGTCCCATTCGACCTTGTGCCTTGCGGGGTCCATGCTGAGGCGCCCGCGGGTGATCGGGTCGGCGACGGGCTCGTCCTCGTCGCCCGGCGCATTTTTGTTGAGCTCGACGCGGCGGAGGATCGCGCGAATGCGCGCGATCACCAGTCGCTGTGAGAAGGGCTTGGCGATATAATCGTCGGCGCCCATCGCGAGCCCCAGCGCCTCGTCGATCTCGTCGTCCTTGCTGGTCAGGAAGATCACCGGCAGCTGGCTCTTTTCGCGCAGACGGCGCAGCAGTTCGAGCCCGTCCATGCGCGGCATCTTGACATCGAACACCGCCAGGTCGGGCGGATTGTCGATCAGCGGCTTCAGCGCTGCCTCGCCGTCTGAATAGACGCGCGTGACGAAGCCCTCGGCCTGGAGCGCGATCGACAAGGATTGCAGGATGTTGCGGTCGTCGTCGACCAGCGCGATGGTTGCCGTCATGCTCTTTCCAGTTGGGCGGACGTCCAGGCAACTAGCCGATGTGCCGCCCGGTCACAACATCGCGCGGTCCCATGGGGTTCCCCACAGTTCCTCCCCCTCGATGGGGGAGGCAGCGAGACTTACGAACTTGTTCGTTAGTCGCAGCGGAGGGGGTGCGCTCTCGGCCTGACACGAAGGCCGAAGGACGCACCTTCACCCCCATCCAACTCCGCCTAGGCCGCTCTGCGGCCAAGGCTCCGTATCCTTCCCCATCGAGGGGGAAGGGGCGAGTGTGCTTGCCACCGGTTCCCTTAGGGCGCGGGCGCCGAACCGGGTTTTAATCTTTTGACCTCATCCTCCAACCTCGCTAACGCGGCCGCAATTTCGGAATTCGACGTCCCGTCGGCACCCATGTTCATGCGGGCCCAGCGCTTTCGCTTGGCACGCGCTGCATAGGTATGCAAAGGCGGACGAAAGTTTGGGAAAGGCTTGAGTCATGACGGATGTGGTGATCGGTTCGACGACCGTGAAAACGGCGGCGGAAGTGGCCGAAAACTGGGGCACGGCGCAGCTGATCGAGGAGGCCGTGCGCCAGGGCGAAGGCCGACTCGCCAAGGACGGCCCGCTCGTCGTCGCGACGGGCAAGCACACCGGTCGTTCGGCGAAGGACAAATTCATCGTCCAGGACGACGAGACCCGCGACACCATCTGGTGGGGCAAGACCAACGTCCCGATGACGCCGGATCATTTCGCGGCGCTCAAGGCCGATTTCCTCGCGCACCTCGCCGAGCGCCCGCGCCTCTATCGCCAGCAGCTGTTCGGCGGCTCGCAGCCCGAGCACCGCGTCGCGGTGCAGGTCGTCACTGAATTCGCCTGGCACAGCCAGTTCATTCGTACGCTGCTCTGCCGCCCGACGGCCGACGAGCTGGCGTCGTTCGCGGCCGAATATACGATCATCGACCTGCCGAGCTTCCGCGCCGACCCGGCGAAGCATGGCTCGCGCACCGAAACGGTGATCGCGGTCAATTTCAGCGAGAAACTGATCCTGATCGGCGGCACGCAGTACGCCGGCGAGATGAAGAAGTCGGTGTTCGGCATCCTCAACTATCTGCTCCCCGTGAAGGGCGTGATGCCGATGCACTGCTCGGCCAACATCGGTCCGAACGGCGACACCGCGGTCTTCTTCGGCCTCAGCGGCACCGGCAAAACGACGCTGTCGGCCGACGCCTCGCGCACATTGATCGGCGACGACGAGCATGGCTGGTCGGACACCGCGGTCTTCAATTTCGAGGGCGGCTGCTACGCCAAGATGATCCGCCTCTCGCCCGAGGCCGAGCCCGAAATCTACGCGACCACCAAGCGCTTCGGCACCGTGCTCGAAAATGTCGTGATGGACGCCGAGACGCGCGAACTCGACTTCGACGACGCGAGCCTCGCCGAGAACAGCCGCGGCAGCTATCCGATCGATTTCATTCCGAACACCTCGGAAAAGAATATGGGTCCGGTGCCGCACAACATCATCATGCTCACCGCCGACGCCTATGGCGTGCTGCCCCCGATCGCGAAGCTGACCCCCGACCAGGCGATGTACCATTTCCTTTCGGGCTATACCGCGCGTGTCGCCGGCACCGAAATCGGCGTGACCGAGCCCGAGGCGACCTTCTCGACCTGCTTCGGCGCGCCCTTCATGCCGCGCCACCCGTCGGTCTATGGCAACCTCCTCAAGGAGCGCATCGCCAAGGGCGGCGTCCAGTGCTGGCTGGTCAACACCGGCTGGACCGGCGGCATGGCGACGATGGACGGCATCAAGCGTATGCCGATCAAGGCGACCCGCGCGCTGCTCAACGCCGCGCTCGACGGCAGCCTGAACGACGCCGAATTCCGCAAGGATCCGAATTTCGGCTTCCAGGTGCCCGTCGCGGTGCCGGGCGTCGATTCGGCGCTGCTCGACCCGCGCGAAGCCTGGGCCGACAAGGCGGCCTATGATCGCACGGCACAATCGCTGGTCGAGCAATTCATCGACAACTTCGCGCAATTTGCGGAGCATGTCGACGAAGGCGTCCGCCAGGCCGCCCCGCAGGCCGCCGTCGCAGCATAATTGACCCGGAAACTTCCGGGTGGCATTCACCCGGAAGGACCGGACCGATGACTACCGATTTTTCGCCGCGCCTGATCGAGCGCGATTCCGACATCCGCGCGATCGGCGAGGGCCTGCTCGCACGCACCCTGCCGCGCGAAGCCTGGACGCACGAGGCGCATCTCGGCGCGTGCCTGTGGCTGCTCAGCGAGCGCCCCGATATCGACATCGACGCCGACATCGCGGCGATCATCAGCCGCTTCAACGAAAGCGTCGGCGGCGTGAACGACGACCATGGCGGCTATCACGACAGCATTACGCGAGCTTATGTTGCGGGGGTGCGGCTGTTCCTGTCCGAGACCGAAGAGACGGGGCTGGCGGCGCGCGTCAACGCGATGCTGCGTTCCGACGTCGGCCGCCGCGACTGGCCCTTGCGCTTCTACAGCCGCGAGCTGCTCTTCTCGGTGCCGGCGCGGCGCGGGTTCGTCGCGCCCGATCTGGCGCCACTGCCGGCCTAGAGTGTCATCCCCGGCGTCCAGCCGCTTTCGACGAGAAAGGCGGCCGGGTCCTTCATCTCGATGATGGCCTTTATCGCCGCCTGCTTGTCGGGGCTGCGCTGATAATAGGCCTTCGCGACGCGATACCCGACCCAGTAACCGAGGTCGCCGGGCCAGTCTTCGGTGCCGAGCTGGTTGTAGACCCAGCGCGAATCATTCGCCTTGCCGTCCTTTTCGGCGAGGAAGGCGGTCTCCACTTCCTTTTCGCGTCCAGCCGCCCAGCGGTGCAAATGGGTGGCAGCGACCGATCCGCTGATCTGTTCGGCGACAAACTCCGCAGCCCCCTCGACGAGCGCGGCGTGGAGCACCGTGTCATTCTCGCTTTCGACCTGCGCCAGCGGTTGCTGGGCATGGACATATTCGTGCGCTCACATGGACGAAACGATCCTCGTCGTCGGCCTCGAAGAATTTCGCCGCGCAAAGCGCTTCGAGCGAGACGTACAGCCCCTTGCCGTTCGCTGCGGCGACAGGCGTGCCGCGGCTGATCGCGATGGTGATCGGCGGGAAGATCGCCGGCGGATAAAGCTCCGCCAACCGATCGGCGGCCGCGGTCAACCGGCCGCGGACGTTGCCGAGCGTGGCGGCACAGCCGCGCGCGTCGGCAAAGAGCTCCGGTTTTTCGCGCAGCGCCTTCGCAACGCGTTCGGGCGTGATCCGGCGCATGACCATGAACTCCTCGAGCCCCGGCGAGGCATCGGCGAGATAGCGCGTCGCGAGCGCATCTGGATCGGCGGTGAGCGCGGGGTCGTCGTACAGCGCATAGAATCGCTCGACGTCGCTCGTCACGATTTGGACGCGCGGCGGGGAATTTTCCGCCGTGCCGGGCGCGGCCATCAAGAGCGCGCCCAGCGCGGTTGCGAGGAAACGCATCAGCCCTTCGCGCCCTTCACATATTCTTCGACATTCTGCGCCAGCACGTCGAGTGGCACATTGCCGCCCTTGACCACGACATCGTCGAAATCGCGGAGGTCGTATTTCGCGCCCAGCGCCTTTTGCGCAAGGCCGCGCTGCCGCACGATCTCGCTATGCCCGACCTTGTAGCCGCAGGCCTGCCCGGCCCAGCTGCAATAGCGGTCGACCTCGCTTGCGACCTCGAGCGGGTTCGAGCCATTTTCCTTGACGAAAAACTCGACGCCCTGCTCGCGCGTCCAGCGCTTGGCGTGGAGGCCGGTGTCGACGACCAGGCGGCAGGCGCGGAACGCCAGCGATTGCAGATAGCCCAGCCGCCCGACCTCGAAATCGTCGTAGAGGCCGAGTTCGTCCGCAAGCTGTTCGGCGTAGAGCGCCCATCCTTCCGAATAGGCGTTGAACGCCAGCATCGTGCGGATCAGCGGCATCGCATGCGCATATTCGCCCTGCCAGGCGTGACCAGGGATCGCCTCGTGCATCGTCAGGTCGGGCAGCGAATATTTGCTGTGCAGTTCGGTGGTGCGGAGATTGATCCAGAAGCGTCCCGGGATGCTGCCGTCGATCGATCCCGCGCCGCCATAGGCCGCGGGCGCGCCGGGTTCCTCGGCCAGCGGCAGCCGCTTTACCTCGACATTGCCCTTCACGAGCGTGCGGAAGGCGCGCGGCAGCTCGGCGCGGATCTTGCCGAGCCAGGTCTGGATATAGGCGACGATCTCGGCGCGGCCGGCGTCATTGTCGGGGAACTTATACTTCGGGTCCTTGGCGAGCGCGACCATCCGGTCGCCGACCGAGCCCTCGGTATAGCCGATCTTGCGGAGGATCGGGTCCATCTGGCCGTGCAGCGCGGCGAGTTCCTCGCGCCCCATCGCATGGACCTCGTCGGGGGTCATGCGCGTCGTCGTGCTCGCGCGGAGGCCCCAGGCGTACCATTCGTCGCCGCCCGGTCTTGCCCACATTCCAGCGTCCATCGTCGCCTTGGGGCGCTGGGCCTTGAGTTCGGCGAGCTGGCGTTCGAGCGCCGCGGCGACGGGGCCCTGGACGATCTTCGCCGAACGCGCATTCCAGTCGCCGGCGATCTTCGCCTCGCCGGTGCGGCGGACGAGGCTTTCGACCATCGATCCGCCGGCCTTGGCGTCGGCCAGGCTCGCCTCCATCTGCTTGACCGCCTTGTCGATCAGGAAGGCAGGGGCGATCAGCCCCATGCCGCCCGCGGCCTTGAGGCGCTCGGTCTCGCCGTCGAGCACGCCGGGGAAGGCATTGAGGCGCGAGAGATAGGCCTCGGCGTCGGCGGCATTCTTCACCGGATGATCGCTGTCGAGGAATTTCGGGATGTCGAGATAGGCCCCGACATTCTGGATCACGACATAGGGCGTGTTGCGCCAGCCGCCGACCGCGACGTCGCCATAGGGCAGGGCAAAGCCGTCGAGCGCCACGCTGTACGCGCTGTCGACCACCGCCAGGCTGGTGCGCGTCTTGTGGTCGAGCCCGCTCTTGTCGAAGGCGCGCACGCGCGCGACATCGGCCTTCAGCGTGTCGGCGAGCGCCCGCATCCCTGCGGCCGAGCGGTCGCCGAGCTTGGCGCGCGCGGCGGCGCGGTCGCCGGTATCGATGCCGAGCGAGGTCGCGCCCTCGGGCGACTGCGCCAGCAGATTGTCGGCGATCGACTGGAGCAGCGCGTCGGCGGGGCTGGTGCGCGGACCGGTCACGATCGTCTCGGCAGCGGCCGGGCCGGCGACGGCGAAGCTCACGGTCCCCGCGCCGAGCGCGGCGAGCGTCTGGCGGCGGCTGATCGGGGCGGAAAGCGGATTGGACACGGGCGGCTCCCTTGCGCGACTTGTTTCGGTTGAAACCTGTCTAGGCGCGCGCGCGCGGCGGTCAACGAAAAGGGGCCGGGGAAGCTCAAGCTTGCCCGGCCCCAGTCGAAAATTATCGCGCGTTGGTCAGTCCGTGAGGTCGGCGGGCACCGTGCCGCCGTTCGCCGCCAACTCGCGCATCACCGCCTTGTGCAGCCAGATGTTCATCTCGGCGCTGCCGTCGAGTGCGCCGGTGTAGCCGAGCTCGGTCGCGAGCTCCTTGCGGTTGGCGAGGCTCGGGTCGATGTCGAGCAATTTCATCAGATCGACGATCGAGGTGCGCCAGTTGAGATCCTGCCCGGCGTTCGCGGCCTGTGCCGACAGGATCGCCTCCACATCGACCTCGCCGATCGCGACGGGCGCGGCGGGGACGGGCTGCGGCGCGGCGGGCGCGGCGGTCGTCGCGGGGGCGGCGGGAGCAGGCGTCGCGGCCTCCGCCTTCTTGCCGAAAATCGCGTCCTTGATCTTGCTGAAAATACCCATGGTGATGCTCCCACATTGATGCGGCGGCGCAGGCTCCGGGGGCGGAGTCGCGCGGCCGCAGCCTAGGCTTGCGCATGGGGAGATGACAGCCCAATGAACGGCTCGTCCCCCGCCCGCACGCTGCTATGATAACGCCCGGTGCCGCCTTTCGATCCGCGCGCCGCAGTGGGAGCATAAGATCATGAATCTGACCGAAATCCTGAGCCAGACCGGCGGCATCGAATCGATGGCCAAGGACCTCGGCATCCCGCCCGCGATGGCGAAACAGGGCGCCGAGGCGCTGCTCCCCGCGATCCTCGGCGGCTTCAAGAAGCAGGCGCAGGGTGCCGGCAGCGGCGGCGGCGATGCCCTGGGGGGACTCGGCGGCCTGCTCGGCCAGCTCGGCGGCGGCGGGCTGCTCGACGCGGTGCTCAGCCCCGAACCGACGCCGGTCGAGGCGGGCAACGATGTGCTCGGCCAGATCTTCGGGACCAAGGAGGTCAGCCGCAGCGTCGCGGGCGATGCCGCGGCGAAGACCGGGATCGATGCGGGCACGCTCAAGAAGATGCTGCCGATCCTCGCGATGCTCGTCGCGGGCTATATGGCGAAGCAGGGCGACGGGACGAATAGCGGCGGCGGTTTCGGCGGCATGCTGGGCAATGTGCTCGGCGGTGCGATGGGCGGCGGCGCGGCGCCGGCGGCGGGCAGCGGCAGCGGGGCGCTGGGCGGGCTCGGCAGCCTCCTCGACCTCGACGGCGACGGCAACCCGCTCGACGACATCATCGGCATGGCTGGGAAATTGCGAGGGTGAAGCAATCCCCTCCCGCAAGCGGGAGGGGAGCGTTACGCCGCCAGCAGCCGCAGCTCCTGACGAAAATCCTCGTCCACCCCGATGCGATCACGCATCGGGGTGACGGCGCCGTCGTCGGCGTCACCTTCCTCGAACAGCGCACAATCGGCTTCGCCGCCGCGCGCCAGACTATAGCGCTTTGCGACCGCCCCGGTGGGCTTGAAGCCGAGCTTGCGCAGCACCGCGCCCGAGGCGGGGTTGTCGAGGAAATGGCCCGCGGCGAGCCGGGGCAGTTGCATCGCGCGTGCGATGCGCACCAGCTGGCGCCCGGCCTCCGTCGCGAAGCCCAGCCCCCAATAGGGACGCGCGATCCAGTAACCCATTTCGAGGCCGCCTTCGGGGGCGGGCGAAATGCCGCAACCGCCGACGAGGCGCGGCGCGCCGCCGGTGCGGCTGAAGATCAGGAAGCGCGGCTCGGCGGGGTTGATCGGCTTGGCGAGAAACTCCATCGCCTGCGCCTCATGATAGGGCCAGGGCGCGGTCGCGAGGTTGCGCACCACGCTTTCCTCGCCGATCGCCTGCGCCAGCGCGGGGGCGTCCTCGATCCAGCCGGGCCGCAGCAACAGTCTTTCGGTACGCGCGAACATATTTTGTCACTCCCAATTGCCTGTCGCCGTGGCGCCAGATGGTGACGCTTTGACGACAATCGATAGAGAGGGAGATGATCGGCCCGATTTTCGCGCCCGTTTGCCAAGTGATGGATAACGGGCAAGAAAAAAGGGAGACCGGGGGTGACCCGTCTCCCTCTTTCGAACCTGGTTTCCGCTTGGGGCGGAAAGGACAGCTCCGGGTCATCCCTGGGGACGACCCTTTAGCGATCGTCCTTATTCGGCGGCTTCGGCCATCATGTCGACCGAGACATATTTACGGCCGAGCTTGCCGTCGTGGAATCGCACGCGGCCGTCGGCGGTGGCGAACAGGGTGTGATCCTTGCCGATGCCGACGTTGACGCCCGGGTACACCTTGGTCCCGCGCTGGCGCACGATGATGTTGCCGCCGATCACTTCCTGACCGCCGAACTTCTTCACGCCAAGGCGGCGGCCGGCTGAGTCGCGACCGTTGCGCGAAGAACCGCCTGCTTTCTTATGTGCCATGACTGATGCTCCTTAAATCTTGGGCCGAGCCGCGGGTTCGCGCTCAGGCTTCCTTCTTGGGGGCTGCCTTCTTGGCAGCGGGCTTCTTTTCGGCGGCTTCGGCCTTGGGAGCGGCTTCCTTCTTGGGAGCAGCAGCCTTCTTGGGCGCGGCTTCCTTCTTGGGAGCTTCCGCGGCGGGAGCGGCCTTGGCTTCGGTTGCCGGAGCAGCCTCTTCCTTCGGCGCGGCTTCCTTCTTCGGCGCGGCCTTCTTGGCTTCGCCGACGGCGAGGATGCGCAGCAGCGTCAGCGACTGGCGGTGACCGTTGCGGCGACGGTAGTTGTGCCGGCGGCGCTTCTTGAAGACGATGACCTTTTCGCCGCGCGTCTGGGCGATGATCTCGGCCGAAACGACGAGGCCTTCGGCGCTCTTCACTTCGCCGCCGTCACCGGCCAGCAGGATGTCGCCCAGCGACACGGTGTCGCCAGCTTCACCGGCGATCTTCTCGACGGCGATCTTGTCTCCAGCGGCGACGCGATACTGCTTGCCGCCCGTGCGCACGATTGCGAACATGGTCTTCCATCCAATCAGAAACTAAAACACCCGCGCTGCCAGTCACCCGCCGAAGCAGGCGATTTTTCCGGCATGCGGGAAAGTCAGGCCCACTAACGAGCGCGGGCCGCGCTGTCAACCGCATATTCCCGTGCTTTTGCGGCTTTTTGCGGCTTGCGCCCGATTCGCTCGCGCGTTGCCGATTCGGCGCTTGCCGCTTGGGTGCGGGGTCCATATCAGGGGATATTATGCAGCGCATCGCCTTTCTCATTCCCGCCCTTGTCGCGTCGCTGGGGCTTTCGGCGTGCGCCGCCGCGCAGAGCAGCGGTGCGCCCTCGCTCGCAAAGCGCCCGATCGAGGGGCGGCTCAACGTCGCGCCGCCCGCGGTCGTGGTGCCGCCGCCGGGGCCGCTGCCCGCCGACCTCGCCGGACGCCTCGCGCGCTGGGACGCCGACGGCAGCGCCGCGCAGCAAGCCTTTGCCGCGGAGCGCGGCTCGACGGTGGCGCTGGTCACCGCTGCTGCGGGCGCGCCCGTCGCGAGCGAATCCTGGGTCGTCGCGCAGCAGGCGATCTCGCGCCTCGTCGCCGCGCGCGCGCCGATCACCGCCGCGCTCGGGGACATCGACCGGCTTTATGTCGAGCGCACCACCGCGGAAGCGATCGACGGCCTCCCCGACATCTACGCACTGCGCGAGCGCCTGGCCGAAACGGTCGCGGCGCAGGATGCGGTGATCGAGGCGCTGAGCAAGCAGCTGCCGGGGGAGTAAAGATCCTCCCCATCGCGAAGCGTTGGGGAGGGGGACCGCGCCCGTAGGGCGTGGTGGAGGGGTCTGGCCTTGCACCGACGCCTGACGGCGTCGACCCCTCCGTCAGCGGCTGCGCCGCTGCCACCTCCCCATCGCTTCGCGTGGGGAGGATCTGGTTCAATTCAGCCCATGCTTCTTGAGCGCATGGCGGATCTGGTCGTAGCTCAGTCCCAGCGCTTCGGCGGCGATCTTCTGGTTGAAGCGGCAGCGCGCCATGGTGTCGGCCAAGATCTGCTTTTCATAGGCATCGACCGTCGCGCGGAGGTCGGTCACCGCCCCCGACGGCGGCGCGGCGGGCGTGGGCGCTTCGGCAGGCGTGCCCGCGGGCAGTTTGGCCGCTTCGGTCATGGCGGTGGGCTTGCGCACCGCCGGCTGCCAGGGACTCGCGAAGGGATCGAAGCTCAGCGCATCGACGGGCTTCGACGGGTCGGCCCAGCGATAGATGCCGCGCTCGATCACATTGCGGAGCTCGCGGACATTGCCGGGCCAGTCGTGCCCCTCCATCGCCGCAAGCGCGCGCGGGCCGAAGCCCGGCCATTCGTCCCAGCCGAGCACCGCCGCCATGCGCGTCCCGAAATATTCGGCCAGCACCTCGATATCGCCCTCGCGCGCGCGCAGCGGGGGCAGGGTGATGACCTCGAACGACAGCCGGTCGAGCAAGTCGGCGCGGAACCGATTGTCGTCGACCAGCGCGGGCAGATGTTCGTTGGTCGCCGCGACGATGCGCACGTCGACGCGGATCGGGCGCGACGAGCCGACGCGGGTGACCTCGCCATATTCGACCGCGCGCAGCAGCCGCTCCTGCGCGCCCATCGACATCGTCGCCAGCTCGTCGAGGAAGAGCGTGCCGCCGTCGGCCTCTTCGAAGCGTCCCGCACGCGTCCGCGTCGCGCCGGTGAAGGCGCCCGCCTCGTGCCCGAACAGCTCGCTCTCGATCAGCGTCTCGGGCATCGCGGCGCAGTTCATGATCACATAGGGGCGGTCCCAGCGCGTCGACAGCCGGTGCAGGCGCTCGGCGATCAGCTCCTTGCCCGTGCCGCGCTCTCCGATGATCAGGACCGGCCGGTCGAGCGACGCCGCGAGGCTGGCGCGTTCGACCGCATCCTGGAAGGCCGCCGACTGGCCGATAAATTGCGTTTCGCGCTCCATTCCCAATGATTGGCAAATTTTCCCGCTGATTGGCAAGAGAAATTGTCCGTCGATGCGATTTCAGCGTGAAGTTGCGCAGTTTCGCGTGGGTTCGGACAATTGGCACGCCCCCTGCATAGTGTCTTGCGAACCGGCGCAACTCGCACCGGTGCAGCGAAAAAGGGACGACCGACATGAAGACGATATTTGCCCAGGCCACCACCTTCGCGCTCAGCGCGACCGGCGCTCTGGCGATCCTCGTCGGCGTGATCGACCAGCCCAAAGTCGCCTTCGACATCGCCGCTTCCCCGGGCGGGATGGCGCTGGCGGCCGCTGCAGCAACCCCGGCGGTCAGCCCGATGGCTTGACCGGCACTGGTGCCGGGGCACTCTCCCCCCTTGCCCCGCCCCGGCACCAGCATTTTTTAACAAACAAGGTCTCGAATATTTCGACAGGAGTTTAGTCAAATGGGTATTTTTTCACGCACCCGCGACATCATCGCCGCCAACGTCACCGACCTGCTCGACCGCGCCGAGGATCCCGAAAAGATGATCCGCCAGATCATCTTCGAGATGAACGAGACGCTGGTCGAAGTTCGCGCTTCCGCCGCCCGCACCATCGCGGACCAGAAGGAAATGCGCCGCCACATCGCCAAGCTCGAAAGCCTGCAGGACAGCTGGAAGGAAAAGGCCGAACTCGCGCTGTCGAAGGACCGCGAAGACCTCGCCACCGCCGCGCTCGTCGAAAAGCAGAAGGCCGGCGACATGGCCGAACGGCTGAAGAGCGAGATCGCGGTCCTCGACGAGGCGCTCGCGGGTTATGAAGCCGATATCGCCAAGCTGCAGAAGAAGCTCAGCGAAGCGCGCGCGCGCCAGTCGAGCGTCGTCAACCGCCTCGAAAGCGCCGAGAATCGCTACAAGCTGCGCGAGATGACCAACGGCGACCGCGTCGAAGATGCCTTCTCGCGTTTCGAGATACTCGAGCGCCGCGTCGACGAGGCCGAAGGCCGTGCCGATGCGCTCGGCCTGGGCTACAAGAAGTCGCTCGACGAGGAGATCGCCGAGCTGCAGGCCGCCGACAAGGTCGCCGACGAACTCGCCGCGCTGAAGGCCGCGCAGGGCAAGAACTAAGGAGTCGGACCGATGGAAGAAGTGATCATTGTCCCGATCGTTATCGGCACGCTCTTCCTCGGTCTGCCCTGGCTGATCCTCCACTATGTCACCAAGTGGAAGCAGGCCAAGACGCTGACCGGAGAAGATGAGCAGCTGCTCGACGAACTCTACGACACCGCCCGCCGGCTCGAGAACCGGCTCCACACCGTCGAACGCATCATCAGCGCCGACCATCCCGATTTCCGCCCCGCGGTTCGCAGCGATGAAGATCTGGCGCAGCTCGAAATGACCAGGAGGAACTGAGATGTCTGCCAGCCGCACCAAATTCTACCTCGACAAGCAGAACGCCAAATGGAGCGGCGTGTGCGCGGGGATCGCCGACTATAGCGGGGTCGATGTGCTCTGGGTCCGCGTCGGCGCCGTCCTGCTCACGCTGATGGGCGGCTTCCCCTGGACGCTGATCGCTTACTGGATGGTCGCCTGGATGGGGACGCCCAAGCCTTTCGCGCTCTACGGCTCGAGGGAGGAAGCGAAGTTCTGGCAGGGCGTGCGCTCGAACCCCGCCGCTTCGACCCGCGATATCCGCTCGCGCTTCCGCGACATCGACCGCCGGCTCGCCGACATCGAGATGTACTACACCAGCCACAACCGTCGCCTCGCCGACGAGATCGACAGCCTGCGCTGAGCGCGGCTGACGGGCAACAGGGAGAAGACACATGAATTTCGGTGGAACCGGTTTCGTCCTCGCCATCATCGCATTGTCGATCGGCGGCTGGATGTTCACCACCTGGATCCGCGCCAAGCATGGCTATCCGGTCGAGAATGAATGGGGCGGCACGGTTCATCGAACCGACCCCGACGCTGATCGAAAAATCAAGCTCTTGACCGACGACAATGCCAAGCTCGCCAGCCAGATCGGCCGGCTCGAGGAACGGATTTCGGTGCTCGAACGCATCGCGACCGAAACCAACGGCCAGGCCGCGCAGCTCGCCGACCAGATCGACCGCCTGCGCTGAGGGGACACATCATGGATCTCGATTTCTTCAATGCCTTTGCCCCCGTCGCCGCGATCGTCGGCCTGGCCGGGGTCGGTGGCTGGGTCTTCACCACCTGGCTCCGCGTTAAGAACGGCTACCCGCTCGAGAACAGCTGGGGCAAGGCGGTCTATCCAAAGACCAGCGACGAGGCGATGGAACGCGTCAAGCTGATCAGCCAGGAAAACGCCCAGCTCCGCGCCGAACTGGGCTCGGTCAAGGACCGGCTCGCGGTGATCGAACGCATTGTCACCGACGAAGGCAACCGGCTGAGCCACGAGATCGAGGCGCTGCGGCGCCCCGCGAACTGAGGGACCGGACATGGAAACGATTCTCATCCTCTTCATCGTCGTCGGGCTGCCCGTCACGCTCGGCATCGGTTACGCGGCCTATGAGCGCCACCTCAAGTTCAAGGAGCGGCAGTTCAAGGCCATCACGAGCGAGACGGCCGAGAAAGCAGCGCAATATGCGGCGCAGACCGAACGGCTGGAGCAACGCGTCCGTGTCCTCGAGCGCATCGTTACCGACAAGGGAATTGATGTCGCCGACGAGATCGAAAAGCTGCGCGACGCGCCGCTCAACTGAAACGAAGAAAAGGAGCCTCCCCCATGGGTCCGTTTGAAATGGTCATCGGTATCGTCCTCATCGTGACGATCGGCGGGATCATCAAGGCCAAGCATGGCATCCGCCGCGACAACAAGGGCAATGAATATTTCGTCGGCAATGCCGCCGACAAGGAAGAGACCAAGGCCCTGCTCGCCGAAATCCGCGCGCTCAAGGAGCGTATCCAGGTGCTCGAACGCATCGCCACCGACGGCAACCGCGCCGCGACCCTCGACGAACAGATCGAGCGGCTGCGCGACCGCCCGTAAGACCCGAACGCCGACAAAGGAGCAACGCTCATGGCTTTCATCACTCCCGACCTCACCGCCGCCGCGGTCGCGCTCAGCGCGCTGGCGATCGTCAGCCTCGTCGCGCTCCGCGGCTGGCGCGACTGGATCCAGCTCAAGCGCGACGAACTCGCCGCCGGCCATGTCGCCACCGTCGCGCACGACGCCACCGTCCCGCACGCCGGCTCGCGCATCGAGATCGCCGACCTCAAGGAACGGCTGCGCAAACTCGAAGCGATCGCGGCGGGGGTGGATCTCTAAAACCTGCGTCACCCCGGGCTCGACCCGGGGCCCGCCTTCCTTCTCCGGGGCCACATCGCCCGACAGGAAAAGGCGGATCCCCGCTTTTGCGGGGAAGACGGGAGGCAGAGGGTAAGGGCCCTTTCCAGACCTCCCCAAATCTGTCACTGGCGCGCCCATGCGCAGCCTCGACGATATCTTCGAAGAATATGACTTTCTGGACGGCGACGATCGCTATCGCCTGCTGATCGACCTCGGGCGCAGCCTCGACCCTATGCCCGACGCGCTGAAGACCGACGCCACGCTGGTCCGCGGCTGCAGCGCCAGCGTCTGGGTCTATCCGGTGCCGCAAGCCGACGGCCGCCTCCACTTCCTCGCCGACAGCAATGCCGCGATCACCAAGGGCATCGTCGCGCTCGTCCTCGCCGCGGTGCAGGACCGGCCCGCTGCCGAGGTCGCGGCGATGGACGTCGCCGCCGCGCTCGCCCCCTTCGACCTCACGCGCCAGCTGTCGTCGAACCGCACCCAGGGCGTCCCCAACATGATCGCGCTTGTCCAGGACACCGCGCGGCGTCTCGCCGCCGGCTGACGCCGCGTTCGCGGTCGCCGCGGGACGTGCTCCATCGACCGTCCCGCAAAGAAAAGGGCGCGGAAGTTGCCTCCCGCGCCCATATTCTTTTGTTGGTCCTGCGATCAGAATTCGTACGACACGCCGACCTTCAGACGCCACACCGACGAACTGATGTTGACCAGATTGTCGGCGTTGAACGTATCGGTGCCAGCGGCGCTGGTGATGATGTACCGGCCTTGTGCATCGACGCCGCTGACGGTGGCGATATCCTGACGACCCGCAAAATCGCGGCGGCGCTGAACGTTCCAGTCCTTGTCGAGGAAGTTCAGGAAATTGTCCATCGTGGCATAGAGCTTGATCTTGTCCTTCTTGCCGAACAGGTGGCCCGGGCCGGGCAGTTCCTGCGAGAAGGACAGATCGACGTCGAAGTACCAGTCGTTCGAGCAAGTGTTGCGCGCGATCGTCTGACCCAGATATTTCTTGGCGCAGCCGAGACCGCTCGCAAAATCGACAAGCTTCTGGACTTCTGCATTGCGCGATCCGCTGACGTAATTGCCCAGCGCGTCGCTTACCTGCGGCGCGATGTTGGGGTCGTTAATCCCGGTGGGCAGATAGACCAACGCATTGTCGGTGCCCGACGCATTATCGTTGAACACCGAACCGCCGGTGAAGGTCAGGCTGTACGGACGGCCCGACCGGGCAACGGCGGTAAAGCCGAAGCGGGTGCCCAGATCGCCGAAGAAGGTTTCCTCGAACGACGTCGACAGCGTGATGTTGTGACGGCTGTTGAAGAAACCACGCGAAGCCGCGGGGTTCTGGCGGTCGAACGCGGCGGTCTGGTCGTAGTTCGACCCCGCGGTCGAATTATACATGTTCCGGCGATCCTGCGAGTCCGAGAAAGCATAGCCGAAGCTGAAATAGGCGGAACCGCCGTCGGTGAAGAGGCCGCCGTCGAAATTCTTCGACAGCAGGAACGACGCCGAATGGCTGCGGAAGCTGCCGCCATTGGTCAGCATCAGCTCGTCCTCGCGGGCCGTGGTGAAGCACGCATTGTTGACGCCGGTGTAGATCGGGGTCGGCGTGATATCGACCAGCTGCGCGGTACAACCGGTGTTGAGCGGATCGATCGTGACATAGATCGGACGTCCATCGACAGTGAACGACGCGCGGCCGGTACGCGGATCGGGGACCTGGCTGAGGTCGACGATGGTGTAGGCATCGCGATATTTGCTGTAGATATAGTCGGCGTTCAGGTTCCAGCCGCTGAAGAAGCCCGAGGGGGCGAAGTTCAGTTCCGACGAGAAGCCGATGTTGGCGCGCAGCACCGACGGCAGCTTGATGTCGGGATCGATCGACTGGGTGAAGCCCTGGCCGCGCGCGGCCGAAGTCGATGCCGCCTGCACGAAGCAGGACGGAACGCCGGTGAACTGGCCATTGACGACGACGTCGATCTGGCCGGTCGGGCAGCCGGCGGCGCCGGTCGTTCCCTGCGCAAAGGCGCTGCCGTCGTTCTGGAAGGCATTGCCGAACCAAACCAGCGGATCGCCGCCCGAGAAGATGCCGACACCGGCGCGCAGCTGTGCCCGGCTGAACACCGCAAAATCGTCCATATCATAGGTCAGCGCGAGGCGCGGCAGAACGATCGGGTCGAGATTGCTGAACCCGGTGTTGTTCGGGATGCCGTACCGCTGCTGGAACACCGGATTATAGTCCGGACGCCCGCCGTCGTACCAATCGACGCGGACACCGGCGACGGCGCTGAGCGCGTCAGTGACCTGCCATTCGTCCTGCGCGAAGATCGAATAAAGGCTGCGCGTGAAGGCGGCGGCGGCGCTATTGATGTCGCCCGTCGCGGTGACGTTGCCGAAGGCGCCGAAGGTGCAGCCGTTGACGACATTGACCGGCGTGGTCGTGGTCGTCGGGGTGGTGCACAGCGGGCTCGTACCGGCGGGCCGTACGCCCGGCGACAGCAGGCCGGCGCGCAGATCATCGATGTTGCGGAACACCAGGGTACCGGTCGCATTCTGCACGAACAGGTTGAACAGGTCGGCGCGGTTCAGCTCGGCGCCAACCTTCAGCGTGTGATCGCCGACTTCCAGCTTGGCGACAGCGCGATACTGGTCGATCTTGGTTTTCAGGTCGTTGGCCGAGCGCGATGTGCCGGGCCCTGCCAGCACGGTGCCATCGATACCGGTCGGGTTGTCGATACCGACGATGATGCGCGGGATCGGGTTCGCCGACTGCGCTTCGCCGCCGCCGACCGGATCCTGCAGATCCTGCACTTCCGAGCGCGAATAGCGGATTTCGGTCGAGAAGTCGTCGTTCCACTGCGAATAGAGACGACCCGAATAATAGTTCGATTTGGTGCCGCTCAGATAATAGGTGTTGAGACCGATCGCCTGCGGCGAGTTGCCCGTGAACAGGTCGTCGGGACGAATCACCGATTCCTCGAGCCGCTGATAGGTCGCTTCCAGGCGGTGCTGGTCGTTGATCTGCCAGTCGGCGCGGACGAAATAGCGGTCGTTCTTGAACGGACGGTTGGTGACCAGCGGGCCGGTTTCGACGCCATAGACGCTGCTCAGCACGTCGGAGATGGCATTGAACTGCTCGACGCTGATCCCGGTCTGGCCGGTGCCAAGACCCGTCGGATTGTTGTCCTGCGACTGGCCGGCTTCCTGATGCTCATAGGCACCGAAGATGAACAGCTTGTCCTTGATCAGCGGACCGCCGGCCCACACGCCCCAGCGCTTGTCGGGCTCGATCGGGGGGACGTTGGGGATGCCCGGCAGTTTGTCGCCGCGCATGCCGTTGTCCGAATATTCGAAGAATCCGCCGAAGCGATAGTCGTTGGTCCCCGACTTGGTGACGACATTGACGGCGCAGCCGGTGAACTGGCCATAATCGACGTCGAACGGTGCGAACTGCACCTGCGTTTCGCGAACCGCGTCATAGGGCAGCGGGGTCGAGCTGCGCGACGAGAAGCCGGTGTCGTTGAGGCCATAGACGTCGCCCTGGCTGATGCCGTCGACGGTGAAGGCGTTGCCGCGGTCGTTGCCGCCGAGGCACGAGATGCGGTCCACGCCCGAGCCGCCGTCGTCGCGGTCGAGGCTGACGCGCGGGTCGAGGCGAATGATGTCGCGCACGTCGCGGTTGAAGCTGGGGGCGTTCGCCAGGACTTCGGCGGTGAAGCTGGTGCCCGGGCCGACCGCGAGTTGGGTCACGCGGACGCGGCTGCCGGTGACGACGATTTCGCCGCCGCCCGACGAGAGCGAGAAGGTCAGGGCCGTGTTGCCCTGCAGCGTGGTGTAAACGTCGCTCAGCGACTGGCCTTCATAGGCGCCGGCATTGGCCGAGACGGTGTAGGGACCGCCGGTGACCAGGCCAGAAGCGGCGAAACGGCCGTCGGCGCCCGTGGTGATCGTGCGCTCGGCGCCGGTGCGAGTGTCGGTGATCACGACCGTCGCGCCGCCGATCGGCGCGCCGTTGTCGTCGTTGACCTGGCCCTGGATGCCGGTGGTGATCTGCTGCGCCGCCGCCGGCGCCGCAACGACGGTCGCGACGCTGATAGCCATCAGGCTCGCGGCGATCGAATAACGAAGTTTCATGAATGTCCCCTTTGGTGCATCTGGCAGGCGCACGTCGTGGGGCGCGCCTGACCTGCGAGCGCCCCTGAAGCCCGCATGTGGCACGATTGTGACAGCAATTGTGACAGTGCAAGCCGCGCGCGGCGGATCGTTGCTACCGAAACGAAAAAAGCCCCGTTTTGCGTCGCGCCACGCGAGTTATCCACAGGCGCGGCTGCGCTTTTCTTAAGGGGTGTTGCTGCAATGCAACATCGCGGGCGCGCGCCACCGGCGCGCGCCGCGACTCAGGCGGCGTCGCCCGCCGCTTCCTTTGCCTTGTCGGCATAGACGCGCACGGGGTCCTTGCGCCCCTCGACGACATCCTTGTCGACGACGATCTCGACCACGTCGGTCAGGTCGGGCAGGTCGAACATCGTGTCGAGCAGGATCGCCTCGACGATAGAGCGCAGCCCGCGCGCACCGGTCTTGCGTTCGATCGCCTTCTTGGCGACCGCGACCAGCGCATCGTCGGTGAAGGTGAGCGTCACCTCCTCGAGGTCGAACAGCTTGCGATACTGCTTGATCAGCGCGTTCTTGGGCTCGCCCAGGATCTTGACCAGCGCCTCGATGTCGAGGTCCTCGAGCGTCGCGATGACGGGCAGGCGGCCGACGAATTCCGGGATCAGGCCGAATTTCAGCAGATCCTCGGGCTCGATGCTCTTCAGCACCTCGCCCTGGCGGCGTTCGTCGGGGCCGGCGACATGCGCGCCGAAGCCGATCGACTTGCCCTGCAGGCGGTCGCCGATGATCTTTTCGAGGCCGCTGAACGCGCCGCCGGCGATGAACAGGATGTTGGTCGTGTCGACCTGCAGGAATTCCTGCTGCGGATGCTTGCGCCCGCCCTGCGGCGGAACGCTCGCGGTCGTGCCTTCCATCAGCTTGAGCAGCGCCTGCTGCACGCCTTCGCCCGACACGTCGCGCGTGATCGAGGGGTTTTCGGCCTTGCGGCTGATCTTGTCGATCTCGTCGATATAGACGATGCCGCGCTGCGCCTTTTCGACATTATAGTCCGACGACTGGAGCAGCTTGAGGATGATGTTCTCGACATCCTCGCCGACGTAGCCGGCCTCGGTCAGCGTCGTCGCATCGGCCATGGTGAAGGGCACGTCGAGGAAGCGCGCGAGCGTCTGCGCGAGCAGGGTCTTGCCGCTGCCGGTCGGGCCGACGAGCAGGATGTTCGACTTCGCCAGTTCGACGTCGTCGCCGCGGCCCGAGTTGGCGAGGCGCTTGTAATGATTGTGCACCGCGACCGACAGCACGCGCTTGGCGGTGTTCTGGCCGATGACATAATTGTCGAGATGCTGGCAGATTTCGAGCGGCGTCGGCACCGCGCCGTCCTTGCGCGCGGCGACCCCGCCCTTGATCTCCTCGCGGATGATGTCGTTGCAAAGTTCGACGCATTCGTCGCAGATGAAGACGGTCGGCCCGGCGATCAGCTTGCGCACTTCGTGCTGCGACTTGCCGCAGAAGGAGCAATAGAGGGTGCTCTTGCTGTCGGAGCCAGAGAGCTTGGTCATAAAATTCCTTTTGGGGCCGGGCGAATCGCCGCCGGGCCCATGCTGGCGCCGCCCCCGCTGGAGACGCCGCCGTTCATCCTAGCCCCCGTCACCCCGATTACAATATGGCAATTGGGTGACATGGATACAATGTCCCGGCTAGCAACGGGGGGCGAACGGGGCGTCAAGAAACGCGGTTAAGTGTTGCTTTCACTGGGTTCCGGCACCGGCCCGCTCCCCCACCCGGCCTCCCATAGGGTACTATGTTGGGGAGGCCGGGTGGGGGAGCGGGCCGGTGCCGCTAAGCAGAATTAAGGCGTCGGGCCTTCGCTGACATCCTTGGGCGCGTCGTCGCCGGGCAGGCCGGGGCGGCGGTCGTAGACATGGTCGACGATGCCGAAGGCCTTGGCTTCGTCGGCTTCGAGGAAGGTGTCGCGGTCCATCGCTTTTTCTATCTCTTTCAGCGACTTGCCGGTATATTTGACATAGAGGTCGTTCATCCGCTTGCGGATGCGCAGGATTTCCTTCGCCTGGATCTCGATGTCCGACGCCATGCCGCGCGCGCCGCCCGACGGCTGGTGGACCATGACGCGCGCATTGGTCAGCGCGACGCGCATGCCGGGTTCGCCCGCGGCGAGCAGGAAGCTGCCCATCGACGCTGCCTGGCCGATGCATACCGTGCCGACGCGCGGGCGGATATATTGCATCGTGTCGTGGATCGCCATGCCCGCCGTGACGACGCCGCCCGGCGAATTGATGTACATGAAGATGTCCTTCTTCGGATTTTCCGATTCGAGGAACAACAGCTGGGCGGTAATCAGCGAGGCCATCTGGTCCTCGACCTCGCCGGTGACGAAGATGATCCGTTCGCGCAGCAGGCGGGAGAAGATGTCGAAGCTGCGTTCGCCGCGGCTCGTCTGTTCGACGACGACGGGAACAAGGGCGGCGAGCGGGTCGATCATTGTAAATTCGTCCTTCGTTGTGCGGGGTGCCGCGCCGGAGAATCCGGTGGGCCTGCCCCTCGCCATCCTACATCGGCGGGTCGCCGCGCGGTTTCAAGGGGGCAAAAAGAAGGGCGGGAAAGTCCCGCCCCTCCGAAATCCTGTGCTCCGGCCTCAGTCGCCTTCGCCCGGCTCGGCCGAGAAATGCGTCTCATACTTGCCCTCGACGCCCTTATATTCGTCGGCGTCGGCGGGGGTTTCTTTCTTCACCGTGATGTTCGGCCATTCGGCGCTGAACTTGGTGTTGATTTCGAGCCATTTTTCGAGGCCGCTCTCGGTATCGGGCAGGATCGCCTCGGCGGGGCATTCGGGTTCGCACACGCCGCAGTCGATGCACTCGTTGGGGTTGATGACGAGCATATTCTCGCCCTCGTAGAAACAGTCGACGGGGCACACCTCGACGCAGTCCATATATTTGCACCGGATGCAGGCGTCGGTGACGACATAGGTCATGGGTTAGGCTCCCTTTGAAGGCGGCGTCATCGCCGTCCGTCAGATGCGTTTCCAGCGCCTCTAAGCCGCGCGGCGCGGGCCCGTCAACGCTAAGCTACTGTTGCGAATCACTCTCACCGGCTAGCGGCTTTTCGCCGCGTTGGCGGCACAGCTTTTCTGGGTGTGCCGATAGATGGACTGCCGGTAGCGGCCTTTGCTCCTTCCGCCTTTGATGGGGGAAGGATACGGAGGCTTGCCGCGAAGCGGTTAGGCGGAGTTGGATGGGGGTGAGGGTGCTCCCATGAACCGCCGTGTCAGGCCGAACCCGCACCCCCACCGCTGCGACTAACGAACAAGTTCGTAAGTCTCGCTGCCTCCCCCATCAGAGGGGGAGGGAAACTGCGGCGGCCTCGCCGCCCAGTCGCTCGTAGCAGGCCTGCGCTTCGGGTGCGGGCCCGCGGCGCAGCGGCAGCGAGAGGAGGCGGATCACTTCGATCCGTTCGCCGACCGGCAGCACCAGAGTCTCGCCCGCGTGCACCGCGGCGGAGGCGCGGGTGATGCGCCGCCCGTCGAGCCGGATATGCCCCGCCGCGACCATCGCCTGCGCGATGCTGCGCGAGCGGGCGAAGCGCAGATACCACAATAATTTGTCGAGCCTTATGCTCCCCGCGGCGCCCGGGCTCGCCATCAGTCTTTCCGCGCGTCGGCGAGCAGCGCGGCGAGGCCCGCGAAGGGGCTGTGCGGCGAGGGGCCGCGGCGCGGAGCGCGGTCGGGCCGCTCGGGGCGATCCTGCCGCGGCGGCGGCGCGCCGGGCTTACCGGCTTTGCGACGCCGGTCCTTGTTATCCTTGCGCGGCTGACCCGGTGCGGCGACCGGGCGCTCGCCGCGCGCCGCGTCGGGGCGGCCCGGCTGCGGCGAGCGCTGACCCGCCTTGTGGGAGGGCTTTTGACCATGTTTGTGGCGCGGTTTCTTGTCGCGGCCGCGGTGCCCCGACCAGCGCCAGCGGTCGAGTTCGGGCTCGCCGACGCTGCGGAAACCGAAGGCCTGGAGCAGCCCGCGCCGCGCCGGAGTGTCGAGCCCCAGTGAAGTGGCGAGCGCCGCGTCGATCAGGAAACCCGCCGGCGGCGGCGCCGCCGATTGCGCGTCATGGCCGCCGTGATCCTCGTCATGCTCGTCGCCGCCGGCGATCGGCGCGGCGGGCTTGGCGTCGGCCTGGATCCGCGCGGCATGCGCCTGGCGCGCGAGGCGCTCGGCCATGTCGATGCGCAGCCAGCCCTCGCCGCAGCGGCGGAAACCCGCGATGCCGAGACCAACGGGCGGCCCGTCCTTCTGCCACACCGCGCCGTGCGGCGGCAGCAAGGGGAGGCGCCCGCCCTGCTGCGCCGCGAGCAGCGCCGCGCGCCAGCGCACCGCCTCGGGCTTCAGGAGTTGCGGATGGAACAGGTCGAGCGAGCCGATGGTGAGCCCGATCTTGCGCAGCAAAGGCCGTTCTTCGGCGCTCATCGCCGTGAGCTGATCGTCAACGCGGTCGCGCGCGACGAACCCGCCGCCGTCGACCAGCGCGGCGAGCAGGGCGCGGACGCGCGGCGGGGTGAACAGGTCGCCCGCGGCCTCGCCCATCGCGGCGAGCGGCCCGGCGTGCCGCGCGAGCTGCGCGGCGACGAAACGCTGCAGCCGCTCGACGATCGCCTGCACCTGCGGCACCTCCAGCCGGCGCAGCGCGGGTTCGACGAGGATCGCGGGCTGGACGAGCGTCGGTCCCTTGGCGAGCGTCGCGATCACGTCGCCGTGCCAGGCGATGCGCGGGGTCTCGCCGGGGGTGCTGATCAGCGCCAGCGCGCCGTCGTCGCCCTCGGCAAGCGCGCCCGCGCGGCGCGCGAGTTCGGCGCGCAGATGTTTTTCGGCGGCCGCGAGCAGCAGGCGGTGATCGCTCGCGCGCGCCTTGGCATCGACCTTGAACTGGAAGCCTTTGAGCGTCCCGATCGCCTCGCCGTCGACCGCGACGGTGCCGTCGGCGCCCACCGCGACGGGCAGCGCGGCGTGACGCTGTCCCGCGTCGCGGATGAGCAGCGCGAGGCGGCGGTCGACGAAGCGCTGCGCGAGCGCGGCGTGCAGCGCGTCGGAGAGGCGCGTCTCGAGCGCCTGCGTCTGCGCCGTCCAGCCCGCGGCGTCGGCGATCCAATCGCCGCGCTGCGCGATGAAGCAGAGCGTGCGGACCGCCGCGATGCGGCTCGCGAGCTGGTCGATGTCGCCCTCGGTGCTGTCGAGCCGCGCCAGCCTTTTGGCGAACCAGTCGGGGTCGATCATCCCGTCGCCGCTCGTCCGCCACTGCCACAGCTTGAACACGGTGCGGCTGTGGTGCTCGGCGCCGAGCTGTTCGAAATCGGGCAGGCCGCAGGCGTCCCACAGGCGCTGGACCGCGTCGAAATCGCTGCCGCGCATGCGCACTTCCATGTCGCCCGCGAGATGCTTCAATACCGCGAGATCGACCGCCTCGGGCGCGGCGCGCAGCCGCGGATGCGCGGGCGGCTGGGCGAGGTCGGAGAGCAATTGATCGAGCGTCGCATAGCCGGGGGTCGGATTGCGCCAGTAGACGCTTTGCAGCGGCGGGAAATGGTGCCCCTCGATCGCGTGGATTTCCTCGGGCGTGAAGCCGCCCTGCGGCAGGCCGACGGTGCCGAAGCTGCCGTCCTGCTGGTGCCGCCCGGCGCGCCCCGCGATCTGCGCCATTTCCGAAATGGTCAGCCGGCGGAGTCGCCGCCCGTCGAATTTCTGCAGGCTCGCAAAGGCGACATGCTGGACATCGAGGTTCAGCCCCATGCCGATCGCGTCGGTCGCGACGAGATAATCGACCTCGCCCGCCTGGAACATCTCGACCTGCGCGTTGCGCGTGCGCGGGCTCAGCGCGCCCATCACCACCGCGGCGCCGCCCGCGAAGCGGCGCAGCATCTCGGCGATGGCATAGACCTCCTCGGCCGAGAAGGCGACGACCGCCGAGCGCTTGGGCAGGCGCGACAGCTTGCACGAACCGGCATAGCTCAGCGTTGAAAAGCGCGGTCGCGTGATGATCTCGGCCTCGGGGACGAGGTCGCGGACCAGGCCGTGGATGCTCGCGGAGCCGAGGATCATCGTCTCCTCGCGGCCGCGCGCGCGCAGCATGCGGTCGGTGAAGACATGGCCGCGCTCGGGATCGGCACCCAGCTGCGCCTCGTCGATGCCGACGAAGGCGACGTCGCGCTCCAGCGGCAATGCCTCCATGGTGCCGAGCAGATAGCGCGCGTCGGGCGGCATGATCCGCTCCTCGCCCGTGACCAATGCGACCTGTTTCTCGCCCTTGATTTGGGCGACGCGGTCGTAGACCTCGCGCGCCAAGAGACGGAGCGGGAAGCCGATCATGCCGCTCGACCGGGCGGTCAGCCGCTCGACCGCCAAATGGGTTTTGCCGGTGTTGGTGGGGCCAAGGACGGCCTTGACCGGGCAGGAATCGGGAGACGACATTTTCTTGAGGTCCAAGCTGGCATGCGCCGCGCTGCGGTGCAACAGGGGATCGACGGACGGCGACACTTTTCCCTCCCCCTCGATGGGGGAGGCAGCGAGACTTGGCAGCTTGCTGCCTAGTCGCAGCGGTGGGGGTGCGCTCGCGGCGTGACACGATGGTGAAAAGCTGCGCCTTCACCCACATCCAACTCAGCGTAGTCGCCACGCTATGACGCGGCCTATCCTTCTCCCATCGAGGGAGAAGGAGGGCGGGGCACGCCATGTCCCGCCTCCGCCACGGCTCGCCGCAAGGCCCGGCGGCGCTCCCGCCATTAAATTGACTTTAACGACCTTTCTTTACAGACGGGCGGTCGGAAACATCTTCGGCGGCCGGGCACGGGAGGTGCGCGGGCGACCGGGCGGGGGTTGCAGTCTTTGTTCCAGCGTCACGAACCCATTGCGGGCATGACCGGCAACGCGGCCGCGCTGTCGATGACGCAGGCGATTTCCTTCGGGCGTTATGGCGCCGCCGATCCGCTTCCCGACCTCAAATGGCATGAGGCGCTGCGCGACCGGCTCGGGGCGCTCGACCTCGTGCCCGACCTCGGCGACAATATCGGTTCGGCCCATTGGTGGCGCGGGCTCGCTACGCTGACCCTGCTCTGCAGCGGCGCGATCGCGACCTTCCCCGGGGTCCAGCCCTTCGTCGCGGGCGGCGCCCCGGCGCTCGATACCGCCGACTTCAACGAAGCGCGCGCGCAGATGATCGTGCCGCTGGCCTTGGGCGGCGACACCGGCCGCCACATGGCGGCGACCGACGCGGTGCGCCCGCTGACGCAGACCCCCGAACGCCCGCAGATCGAACTCACCGCCACCTTGGGCAGCGGCGACAGCTTCGCGCGCCTGCTCGAACGCTCGGGCGTCGGCAGGGCCGATGCGCAGGCGCTCGCGCGGCAGGTGTCGTCCGCCGTGCCGCTCGCGGACATCGCGCCGGGCACGCGCATCGACCTGATCCTCGGTCGCCGCGCCGCGCGCACCATGCCGCGCCCGGTCGACGCGCTCGCGATGCGCGCGCGCTTCGACTTGCGCATCGAGATGGAGCGGATGAACGGCCAGCTCGTCATGCGCCGCATCCCGATCGCGGTCGACGCGACCCCGCTGCGCATCCGCGGCCGGGTCGGCGACAGCCTCTACCGCTCGGCGCGCGCCGCGGGCGCCCCCGCCGAGGCGGTGCAGGCGTATCTGCGGGTCATCGGCAAGCAGATTTCGGTCGGCAGCGAGATCCGCGCCGGCGACGAATATGACATCATCGTCGACTATCGCCGCGCCGAGACGGGCGAGACCGAGGTCGGGAAGCTGCTCTACGCGGGGCTCGTGCGGAACGGCAAGCAAAGGCTGTCGATGATCGAATGGACCGTCGACGGGCGGCTGCAGTGGTTCGAGGCGTCGGGCGCGGGCGAAACCAGCGGCGGCATGGTGCGCCCCACCAACGGCCGCCAGACCTCGGGCTTCGGCATGCGCCGCCACCCGATCCTCGGCTACAAGCGCATGCACAGCGGCATCGATTACGGCGGCGGTTACGGCGCGCCGATCTATGCGGTCACCGACGGCACGGTGACGATCGCCGGGCGCCACGGCGGCTACGGCAATTTCGTCAAATTGAGCCACGGCGGCGGCATGGGCACCGGCTATGGTCATATGAGCCGCATCGCGGTGCGCCCCGGCCAGCGCGTCAATCGCGGCCAGCTGATCGGCTATATCGGCTCGACCGGGCTGTCGACCGGGCCGCATCTGCATTTCGAGGTCTATCGCAACGGCCAGGCGGTGAACCCCGCCTCGGTCAGCTTCGTCACCCGTGCGCGGCTCGAGGGCAAGGCGCTCGCCGATTTCCGTGCGCGGATCCGCCAGCTGACGACGGTATCGCCGGGCGCGGCGCTGACCCCGGTGGCGGCGAAGGCGGCCGAAGGGCCGAAGCTCGGCAGCCTCGCCGACGTCGCCTCGAAGCGCGTGGGCGGCGGGATTTGACATTATAACCCCCTCCCCCTCGATGGGGGAGGCAACGAGACTGGGCAGCTTGCTGCCTAGTCGCAGCGGCGGGGGGGCGGTTTCGGCCCGAAGCGAACGGTGCAAGGACGCGCCCTCACCCCCATCCAACTACGCCTAGGCCGCTTCGCCGCCAAGGCTTCGTATCCTTCCCCCATCAAGGGGGAAGGGGCGGATGCGCCCAATATCCATTTGCCCCGCGGCGCGACCCCGCTATGCACGCGCCATGACCCACGCCGCCTTTCCCGAGCTGCGCCTTCGCCGCACCCGCCGCACCGCGTGGAGCCGCGCGATGGTGCGCGAGACCCGGCTCACGCCTGCGAACCTGATCTGGCCGCTTTTCGTCTGCGCGGGCGAGGGGGTGGAGGAACCGATCGCCAGCCTGCCCGGCGTGTCGCGCTGGTCGGTCGACCTGATCGTCGAACGCGCAAAGGAAGCGATCGCCGCGGGCATCCCCTGCGTCGCGCTCTTCCCCTATACCGAGGCCGATCGGCGCAGCGAGGACGGCGCCGAGGCGCTCAATCCCGATAACCTCATGTGCCGCGCGGTGCGCGCGATCAAGGCGGCGCATGGCGATGCGATCGGCGTGCTCACCGACGTCGCGCTCGACCCCTATACCAGCCACGGGCAGGACGGGCTGGTCGATGGGGACGGCCACGTCCTCAACGACGAAACCGTCGACGTGCTTGTCGGCCAGGCGCTCAACCAGGCGCGCGCGGGGGCCGACATCATCGCGCCCAGCGACATGATGGACGGCCGCATCGGGGCGATCCGCGCCGCGCTCGAGGGCGAAGGCTTCGGACATGTCCAGATCATGAGCTACGCCGCCAAATATGCCTCGGCCTTCTACGGCCCCTTCCGCGACGCGGTGGGCTCTCGGGGGCTGCTCAAGGGCGACAAGAAGGGCTATCAGATGGACCCCGCCAACGCCGAGGAGGCGCTGCGCGAGGTGGCGCAGGACCTCGCCGAGGGCGCCGACAGCGTGATGGTCAAGCCCGGCCTGCCCTATCTGGACATCGTGACGCGCGTGAAGGCGGCATTCGAGGTCCCCGTCTTCGCCTATCAGGTGTCGGGCGAATATGCGATGATCGAGGCCGCGGCGGCCGCCGGCGCGGGCGACCGCGATGCGCTCGTCCTCGAAACTTTGTTGGCCTTCCGCCGCGCCGGCGCCTCGGGCATCCTCACTTATCATGCGCTGCACGCGGCGCGCCTGCTCGGCGCGTGATCGAAACCGAACGCTTGACGATGCGCGTCTGGCGCGACGCCGACGTCGCGCCGTTCCAGGCGATATGCAGCGATCCGCGCGTGATGGAGACGCTCGGCCCCCCGCTCGACCTCGCCGCGACCGAAGCGCTCGTCGAGCGGATGCGCCGAATCCAGGCCGAGCACGGCCATTGTTTCTGGGCGCTCGAACGCCGGGAGGACGCGCGGCTGATCGGCTGGTGCGGGCTGATCCGCGGCCACGCCGGACCCGTCGAAGGCAAGGCCGAGATCGGCTGGCGCCTCGCGAGCGACTGCTGGGGCGCGGGTTATGCGAGCGAGGCGGCGCGCGGCGCGACCGCCTGGGGTTTCGCGAACCTGCCCGACGACGCGATCTGGTCGATCACCTGGCGCGGCAATGTCCGCAGTCGCGCGGTGATGGAGCGGCTCGGCATGACCCACCGCGCCGACCTGGATTTCGATCATCCTAAATTGGCCGCGGATAACCCGCTGCGTCCGCACGTCACTTATGCGCTACCGCGCGAAGCATGGAACAAGCTATGACCGCAACCGCAAGCCCGCGCCGCTGGCTCTTCGTGCTGACCATCCTGGTCGGCAGCTTCCTTCTCTTCCAGGTGCAGCCGATGGTCGCGCGCATGGTGCTGCCCAAATTGGGCGGTGCGCCCGCGGTGTGGAACAGCGCGATGCTCGTCTATCAGGCGCTGCTGCTCGGCGGCTACGCCTATGCGCATTGGCTCGGCCGCTTCCAGGTCCGGCGCCAGGCGGTCATCCATCTCGCGCTCTTTCTGGTCGCCGCGCTGTGGCTGCCGATCGGCATTGCGCAGATCGCGCCGCCGGGACCGGGGCAGGAGGCTTTGTGGGTGCCGCTGCTGTTGCTCGCGTCGATCGGCCCCGTCTTCTTCGTCGTCTCGGCGCAGGCGCCGCTGATGCAGCGCTGGTTCGCCGCCGACAGCCGCGCGGGCGATCCCTATTATCTCTACGCCGCCTCGAACCTCGGCAGCTTTGCGGGGCTGATCAGCTATCCCGCGCTGGTCGAGCCCAATCTGCCGCTCGCCGCGCAAAGCTGGGGCTGGGCGGCGGGTTATGCGGTGCTCGTCGCGCTGGTCGCCGCCGCCGCGGCGGCGCGCTGGCGCAGCCACGCCGCGCCGGCCGACAGCGCGCCGGTCGCCGACGAACCGCGCCCGACCTGGCGGCGCCAGCTCCACTGGCTGCTGATCGCCGCGGTGCCGTCAGGGCTGATGCTGTCGACGACGACGCACCTCACCACCGATATCGTCGCCATGCCCTTGCTCTGGGTGCTGCCGCTCGGCCTCTATCTGCTGAGCTTCGTGGTCGCCTTTTCGAATGCCGAAGCGATCAAGCAGACCTTCCGCGTGCTCGCCCCCGCGGTGCTGCTGATCGCGGGGGGGCAGTCGCTGCTCAGCACCGGCGGCGGTTCGATGCTCGTCGCGCTGATGAGCCTCGTCATGCTGTTCATCGTCGCCACCGCGCTGCACGACTATCTCCACCACCTGCGCCCCGCGCCGCAGCATCTGACGCTCTTCTATCTCGTGATGTCGGCGGGCGGCGTCGTCGGCGGGCTGTTCGCGGCGCTGTTCGCGCCGCTGCTGTTCGACTGGGTCTATGAGCATCCTATCCTCGTGCTCGCCGCCGCGGCGTTGCTGCCGCTGCCGCCCTTCCTGCCGTGGAATATATGGCTGAAGGTCAAGAACCCCATTCCCTATGTGCTCGCGATGCTGGCCGTGGCGGGTTTCGCCTGCTGGAAGCTCGTCGGCGGGTGGGACGGCACCTTTCAGGGCATGAACGGCCTGTGGGCGGGGCTGATCCTGCTCGTCGGGCTGCTCGTCGTCGGCTGGCGCTGGGCCTATATCGCCGCGCTGGCGCTGCTGATGCTCGGCGTCGGCGGGATCGAGACGCTGCAAAAGGGCACCGACGGCATGCGCGTACGCAGCTATTTCGGCGTCTACACGATCACCGACGACGCCGCCCGCCAGGAACGCCGCCTCGCGCACGGCACGACACTGCACGGGCTGCAGCTGACGTCGCCCGGCCATCAGCGGCGCCCGACGACCTATTATGGCTTCCAGTCGGGGGTCGGACTGACGCTCGACAAGGCCGACCTGCTCGCGGGCCCCAACGCGTCGATCGGCATCGTCGGGCTCGGCACCGGCACGCTCGCCTGCTACCGCAAGCCCGGCCAGGCATGGACGATCTTCGAGATCGACCCGGCGATGGTGGGAATCGCGCGCGATCCCACAAAATTCTCGTTCATCCCCGACTGTGCGCCCGACGTGCCGATCGTCATCGGCGACGCGCGGCTCCAGCTTGCCGAACAGCCGCCGGCGCGTTTCGACATCCTCGTCATCGATGCCTTCTCGTCGGACGCGATCCCGCTGCACCTGCTCACCGCCGAGGCGTTCGGGGTCTATACCCGTGCGCTTAAGCCCGACGGCATCCTGCTCGTCCATATCTCGAACCGCTTCTTCGCGCTCGAACCCGTGCTCGCGGCCGAGGCGAAAGCGCGCGGCTGGCAGTCGGCGATCCGCATGGACCCCGCGACCGGCGGCGACGCGGGCGGGCTCGCCGGCTCGAACTGGGTCGCGCTCACCGCGACGCCGCAGCGCATGCAGCGGTTGACCGGGGGCGTCCAGCCGCGCGAAAAGGCGTATGACGACGGCGTCTGGGTGCCGCTCGCCGGCCGCGACGGATTTTCGCGCTGGACCGACGACTATGCCTCGACGCTGCCGATCCTGATCTGGAAAAATATCATCGGAGGTCGCGAGGAATGAGCGACATCAGCATCATCACCGTGAACGGCAAGACGCCGCAGATCGACCCCAGCGCCTTCATCGCGCCCGGATGCCGCATCATCGGCGACGTACGCATCGGCCCCGACGTCAGCGTCTGGTATAATTGCGTGCTGCGCGCCGACGTCAGCCATATCGAGGTCGGCGCGCGCTCGAACATCCAGGACGGCAGTATCGTCCATTGCGATGGCCCGATGCCGCACCGCCCCGAGGGCTTTCCGACGATCATCGGCGAGGATGTGCTGATCGGCCACCTCGCGATGGTGCACGGCTGCACGCTCGCCGACCGGGCGTTCGTGGGCCTCAAGGCGGTGGTGATGAACGGCTGCCGCATCGGCAGCGATGCGATGCTCGCCGCGGGCGCGCTGCTCACCGAGAACAAGGAAATCCCCGACCGCGAACTGTGGGCGGGATCGCCCGCGCGCCGCGTGCGTGAGATCGGCGACGAACAGGCCGCGGGCATGCAGGCCGGCGTCGCGCATTATGTGCTCAACGGGCGCATGCACAAGGCGGCGGTGGAGGGCGAATAGCCCAACCCCCTCCCCCTCGATGGGGGAGGCAGCGAGACTGGCGAACTTTGTTCGTTAGTCGCAGCGGAGGGGGTGCGCTCTCGGCCTGCGGCGACGGTGCAAGGACGCGCCGTCACCCCCATCCAACTTCGCCTAATCGCTTCGCGATAAGGCTGCGTATCCTTCCCCCATCAAGGGGGAAGGAGGCGCACGTCAGCTGAAGCTCACCATCGCGTAGAGCATCGGGATCGACAGCAGGGTGTTGGTCCGCGAAAAGATCATCGCGGTCTTCGCGGCCTTGGCCTTGGTCGCATCGTCGGCTTCGACCAGGCCCAGCGCCTTCTTCTGGTTCGGCCAGATCACGAACCACACGTTGAACGCCATGATCAGCCCCAACCACATGCCGACGCCGATCAGCTTGTACGGGTCCTGCAGCGTCAGCGCGGGCGCCAGATATTTGGCATGGCCGGCGATGCCGAGGCCCAGCAGCACGGTGGCCAGCGCCGCCCAGCGGAACCAGAAGAGCGCGGCCGGCGCGATATGTTTCGACACGCCGGGCTTCAGCTCAGCCGGAATCTTGGGCATCGTCGGAATCTGGACGAAGTTGAAATAATAGAGCAGCCCGATCCACAGCACGCCGAAGAAGGTGTGCAGCCAGCGCATGACCGCCATGGCGGCCGCGCCGCCATCCTCGAAATTCTGGCCGTTGAGGCCGAGCATCAGAGCGATCGCGAGCACCAGCCCCGCGCCCAGCACGGCGTGCAGATTACCGAAAAATTTGTCCATGAAAGTCCCCCTCGCTTGTTGTGCGGGGCGCGGTGCGACCCGGTCCCCGGGCCACGCTATGCCAGCGACGGGGGGAGGGTTCAACTTTTGTCGGTCGCGGGTTCCTCGGGCAGTGCCAGCCCGTTCTTCAGCATCACCGGCAATTGGGTCAGCGTGAAGAGGAAGGAGAGCGCGGTGATGCCCCAGACCTTGATCGTCAGCCACAAATCGAAGCTCATCTGCTTCGCCTGAATGAGCTCGTACATGACATGGTTGGCGATGCCGAGCGCGGCGAAGAACAGTCCCCAGTTGCGCGACAGCAGCATCCAGCCGCGCTCGGTGATCCCGTCGAGCGCCGACTGGAGCAGATATTTGAGCATCGGCTTGCCCGCGAAATAGCCGCCGAGCAGCAACACGGCGAACGCGCCATAGATGATCGTCGGCTTGAGCACGATGAAACTCTCGTCGTGGAAATAGACGGTGAGCGCGCCGAAACCGATGACGAGGATGCTCGACAGCCAAAGCATCGGCGAAATCTTGCCGAGCTTCCACTTCGACACGATCATCGCGATGACGATGGCCACCATGAAAGCGATAGTGCCCTTGATCGCCGCGGTCGTCGCGGCGAAGGCGCCGGTGCCGCCCGAGCTGAACTTGTACGCGAGGAAGAAGACCAGCAACGGCCCGAAATCGATCGCAAAGTTCAGCGCGCCATGCTTGGCGGGCGGCGGCGCGGGAACGGCCTCGGGGCCTGTCGGCAATTGGTCGAGCGTGTCGCTCATCTGATATTTCCTGCAATGATGCCCGCGATCTCGTCGGCATCGAACGGGCGAAGGTCGTCGATGGTTTCGCCGATACCGATCGCGTGGATGGGGAGGCCGTGGCGCTCGGCCGCGGCGACGAGCACGCCGCCGCGCGCGGTGCCGTCGAGCTTGGTCATGACGAGCCCGGTGACCCCGGCGACCTCGCGGAACACGTCGATCTGCGACAGCGCATTCTGCCCCGTCGTCGCGTCGAGCACGAGCACGACGTCATGCGGCGCCGCGGGGTTCAGCCGGCCGAGCACGCGCTTGATCTTCTCGAGCTCGTCCATCAGCTCACGCTTGTTCTGGAGGCGCCCTGCGGTGTCGACGATCAGCACGTCGATGCCCGTCGCGGTCGCCTGCTTGACCGCGTCGAAGACGATGCCCGCGGCGTCGCCGCCCTCGGGTCCTGCCATGATCGGCACGCCCAGCCGTTCGGCCCAGACCTTGAGCTGGCCGATCGCGGCGGCGCGGAAGGTGTCGCCCGCGACCAGCATCACGCCATAATCCTGTTCCTGGAACAGATGCGCGAGCTTGGCGATGGTCGTGGTCTTCCCCGATCCGTTGACCCCGATCACCAGGATGACCTGCGGGCGCGGGAAGGCGTCGATCTCGAGCGGTTCGGCGACCGGGCGCAGCACCGCGCCGATCTCGTCGGCGACGATCTTCCTGAGTTCCTCGACGCCGCTCGCCACCGCGTCGCGCCGCGCGGCGAGCCGGTCGCGGATGCGCGCGGCCATCGCGGGGCCGAGGTCGGCGGTGATCAGCGCCTCCTCGATGCGGTCGAGATCGTCCTCGTCGAGCCGCGCCTTGCCGGTCAGCCCCGACAGATTTTCGCCGAGCCGTTCGGACGTGCGCTTGAGCCCGCCGAACAGCCGCTCGCTCCAGCTCGCGCCGCTCATGCCCCAAAATCCTCAAGCGTCTCCGCAGCGAGGCGGTCGCCGTCGCGCGCGCCGATCCGCACCGGCACGATGCTGCCGGGGGTGGCGGGCGCGCCCAGCATCAGGCTCGCGAAATTCTCGCCATGACCGCTGCGTCCGTCGCGTTCGACCAGCATGTTCGTCAATTTACCCACTTGTTCGTCCATCCAGAGGTGCCGCCGCCGCGCATTGGCCTCGCGCAGCGTCGCCGCCCGTTCGCGCGCCACCGTCCGCCCGACCTGCGGCATGCGCGCGGCGGGCGTCCCGGCGCGCGCGCTATAGGGAAAGATATGACCGAAGACGATGTCGCAATCGTCGATCAGCGCCAGGCTGTTCGCGAACATGGCGTCGTCCTCGGTCGGAAAGCCCGCAATCAGGTCGGCGCCGATCGCGATCTCGGGCCGCGCCGCCTTCAACCGGGCGACAAGATCGACGACCTGGGCGCGGCGGTGGCGGCGCTTCATCCGCGTCAATATCATGTCGTCACCCGCCTGCAGCGACAGATGGACGTGCGGCATCACGCGCGGCTCTTCGGTCAGCAGTGCGAACAGTGCCGTGTCGATCCGGTTCGGGTCGAGCGAGGACAGCCGAAGCCTTTCGATGGGCAGCGCCAGCAACGCCTCGACCAGCGCCGCGAGTGTGGTGCCGCTGTCGTCGCCGTAGCTCGCGAGGTCGACCCCGGTCAGCACGATCTCGCGCTGCCCGCGATTCAGCGCGACGCGCGCCGATGCCAGGACGTCCGCCACCGTCGCCGACCGCGCGGTCCCACGCGCGATCACCGTCGCGCAAAAGGTGCAGCTGTGCGAGCAACCCGTCTGCACGCCGAGGAAGGCGCGTGCATGGTCGGCGCCCGAGAGGGCAGGGGAATAGGTCTTGCTGCGCACCGCCGGCGCCCCGGCGCCATAGCTCTCCGGCAGCCCCTTTGCATCGTTGCGCACCACCCGCGCGCCCATCTCGGCGAAACGTTCGGCCTCCAGCTCCGCCGCGCAGCCGGTCACCACGACTTGAGCCTCCGGCTGCTCGCGCAAGGCGCGCCGCACCGCCTGCCGCGCCTGCCGCACCGCCTCGTCGGTCACCGCGCAGCTGTTGAAAATGATCGTATCGCGTGCGCCCGCCGCCTTCGCCGCGGCGCGCACCGCTTCGCCCTCGGCGATGTTGAGCCGGCATCCGAAATTGACGACGTCGAGCCCGCCGTCCAAAACCTCGATGCTCATCCGAACTGCGCCCAGTCGGTCTCGCCCTCGAACACGCGCGTCGCCGCGCCGCTCATCACGATCGGCTCGCCGGGCGCCCAGCGGATCACCAGGTCGCCGCCGGGCAGCGACACCGTCACCGGCGACTTGACCTTGCCCGCGCGGATCGCCGCGACCGCAGTCGCGCACGCGCCGGTGCCGCACGCCTGCGTCAGCCCGACGCCGCGTTCCCACACGCGCAGCTGCAGGCAATCGGGGCCGTCGAGGCTCGCGACATTGACGTTGACGCGTTCGGGGAACAGCGGGTCGGTCTCGATCCGCGGGCCGAGCTCGCCGAGGGCCACCGCATCGGCCTCGGGCACGAAAAAGACGATGTGCGGATTGCCGACATTGACCGCGGCGCCATGCTCGAGCTCGTCCCAAGCGACGGGCATGTCGCGCGTGTCCATCGGCATCGCCAGCGGGATATGCTCCCAGTCGAACACGGGCTCGCCCAGCACCACCTCCGCGCCGCCGTCGGCCGGCGTGACGCGCAGCATGCCGCCCAGCGTCTCGATCACCGACGGCTGGCCCAGCAGCGTCGCGACGCAGCGCGTCGCATTGCCGCACGCCTCGACCTCGCCGCCGTCGGCGTTGAAGATGCGCATCCTCACATCGGCATGGCTCGAGGGTTCGAGCAGGATCAGCTGGTCGCAGCCGATGCCGTGCCGCCGGTCGGCGATCGCATGCGCGCGCGCCGGGGTCATCTCGACCGGCGCCGTGCGCGCGTCGATCACGACAAAGTCGTTGCCGAGGCCATGCATCTTGGTGAAGCGATCCGCCATATCCCGCGCATGTAAGGGCAGGGACGGGGGAAGTCTAGCGAGGCGGGCTTACGCCGTCTTGCGCCGCTCGTCCTCGGCTGCACCCGCATCGGGCGCCGCCGGCGTGCGCAGCAGCCCGCGGTCGGCGAGCAGCTTCGCGGTCGTCGCCGCCGACGCGGGCTTGCCATAGTGCCAGCCTTGCGCCTTGGCGCAGCCGAGGCGGGTCAGTTCGATCGCGGTCGCTTCGTCCTCGACGCCCTCGGCGGTGATCGGCATCGCCAGGCTCTCGCCCAGCCGCACGATCGCGACGACGATCGCCTGCGCGTCGGGGCTGCCCTGCATCGCCGCGACGAAGCTCTTGTCGATCTTGATCCGGTCGAAGGGCAGCGCGCGCAGATGCGACAGCGAGCTGTAGCCGGTCCCGAAATCGTCGAGGCTCAGCGACACGCCCTGGTTCTTCAAACTGGTGACGATCGAGCGCACCAGCGGCAGATTCTCGAACAGCGAGCTTTCCGTGATCTCGACCTCGAGCTGGCTCGCCGGGAAACCCGTCTCGACCAGCAGCTTGGTGAGCTTCTGGCTGAACCAGGGATCCTTCAATTGCTGCGGCGAGATATTGACCGCCAGCGTGATCGACGGGTCCCAGGTCTTGGCGATCTCCATCGCGTGGCGCACGACGCGCAGCGACAGTTCGCCGATCAGCCCGCTTTCCTCGGCCACCGGAATGAAGCGGTCGGGCTCGACCATGCCATGCTCGGGCGAATTCCAGCGCATCAGCATCTCGAAACCGACCAGCCGGCCGGTCGCGATGTCGACCTGCGGCTCGAAGAAAGGCACGAACTCGTCCTTGGGCATGCCGCTGCGGATGCCGGTCTCGATCTGGTTGCGGACCTGCACCGCCATTTCCATGCCGACCTCGAACCAGCAGAAGCGGTTCCGGCCCTCGTCCTTGCAATGATACATGGCGATGTCGGCTTGGCGCACCAGCGTGTCCATCGTCGTGTCGGCAGCGGTTGCCAGCGACAGGCCGATCGACGCGCCGATGCGGATCAGCTGGCCCTCGTGCGTCACCGGTTCCTCGAGCGTCGCGACGATCTCCGCCGCCAGCGCCTCGATATGCGGCTTGCCCGCCGGTTCGAACACCAGCATCGCGACGAACTCGTCGCCGCCCAGCCGCGCCATCAGCGCGCTCGGCGGCAGCACGCCCGCGATGCGCTCGGCGGCGACCTTGAGCATGCGGTCGCCCGCGGCGTGGCCGTGGATGTCGTTGACCGTCTTGAAATGGTCGAGGTCGAGCAGGAACAAGGCGACATGACGCCGCTCGGCGGCGGCGCTCTCGATCAGCGTCTGTCCCTGGTCGAGCATCGCGCGGCGGTTGAGGAAGTCGGTGAGCGGGTCACGATCGGCCAGGTAGCGTGCCTGTTGCTCGGCCTCGGTGCGCGCGCGGATTTCGCGGTGCAAATCCTCGTATCGGCGCCAACCGAACAGGATCAGCGCGATGTTCAGGATCAGCGTTGCGGCGAGCACCTGGTCGCTGCCGCCGCCGATCCCCGACAGGGCACGGACGACCGCTTGCATGACGTTGCTGCCGGTGCCGACGAACAGGATAATTGCGGCGACGACGATGCCGCCCGCGACGATATCGCGTTTCGCCCCTTCGGCGCGGTCGGGTCCTTTCGGCGGAGCGGCGGTCGCCATATTTCGCATGTCCCCCACAAGAAGCGGCCCTTTTGCGCCCCAAGCGGTGAAATTTGCGTTAAGTTTGGGCTATCCCGATCCTCCCTGTCGCGAAGCGTTGGGGAGGGGGACCGCTCGCGCCGCGAGTGGTGGAGGGGTCTGGCCTTGCACCGACGCCTGACGGCGTCAACCCCTCCGTTAGCGCTTCGCGCTGTCACCTCCCCATCGCTTCGCGTGGGGAGGATCTGGGAACACCGCGCCCTCGCTTGCCTTTCGCCGCCATTTCCCGTAATGGCGCCCCGTCTGGCGGCATCTCGCGGTCGGGCATATCGACATCCGCGACGGAAAAACCTGTCCACGGATACCGCTGGTTGGCGAGGTTTCGCTCACCGGCGTGTTTTGCGTTGCGGGCGTCGAAAGCAAGGATTTTGGCTGTGTTCGATAGTCTGAGCAACCGGCTTGGCGATGTTTTCGGAAAGCTCCGCGGCCGCGGCGCGCTGACCGAGGCCGACGTGCGCGCCGCGATGCGCGAGGTGCGAATCGCGCTGCTCGAGGCCGACGTCGCGCTGCCCGTCGTGCGCAGCTTCGTCGACCAGGTCACCGAACTCGCGATCGGCCAGAATGTCCTGCGCTCCGTGACTCCCGGCCAGCAGGTGGTCAAGATCGTCAGCGACGCGCTGACCGAGATGCTCGGGTCCGAAACCGCCGAGCTGAACCTTGCGGTCACCCCGCCCGCGGTTATCATGATGGTCGGCCTGCAGGGCTCGGGTAAGACCACCACCACCGCAAAGATCGCGAAGCGGCTCAAGGAAAAAGAGCGCAAGAAGGTGCTGATGGCGTCGCTCGACGTCAATCGCCCTGCCGCTCAGGAACAGCTCGCGGTGCTCGGCAGCCAGATCGACGTCGCGACCTTGCCGATCGTCGCGGGCCAGCAGCCGACCGAAATCGCGCAGCGCGCGCTGCAGGCCGCGAAGCTCCAGGGCTATGACGTGCTGATGCTCGACACCGCAGGCCGCCTCCACGTCGACCAGCAGTTGATGGACGAGATGCAGGCGGTGTCGCGCACGGCGAACCCCGCCGAAACCCTGCTGGTCGTCGACAGCCTCACCGGCCAGGACGCAGTGCAGGTCGCGCAGCGCTTCACCGATCAGGTGCCGCTGACCGGCGTCGTGCTCACCCGCATGGACGGCGACGCGCGCGGCGGCGCAGCGCTCTCGATGCGCGCCGTCACCGGCAAGCCGATCAAGTTCGCGGGCACGGGCGAAAAGCTCGACGGGCTCGAACTCTTCCAGCCGTCGCGCATCGCGGGCCGCATCCTCGGCATGGGCGACGTCGTCAGCCTCGTCGAGCGCGCCGCCGAAACGATCCAGGCCGAAGAGGCCGAGGCGATGGCGGCGAAGATGGCCAAGGGCCAGTTCGACCTCAACGACCTGCGCACCCAATTGAACCAGATGCGCCGCATGGGCGGCCTCGGCGCGCTCGCGGGCATGATCCCCGGCCTCAAGAAGGCGCAGGTCGCCGCGGCGCAGGCCGGCGCCGACGACAAGACCTTGCTCCACTTCGACGCGATCATGGGGTCGATGACCCCCAAGGAACGCGCCAAGCCCGAAATCCTGACCGCGAAGCGCAAGATCCGCATCGCCAACGGCTCGGGCACCAACGTCCAGATGGTCAACAAGGTGCTCAAGATGCACCAGGAAATGTCGACCGCGATGAAGAAGATCCGCAAGATGGGCGGGCTCAAGGGGCTCGGTGCGCTGTTCGGCAAGGGCGGCGGCATTCCCGACATGCCGGGCCTTGGGGGCGGCGGCGGCATGGGCGGTGGCGGAGGCGGTGGCCTCGGCGGGCTGCCCGGCCTCGGCGGCGGGGCGATCCCGCCCGAACTCGCCAATCTGATGAACAAGAAAAAGTGATTTAACCGACAACCTGAATTTGAATTAGAAAGAAGGACTTACATCATGGCTACCTCCATTCGCCTGTCGCGCGGCGGCTCCAAGAAGCGCCCCTATTACAAGATCGTCGTCGCCGATTCGCGCAGCCCGCGCGACGGCCGCTTCATCGAGCGTATCGGCAGCTACAACCCGCTGCTCGCCAAGGACAATCCGGAGCGCGTCAAGCTCGACGCCGAGCGCGCGAAGCACTGGCTGAGCGTCGGCGCCCAACCGAGCGACCGCGTCGCCCGCTTCCTCGACGCCGCGGGTGTCCAGGAACGCGCCGCGCGCAACAACCCGAACAAGGCGGTCCCGGGCGAAAAGGCCAAGGAACGCGCCGAGGAAAAGGCCCAGAAGCTGGCTGACGCCGAGGAAGCCAAGGCCGCCGCGGCCGCCGCTCCCGCCCCCGAGCCCGAAGCCGCCGAAGAAGCCGCTCCGGAAGTGGCCGCTGAAGAAGCGCCCGCTGCTGAAGAAGCCGCCGCTCCCGAGGCCGCCGAGTCGGATGCGACCGGTTCGGTGAAGAGCGAAGCGACTGCCGAAGCCGTCGCCGAGGCCGTCGCCGACGAAACCCCGGCCGATGCGACCGCCGACGACGCGACCGCGATGGCCGAACAGGCTGCCGAAGGCGGCCCGGCCGAAGAAGCTCCGGCTGCTCCGGTCGCCGAAGCTGCTGCTGCCGAGGAAGCCCCGGCGGCTGCCGAAGGCGAAGAAGAAGCCAAGGCCTAAGCCTTGGCCGACGCAAACCGCCCCGTCACCCTCGCCGCCATCGCCGGCGCGCATGGGGTGCGGGGCGAGGTGCGCCTCAAATTGTTCGGCGAAGGCGCGGAGGCTCTCCGCGCCTTTTCCGTTTTGAACGCGGGCGATCGTAAGCTGACGCTCAAATCGGTGCGCCCCGCCAATCAGGGCGCGGTCGCGACCTTCGCCGAGGTGACCGACCGCAGCGCCGCCGAGGCGCTGCGCGGCACCCTGCTCACCGTCCCGCGCTCGGCGCTGCCGCCGCTCGCCGAGGGTGAATATTATCACCACGACCTGCTCGGCCTGCCGTGCGTCGCCGACGATGGCGAGGCGCTCGGCCATGTCGCGGCTATCGAGAATTTCGGCGCCGGCGATGTCGTCGAGATCGAGCGCCCGAACGGCAAGCGCTTCATGGTTCCGATGCGGCCCCAGGCGGTGCCCGAATGGGACGGCGAACGGCTGGTCGTCACCCGCGCCTTCGCCGACGCGGGCTGACCCGCGCTATTTGCAGACGGCGCTACGCTTCGAGGCAGCGACGGTGTTGGGCGCGATGGCGTTCCACACCACCTCGCTCCGGAAATCGAAGCGCTCGACTTCCTGATACTGATCGTCGCGATCGACGATCTCGATCAGTCGCAGCTTGTCCGCGGCACAATCGATCTCCTCGAGCGCGTCGCTGACGAGGGGATAATCGTCCTCGACATCGGCGTTGCGAGCATCCTCGCGCGACCAGAAGGTGACCTTGCCACCGCTGCGCTTCAGGCTGGCGGAGTCGTAATAATGGACCGATCCGGCGTCGCTTTCGGTCACGAATGTCCAGTCTTGCGCCATCGCCGGCACCGCCATTCCGAACGCGCCGGCGATCGCCAGCATTCCCATCATCGCGCGCATCTATCGTCCCCTGTCTCCGCCCACTCTGCCATCCTGCTGTAGTTGCGCCGAAAAGCAAGCGCGAACCCGTGCTGCGCCCGCCTGTTGCCATCGCTCGTCGCTCTGCTAGCGTCGCGGCCAATGCCAGGGGAGAGCGCGATGCGGTGGACATGGGTTTCGGGTGTGGCTCTGGCGCTCGCGACGCCACTCCCCGCCGCCGCGCAAGACCCCGCCCCGAAAACCCTGGACCAGCTCGCGCCCGAGATCGACGCGCTCTTCGCGAAATATAAGGCCGACGCGCATGTTCCCGGTCTCGTCTACGGCATCGTGCAGGACGGCAAGCTCGCCTATGTGAAGGGCGTCGGGGTGCAGGACCTCGAGAGCAAGCGCCCGGTCACCGCTGACAGCCGCTTTCGCATCGCCTCGATGACCAAGGCCTTCACCGCCCTCGCAATCCTGAAGCTCCGCGACGACGGCAAGCTCCGCCTCGACGACCTCGCCGAGCAGCATATTCCCGAGATGAAGTCCTGGGCCTATCCGACCAAGGACAGCCCGCGGATCCGGATCCGCGACCTGCTCCAGCATGTCGGCGGCTTCGTCACCGACGACCCGTGGGGCGACCGCCAGCAGGTGCTGCCGCAGGCCGAGTTCACGAAGATGATCGCCGCGGGCGTGCCCTTCAGCCGCGTCCCGCAAAGCCAACATGAATATTCGAACTTCGGCTACGCTTTGCTCGGCCGGATCGTGGCGAACGCCTCGGGCATGGCGTACACCGACTATGTCCAACAGACGATCCTGACCCCGCTCGGCATGAGCGCGAGCGGCTTCGACGTGACCAGGACGCCGAAGGACCTTTATGCCCGCGGCTATCGCTGGGAGAATGACGCCTGGGCCCCCGAGCCCGAGATGGCCGACGGCGCGTTCAACGCCATGGGCGGGCTGCAGGTCAGTGCGAACGACTATGCCAAATGGGTCGCCTTCCTGCTCTCGGCCTGGCCCGCGCGCGACGACCCCGACACGGGGCCGGTCCGCCGCGCAACGGTGCGCGAAATGGCGCAGGGGCTGAACTTCACTTCGGTCGCCAACCGCATCGGTGCCAGCGGCGCCGACGCGTGCAAGCAGAGCCTCGCTTACGGCATGGGCTGGCGCGTCGCGCAGGATTGCGAGCTCGGCCTCACCATGGCGCATGGCGGCGGCTACCCCGGCTACGGCAGCCATGTGATGCTGATGCCCGAGACCGGCACCGGTGTCTTCGCGCTCGCCAACCGCACCTATGCCGGCCCGTCGGGGCCCGCGTGGGACAGCGCGGTCGCGATGGACAAGGCGGGGCTGCTCCAAGGACGCGACACCCCGGTCTCGCCCGCGGTCGCCGAGATGTTCGCCGCGGCGCAGGCTGCTTATGCCGCGGGCAATCTGGGGCCCCTTGACGGCAAGCTGGCGATGAACTTCCTCCTCGACCGCTCGGCCGAAAACTGGGCGGCGGAGCTTGCGAAGCTCAAGGACCAGCTCGGCGCGTGCCCGACCGCCGAGCCGCTCGCGCCGATGGGCGCGATGTCGACCGCCTTCCGCCTCAACTGCGAGAAGGGCAAGCTCGACGGCCAGTTGCTGCTTGCGCCGACGACGCCGGTGACGATCCAGGCGCTTCGTTTCCGCGCCGCGGCGAACTAAGCCGCCGCGATGAACACCACCCGGTCGCGCACGCTTTCCTTTGCGGCATAGAGGTTGATGTCGGCTGATTTCATTGCGGCGCCGAAGCTCGTCTCGCGCGCGATGTGGACGAGGCCCATGCTCGCGGTCACCGGGCGCTGCAGCGACGGCACCATCTGCGCGATATAGGCGCCGACGCGCTGGCGCAGCCGTTCGGCCTCGTTCGCGACCGCGCTCGCCTCGCAGCGGAACAGGAGCGCGAATTCCTCGCCGCCGATCCGCGCCGCCATCGCGCTGCCCGATCCCAGCGCCACCCCCGCGGCGAAGATCACGCGGTCGCCGACGTCGTGGCCGTGGCGGTCGTTGATCGTCTTGAAATGGTCGAGGTCGACGATCGCGATTGCGACCGGGGTTTCGGCCTTGTAGCTTTCCTCGATCGCACGGCGGTTGGGCAGGCCGGTCAGCGGATCGGTGTGCGCGATGACGCGCATCGCTTCCGCTTGCGCTTGCGCCTCGGTCCGCTCGCGGCGGAGGCGCACCAGCCGGTCGAGGATGCCGAGCGCGGTGAGCATGACTTCGAGCCCGAGCGCGGGGAAGAGCAGGAACAGGAACGCCTCGAACGGCGCTTGCAGCACGATATCGTGGAACAGGCTGAGACCATAGACCGCGCCGATGCCGCTCCACGCCGCGGCCTGGTAGCGCGCGGTGCGGCTGCCGCGCGTCAGCGCGATCGCCACCGTCGCCACGCCGGTCGCGAGCATCGCGACGAGCAGCAGGTTGCGCAGGGCGAAATAGAGCGCGGGCGGATCGGCCATCACCGTCACCGGCGTCGTCAGCAGGATCAGGAACGGCGGCCAGCCGAGCAGCGGATACAGCCGCCTGGGGATCGTGCCGGGTTCCAGATAGGCGCGCAGGAACGGCCCCGACACGGCGACCCCCAGGTCGAAAAAGACGGTGATCCACAGCTGCCGCGCAAAACTGTCGGGGGACAGCGCTCCCCCCATCGCCAGCGGCGAAAGCCCGATGGCCAGCGCCAGATAGGCGGCGGCGCGCACGCTCTGCCAGATCAGGAAACGCTCGCGCAGCAGCGCATAGAAAGCGGCATTATAGGCGAGCGAGAAGATCAACAGCCCCAGGAAGATGCCGGTGAGCACGCCGTCCCAGGTCATGCTGGTCGCGTCGGCGAACGAGGATTGGGCGTGCGCGGGGACCGCAGCGCCCAGCAGCGCCGCTCCTGTTCCCGATATTCGCGCCCATCGCGTCATCTTGCCCCCTGGTCCAGGGGAGGGTGATTAGGCGTGAACCCGCTGATTTTTGGTTAATGCGCCGTTGATCAAAATGCCCGAAAAAGGGATCGCCCGGCGAGGGACCACCGGGCGATCGGGGCGTTCGGCCGCCCGGTTTCGTGATGCTCGGGAATTACCCGTCAGGCCTTGGCGCGGCGGTCCACCTCGACGGTGCCCGGTGCCGCGGCAGATGCTGCACGCGCGCGGCGGCTGCGAGCGGCCGCGCGGGGCTTGCGGCGCAGCGTCGTCGCCAGCCGGCCCGCCGCCTTGACGAAGACGCGGTCTTCGCCGGGGACGCTGGGCAGCGCGATCCATTCGCCGAAGCGCCGTAGCGGCGCCAGCAGGCGGGTCAGCCCGCGATGAAGATCGGCGCTGAAACGGTCGTGGCCCTGGTTCCAGCTGCGCATGAAATGTTCTTCCATCATCGATCGTCTCCTCGTTTCTTCGATGCTCGACAAATGCCCGTTCGCGCTGGCCGGCGCCAACAAAAGCTTTGCATGATCCCATAAGTCAGCCTTATATGACGAGTGCCCAAGCTTCCGCCCCTCGCCGCCGTCCGGACCTTCGAAGCCGCTGGTCGTCTGCAGAATTTCTCGCGCGCTGCCGAGGAATTGGGGATGACGCAGGCCGCGGTCAGCTATCAGGTACGCCAATTGGAGGAGCGGCTCGGCCGCGCGCTGTTCGTGCGCGAAAAGGGGCGGGTGCATCTGTCCGAAACGGGGCGGCGGCTGCTCCCCGCGATCAGCCAGGCCTTCGCCGCGATGGGCGATGCCTTCGCCTCGCTGGGCAGCGACGAGGCCGAGGTGCTGACGATCGACGCCGCGACCAGCTTCGGCGGCACCTGGCTCAGCGCGCGCATCGGCGGGTTCCAGCTCGCCTATCCCGATCTCGCGGTGCGCATGGCGATGAACAACGCGCTCGTCGATTTCGACACGTCGAACGTCGACGTCGCGATCCGCATCGGCAGGGGGACGTGGCCGGGTCTGCGCGCCGATTTCCTGATGCGCCAATATCTCGCGCCGATTGCCTCGCCCGCCTTCATCGCCGAACATGATATCCGCGAGCCCGCTGACCTGCTGCGCGTCCAGCGGCTCGCGCCCAACGACAGCTGGTGGGCCGACTGGTTCGCCGCCGCGGGCGTCGACACGCCGCCCGCACCGTCGCGCCGCGGCATCGAGCTCGACAGCCAGCTGCAAGAGGCGAGCGCGGTACAGGCGGGTTTCGGCGTCGCGATGATGACTCCGCTCTACTGGCAGGCCGAACTCGCGAGCGGCCGCATGGTCCAGCCTTTCGACACGCTCTATGTCTCGGCCTCGTCGGGCATGTGGCTCGTCCACCGCGACAACCGCGTCGGGGTGCGCAAGATCGAACGTTTCCGCGAATGGCTGCACGCCGAGATCGGCAAGGATCGCCACATCCTGCCCGAGGCGCTATGGCAGCCGCCGGCTTGACCGGGGTCGATCATGTATATACATATCGTATATACGGGAGTGTGTCATGACGAAGCGCAATGAAGTGAATGAAGACATGCGCCTGTTCGCCTTGAATCGAGTGTTTGGTTCCGCTCCATGGCTGAAGTCTTCGGAAAAGAAGCGGCACAAGGTCAAAGTCTTCAAATCGGGAAATTCGCTGGCGGTGCGAATTCCGGCGGGCACCAAATTGGTGGCGGGAACCGAAATGGAGCTGATTATCGAAGACGGGCAATTTCTCTCCTACGAGCCCGCCAACCGGCCCAAACGCAAATTCAATATCGCGAAGGTCGCGGGATCGGCCACGGGGCTGCAACTGATCGCGCCTGAGGACAGGTTGTTCGAGGACCGAACCCTGCTGGTGGGCAAGGCCGACGGGGATGATGGCGCGTGAAATATCTGCTTGATAGCGATGCCATCATCGCGCTTGTCATGAATCTCGACGCCCGACTGGTGTCGCGAGCGGGGGAGTGCGACGAGGGCGACCTGGTCACCTCGGCCATCGCCTATGCCGAGGTTGCGCATGGTTCGACACGTGGCAAGTCCCCTGCCTTCGACGAGCTGCAAGCTTTTGTCGAAGAGGTCCGGGTGCTCGATTTCGATTATAAAGCCGCGCAGGCTTACGCGGCGCTGCCGTTCAAGCGGGGAAGCTACGACCGATTGATCGCTGCTCACGCATTATCCCAAGGCATCGCCCTAGTCACAGCAAACGAAGCCGACTTCGCCGACGTTCCGGGCTTGAAGGTCGAGAATTGGACGCTGCCATGAGCTTCGCCGCCGTCCCGCTGACCCTCTATCCCGACATGTTCCCCGGCCCGCTGGGACACAGCATGGCGGGGCGCGCGCTGGAGGCGGGCGTCTGGTCGTGCGCGCCGGTGCAGATCCGCGATTTCGCGACCGACAAGCACCGCACCGTCGATGATACGCCCGCGGGTGGCGGTGCGGGCATGGTGCTGAAGGCCGACATTCTCGCCGCGGCGCTCGACCGTGCCGTGGCGGCGAATCCCGGCCTCCCGATCCTGGCCATGACCCCGCGCGGGGCGCCGGTTACGCAGGCGCGGGTGCGCACCCTTGCCGCAGGGCCGGGCGCGATCATCCTCTGTGGGCGGTTCGAGGGCTTCGACGAGCGTATCTTCGACGCGCGCCCGATCGAACAGGTCTCGATGGGCGACATCATCCTGTCGGGGGGCGAGATGGGGGCGCTGATGCTGCTCGACGCTTGCATTCGGCTGATTCCCGGCGTAATGGGCGCGACTTCAAGCGGTGACGACGAATCGTTCGAGAACGGTTTGCTCGAATATCCGCACTATACCCGACCTGTGACATGGGAAGGGCGCACGATCCCCGAAGTGCTGCGATCGGGGGATCATGCGAAGATCGCCGCCTGGCGGAAACAACAGGCGGAGGATCAGACACGGTTACGCAGGCCGGACCTTTGGGAGCGTCATATCGATGCTCGGGCCCGACCTGCCTCTGGCGCGCGGCGAAAAGAAAAGGACTAGAGGACATGAACCTCATCCAGACGATCGAAGCCGAAGAAATTGCCAAGGCCGGCAAGACGATCCCCGAATTCCGCCCCGGCGACACGCTGAAGGTCGGTGTGAAGGTCGTCGAAGGCGAACGCACCCGCGTGCAGAATTTCGAAGGCGTGTGCATCGCGCGCTCGAACAAGGGCATGGGCTCGAACTTCACCGTGCGCAAAATGTCGTTCGGCGAAGGCGTCGAGCGCGTTTTCCCGCTCTATTCGCCCAACATCGACAGCATTACCGTCGTCCGCAAGGGTGCCGTGCGTCGTGCGAAGCTTTATTATCTTCGTGGCCGCACCGGTAAATCGGCGCGTATTGCGGAGCGCCGCGATTACCGGCCGGAAGCCAGCGAGGGCTAAGGGACACTTTCCCAACCCCAAGCGAAAACAGCTTTCCAAAACGACCGGTTCCGCCAAAGCGCGAAACCGGTCGTTTTTCATTTGGGCAACGCAAATCCATGCATCAGTCCGCGTCCTTCCAGCTTTCCCGGCGCGCCGTCCTCGGCGCGGGGCTGTGCTTTGCGGCGCTGGGGCCGGCGGGCCGGGCGGCGGCGGCGACCACCGCCGAGCGGCTGGTTGCGGCCGCCCGCAAGCAGGTCGGTGTCACCTTGGCCTATGACCCGGCCTACACCATGCTCGCCTTCCCGAACGGCGACGTCGACCGCGCCAAGGGCGTGTGCACCGACGTCCTCATCCGCGCCTATCGCGACGCGTTCGGCGTCGATCTCCAGGCCCTTGTAAACGCCGACATGAAGGGCGACTTTGGGGCCTATCCGAAAAACTGGGGCTTGCGCCGGCCCGACCGCAACATCGACCATCGCCGCGTGCCCAACCTTGCCACCTATTGGACGCGCCAGCGCGCGCGGCTCCCCGTCTCCAGCGATCCCGCCGACTGGCGACCGGGCGATATCTTCACCGCGATGACCGGCGGGCGCTTTCCGCACACCGGCATCGTCTCCGACCGAACCACCACCGCGGGCCGCCCGCTGATCATCCACAATATCGGCCGCGGCGCCCGCGAAGAGGACGCCTTGTTCGACCACCCGCTGACCGGCCATTTCCGCTGGAAGGTCTGACCAGATTTCAAGTTTCACGCTGAGGAGTGTTTTCATGGGTTATCGTATCGTTGTCGCCGGCGCGACGGGCAATGTCGGGCGCGAAGTGCTCGCCATCCTGTTCGAACGCGAATTCCCGATCGACGAACTCGCGCTGGTCGCCTCGTCGCGCAGCCAGGGCCTCGATATCGAACTCGGCGACACCGGCCGCACCGCCAAATGCCAGAATATCGACAATTTCGACTGGACCGGCTGGGACATGGCGATCTTCGCGATCGGCAGCGACGCAACCGCGATCCATGCGCCCAAGGCCGCCGCGGCCGGCTGCGTGGTGATCGACAACAGCTCGCTCTACCGGATGGACCCCGACGTGCCGCTGATTGTGCCCGAGGTGAACCCCGACGCGATCGACGGCTATAAAAAGCGCAATATCATCGCCAACCCCAATTGCTCGACCGCGCAGATGGTCGTCGCATTGAAGCCGCTGCATGATGCCGCGACGATCAAGCGCGTCGTCGTCTCGACCTATCAGTCGGTGTCGGGCGCCGGCAAGGCGGGTATGGACGAGCTGTGGAACCAGACGCGCCAGATCTTCGTCGGCGACGAAAAGGACGTGCAGAAGTTCACCAAGCAGATCGCCTTCAACGTCATCCCGCACATCGACAAGTTCCTCGACGACGGCTCGACCAAGGAAGAGTGGAAGATGGTCGTCGAGACGAAGAAGATCCTCGATCCCAAGATCAAGGTCACCGCGACCTGCGTCCGTGTCCCCGTCTTCGTCGGCCATTCGGAAGCGATCAACATCGAGATGGAGGAGGAGCTGTCGGCCGAGGATGCGCAGCGCATCCTGCGCGAGGCCCCGGGCGTCGTGCTCCACGACAAGCGCGAGGACGGTGGTTACATCACCCCCGTCGAATGCGTCGGCGACTTCGCGACCTTCGTGTCGCGGGTTCGGGATGATCCGACGGTCGATAACGGCCTGAACCTGTGGTGCGTCAGCGACAACCTTCGCAAGGGTGCGGCTTTGAACGCGGTGCAGATTGCGGAGCTGCTGGGGCGTCGACATCTGAAGAAGGGCTGAGGCATCAAGATCCTCCCCATCGCGAAGCGTTGGGGAGGGGGACCGCGCCCGTAGGGCGTGGTGGAGGGGTTTCGACGGTAGCGCCCAAACCCCTCCGTCAGCCCTTCGGGCTGCCACCTCCCCATGGCTTCGCCTGGGGAGGATCGGATTGCCGATGGCGAAGTCTTCGGGCTATGCCGACGATATGACCGCCCCCCATCTCTTCACCCACGCCCTCCTCCGCACCCCTGCTCCGTCCGCCATCCACGGCATCCGCGCCGACGGCGGCCCCGACCCCGATTTCGCCGGCCTCGCCGCCGAGCATGATGCCTATGTTTCGGCGCTCCGCGACCTCGACCTCGACCTCACCATCCTCCCGCCGCTCGACGCCTTCCCCGACGCGCTGTTCGTCGAGGACGTCGCGCTGACTTTCGCTAACGGCGCGATCCTGCTCCGCCCCGGGGCCGCCACCCGCGCGGGCGAGGTCGACCATATCCGCGAAGCGCTCGCCGCGCACCACGACCGACTGCTCGAACTCACCGCAGGTCATGTCGACGGCGGCGACGTGCTGCGTCTCGCCGACCGCGTCGTCATCGGCCTGTCGGCGCGCACCGACCGCGCCGGCGCCGAAGCGCTCGCCAGCCTGCTCGCCGACCTCGGCTACCAAGCCGAGATCGCCGACACGCCACCCGGCGTGCTTCATTTCAAGACCGGCTGCGGCCTGATCGACGCCGAGACGATCTTCGCCGTCCCCGCGCTCGCCGGCTGCCCGCAATTCGCCGGGCTCGAGGTCGTCGTGACGCCCCCCGGCGAGGAAGAAGCGGCGAACCTGCTGCGTATCAACGATACCATCCTCGTCGGCGACCGCTGGACCGCAACCCACGCGCTGCTCGCCTCGCGCGGCTTCGCGATCCGCCCGCTCGCGACGCGTCAGATCGCGCGCATCGACGCGGGGCTCAGCTGCATGTCGCTGCGCTGGTGATCACCGCCCTTCCGCGCGCGCAGAAAATCCTCCTCGGCCTCCTTGCGGCGCTGCTCCTGCTCGCCCAGATCGCGCAGCCCTATCCCGAGATCGCGCTGCTCCAGCATATCCCGACACTCGCCTTCCTGCTCGCCTCGCCCTGGCTGCTGCGGCGCTGGCCGCTCTCGACCGCGTCGCTCGCCTGCATCGCGCTCTTCCTGGCGCTCCACACGCTCGGCGGCCGCTACGCCTACAGCAATGTCCCCTACGACGACTGGGCGCGCGCGCTGACCGGCATCAGCCTCTCCGACGCGACGGGCTGGACCCGCAACCACTACGACCGCCTCGTCCATTTCGCCTTCGGCGCGCTGTCGGTCGTCCCCGTCGCCGAGATCGCCCGCCGCTGGGGCGGGCTGACGACGCGCGGCGCCGCGCTGACCGTCCTCGCCTGGGTGCTCGCCATCTCGTGCCTCTACGAGATGTTCGAATGGCTGCTCACGATCGTCGCGGTGGGCGAGACCGCCGACCGCTACAACGGGCAGCAGGGCGACATCTGGGACGCGCAAAAGGATATGGCGCTCGCCGCCCTGGGTGCGATATTGCTGCTCCCCGTTCTTCGCAGGAGCCGATGATGCGCAATCTCACCACCCTCGTTCTGATCGGCCTGCTCGCCGCCTGCAAACCCGCCGCGGATAGCGCGCCCGCGGAGAAGGAGCCCGCCGCGCTCCCGGTCCCCGAGGCCAGGGCCGACGGTCCCGCCGCCGCGACCACCGCGATCAGCCTCGACGGCGAGGGCCTGCGTTTCGTCGACAAGGCGAACGGCAAGACCAGCCTGCTCGCTTTCGGCGTCCCGCGGGTCCAGGCCGAGGAAGCGCTGGGCCGCGTGATGGGCAAGGAGAGCGACCGCAGCAGCAACGCGGAATGCGGCGCGGGGCCGATGGACTTCACCCGCTACGACGCGATGACGCTCAATTTCCAGGACGGCAAATTCGCCGGCTGGTTCCTCGGCAACGAGCCCGGCGCGGAGAATTATTCGACGATGAGCGGCATCGCGGTCGGCACCCCGCGCGCCAAGGCGGCGGCATCGGTCAAGCTCATCGCGATCGAGGACAGCACGCTGGGCGAGGAGTTTAGCTTGGGCGAGGGCGAGAAGGCCATCGGCGGCATGTTCGCGGCGCCCGGCGACGACGCGAAGATCGACGCGTTGTTCGCGGGGGTGAATTGTTTCTTCCGCTGAGGGGGCGGGAACAAACCAAGCGAGATGGAGGGCCGTCCGGAACCGGACCCTAACCCCCAACCCCTAATATTCGACGATGATCCGCACCTTGTCGGCGCTCACGCCGACCGCGCGCGCGATCTCCTTGCGGCTGCGATCGATTGCCTCCGCCACCTTGTCAAAAGCCGCCTCGCCCAGCAGTTCGGCGGGGGGCACGCCCAAAATCTTCGCGAGCGCCGCCATCCGGCTGCGTTTGGGGCGGACGCGGCCCTTTTCCCAGCCGAGCACCGATGCCGCACTGACGTTCATGCGCTTCGCGACGTCGGCGCGGTCTATCCCGGCCTTGGTGCGCAGCCGCAGCAGTCGGTCACCGAAGGGCTCGTCGGCCGCGGGGCCCGTGGCCGTTTCTTCGGTCGCTTCGGGGGCAGCGAGCGCCTCGGTCGCGCTCTTGAGCTCGACCGCGCTGAGCGTCGCGCGCGACACCGGGCCCTCGAACTGGCATCCGAAATGCCGCCCGCTCGCCCAGATCACCACCGCGGTGATGTCCCCGGCGTGCGGCAGCTCGATCTCGATCCGGTCGCCCGCCGCCAGCTTGATGTCGCTTTCGAAAAGCAGGCCGGTGCCCGAGATATTGTGGATCTGGACGTCGATGCCCTTGCCGTCGTGCCGCGCGCCTTTCGCGAGCAAGCTGAGCTTGCGTCGTCCGCCCTGACGCCGGTCGGCGCCGGGCGCCGCGGGCAGAAAATATCCGGAAATGGCCATGCCGGTTTGATGGAGTCGGCCGGTTAATAGTTGGTTAGCGCGGCGATGAAAGGTGGGCTTATCGGCGATCCGTTTCGGGCGTTGGTCGACAAAGCCGATCCTCTCCGGAATGGGGAGGATCAGTAGCGAGCTAAACCAGCCGCCGCCCCGTCACCGCCACCGTCGCGCAGGCCGGCTTGCCGTCCTTGCCCGTCCCGTTGACCGATAGCACAATCTGCCGACCGTCCTTTGCGGCGGCATCAAGCAGATTCCGCCCGATATCGTGGATGTCGATCTTCATCCGCCGGCTCCACGGCGAGGCATGATCGCCGGCGAGGTCGCCGATGCGGATATAGACGAAGCGCTGCACCGGGCCCTCGCGCCGCACCTGATCGCCGAAGAATTTCGGCCCCGGCCCGGCGCGGATCGCAAAATCGAAGACCAGCGGCTCACCCGCCACCGACGCTTTGGCATCGAGCGGCCCGCCGTCCTTGTCCTGCAGGCTGTGCGGTACGCCGACCACCGGCTGCTCGATGACGATCCGCATCGCGATCTCCTGCTGCTCCGCGCGCGCCATCGCTAATGCCCCATATCCGCCACCGACGCCTTATCGGCCCCCGGCTTGGGCGGGCGCAGCAGCAGCACCAGCGGGATCGACGCCAGCGTCACCCACATCATCAGCCAGAAATCGTCGATATAGGCGACCATCGCCGCCTGGCGGTTGATCTCGGCATTGACCATCGCCATCGCGGCGTCGCCGGCGATGCCGAAGCGGTCGGCGGTCGACGGGTCGAGCAGGCTCGTCGAGCTATTGGTGACATGCGCGACCAGATCCTCGTGGCTCGTCTGGATATTCGCGCCTAGCAGGGTGGTGACGGTCGAAATCCCCACCGACGCGCCGATACTGCGTAGCAGGTTGAGCAGGCTCGACCCGTCGGTGCGATACTGCGGCGCGATCGTCGCAAAGGCCATGGTGTTGAGCGGGATGAAGATCAGCCCCATGCCCAGCCCCTGGACGACGCCGCTGACGATCACCGGCTGCATCCCCATTTCCAGCGACCAGTGGCTCATCTGCCACAAGGACAGCGCCGCGATCAGCAATCCCGAACCCACCATCCAGCGCGCGTCGATCCTGCCCAGCATCTGGCCCGCGAACCACATGCTCGCGAGGATGCCGATGCCGCGTACCGCGAGCACGACGCCGGTATCGATCACCGGCCAGCCGAACAGATTCTGCAGCATCGGCGGCAGCAGCGCCATCGACGCGAACATCACGACGCCGATCACGATCATGAAGCCCATCGCGGTGACGAGGTTGCGGTCGGCGAGCATGGCGCGGTTGAACAAGGTATCGCGCCGCGAGGTGAACAGATGCACCGCGAACATCCACAGGCAGGCGATGGCGACGCCGCATTCGATCCAGATTTCGACGCTGTCGAACCAGTCCTGGTGCGCGCCGCGGTCGAGCATCAGCTGCAGCGACGCGAGCCCCAGCGCGAGCATCGAGAAACCGAACAGGTCGAACCGGCGGTCGCTGGTGCGCGTCGCGGGCAGCAGCGCCCACATCATCGCCAGCGTCAACAGCCCGACGGGCAGGTTGACGTAGAACACCCAGCGCCAGTTGACGCTCTCGGTCAGCCAGCCGCCGAGCACCGGGCCCAGGATCGGCCCGATCATGATCCCCATGCCCCAGATCGACATCGCGCGCGCCTGTTTGTCGGGCGGGTTGATGTCGAGCATCACCGACTGCGACAGCGGCCCGATGAAGGCGGCGCTGATCCCCTGCAGGAAGCGAAAGGCGACCATCTGTTCGAGCGACTGCGCCGCGCCGCACGCCATCGAGGTGATGATGAACCCCACGATCGCGGCGAGGAACAATTCGCGCCGCCCGATGCGGTCGGCGAGCCAGCCGGTGATCGGCATCGCGATGGCGCTGGCCAGGATATAGCTGGTGAGCACCCAGGTCACCGTCTCGCTCGTCGCGCCCAGCGCCGATTGCATATGCGGGATCGCGACATTGGCGATGGTCGTGTCGAGGATCTGCATGATCGACGCGCCCATGACGGCGACCATGAGGAGGCCGCGGTAACGGACGCGCTCGTGGAGGGGGATGCGGTCGTCGGCGGGTAGCGCCGCGGCGGGCGAGCGGCGGGGGAGGGACCGGCTGGCCATGGCTAGAAAAGATCCTCCCTGCGCCGAAGGCGTGGGGAGGGGGACCGCCCGCGATGCGGGTGGTGGAGGGGCGGTCGCGCCAAGGCCCCTCCGTCAGCGCTCCGCGCTGCCACCTCCCCATCGCTTCGCGACAGGGAGGATCGGATGTCGAAGGCATTGGCCACGCCACCCACGCCCTATTTCCCCGCCACCGCCCCGTTGCCGGTGAACACCCGCACATCGGCCGACAGCCCCGCGATCATCTCGCGCGACGGTTTTTCGTCGAAGGCGATCTTCACCGGCACGCGCTGCGTCACCTTGACCCAGTTGCCGGTGGCGTTCTGCGCCGGCAGCACCGAAAATTCGCTGCCCGTGCCCGCGCCGATCGTCAGCACATGGCCGCGGATCTTCAGCCCCGGATAGGCGTCGAAGCTGATCTCGGCGCGCTGGCCGACGCGCATGTCGGCGAGGTCGGTTTCCTTGAAATTGGCCTCGACCCACGGATGCGCCGTGTCGACCAAGGTCACCGCGGGCAGCCCCGCGACCATCATCGGGCCGATCTGCAGCCGGTCCGACTGCGCGACGCGTCCCGCGCTCGGCGCGCGCACCTCGGTGCGGCCGAGATTGACCTGCGCCTGCGCGCGCTGGACGCGCGCCGCCTCGACCTGCGGGTTGATCCCGCTGGACGGGCCCGCGGCGAGCTTGACGCGCGCCTCGGCGGCGGCGGCCTCGGCCTGGCGGACGCGCTCGCGCGCCTGGCTCACCGCGTGGCGCGCGGCGTCGTAGGCCGCCCTGGTGGTGAAGCCCTTTTCCATCAGCGCCGCCTGGCGCCCGAAGGTCACTTCGGCGAATTTCACATCCTCGCGCGCCGCGGCGATGTCGACGCTCGACGTGTTCGCGCTCGCCGACAAATTGCCGACCTCGACCTCGGCGGCGTCGATCGCCGCGGTCGCCTGTGCGACATTCAGCCGATAGGGCTCGCCGTCGATGCGGAAGAGGAGTTGGCCTGCGGTCACGTTCTGCCCGTCTTTCACCGCGACCTCGGTGATCCGCCCGCCGACCTCGGCGGCGATCGAGACCTTGTCCATCTGGACATAGGCATTGTCGGTCGACACCGACCCGCCGCTGGTCAGCCACCAGCCGGCGCCGCCCGCAATCAGCAGGGCGGGCAGGCCGAACATCAGGAGGCGGGTGCGCAAAGTCGGTTTCGCCGCAGTATCGGACGCGGTCGCTGGCTGCGGCACGGGCACGGGGTCTGCCTTGGGTGCTGCCTTGGGGGGCTTGGCTTCTTCGGCCTTCGGCGGGGTGGTGGAGAGCTGGGCCATCAGATCGTCTCTTTTTCTTTTTGGCATATGCGGCGCGACAGATTGGCGCGGACGCGCTCGACCAGCGCCGCGAGCATCTCGCGCTCGGCCTCGCTCATCCCTTCGGTGGCTTCGGCGACCACCGCCTTCGCGGTCTGGCGGAGGTGATCGAGCAAGGGTTCGGCCTGCGCCGTCAGGTAAAGCTGCCACGCGCGGCGGTCGGTGGGGTCGGCGCGGCGCTCGACCAGCGCGCCTTCCTCCAGCCGGTCGATCATCCGCGACAGCGTGATCGGCTCGACCTCGATCAGTTCGGCGAGCGGGCCCTGCCGGATTCCGGGGTAGCGCGCCAGATAAGTGAGCACGCGCGACTGCAGCGCGGTGATTCCGCTCTCCTTCGTGCGCGCGTTGAAATCGCGGCGAAACATCCGCGCGGTGTCGTTCAGCAGGAAGCCGATGGTCTCACTCATGGCATGCGATATAATAGCAATTGCTACTAAATGCAAGTCGTGCTGCGCGGCGGTTTCGCTACCGCCGCAACATCGACAAATCGCCCGCCGCCGCTATGCTGCGTGCATGACCCTGACCGCCGACCTTTTCTGGTCCTTCCGCTCGCCGTACAGCTACCTCTGCATCGCCCGCTACCGCGCGCTCGCGGCGAGCCACGACCTCGCGATCAACCTGCGCCCGGTCTATCCGCTCGCGATCCGCCAGCCCGATTTCTTCGAGCGCAACCACCCCAACTGGCTGAGCTACACGATGCGCGACATGATCCGCGTCGCGCAGTTCCACGGCATCCCCTTCGGCCCGCCGCGCCCCGACCCGATCGTGCAGGACATCATGACGCGCGAGATCGCCGCCGAGCAGCCGTACATCTACCGCCTCACGCGCCTCGGCCAGGCCGCGTCGCGCCGCGGCAAGAGCCTCGCCTTCGCGCATGAGGCGGCGCAGCTCATCTGGGGCGGCGCGGTCGACTGGCACCTCGGCGACCATCTCGCGGGCGCCGCCAAGCGTGCCGGGCTCGACCTAGCCGAGCTGGATGCCGAGGCGGAGCGCGACGCCGATACGCTCGATACCGAGATCGCCGCCAACCAGGTCGCGCTCGAGATCGCCGGCCATTGGGGCGTACCGACCTTGGTCTTCGACGGCGAGCCCTTCTTCGGGCAGGACCGCATCGACATGGCGCGCTGGCGCATGGAACAGAAGGGCCTGTTGCCGCGATGACCGACCCGGCGTTTTTCGAAGCCCGCGACGGCGTGCGCCTCGCCGTGCGCGAGATCGGTGAAGGCCGTCCCGTCGTGCTCCTCCACGGGCTCTTTTCGAGCGCCGAGGTCAACTGGATCAAATTCGGCACCGCGGCGAAGATCGCCGGTGCCGGCTTTCGCGTGATCATGCCCGACCTCCGCATCCACGGGTCGAGCGAGGCGCCGCACGAAGAGGGGCTTTATCCGCCCGATGTGCTGGTCCACGACCTCGAAGATCTGGTCGCGCATTTCAGCCTCGGCGATTTCGATCTCGGCGGCTTCTCGCTCGGCGCGCGGACCAGCGTGCGCGCGGTCGTTGCGGGTATGAAGCCGCGCCGCCTGATCCTCGGCGGCATGGGGCTTGCGGGGCTCGCGGGCTGGCAGCGGCGCGGCGCCTTCTTCAAGCGCGTCATCGCCGAATATGAAAGCGCGAAGCGCGGCGACGACACGTGGCTGTCGATCCAGTTCATGAAGACGATGAGGGTCGACCGCATCGCTGCGGGGCATTTGCTCGACAGCTTCACCGATACCTCGCCCGACATGCTCGCGGCGATCACCATGCCGACCCTGCTCGTCTGCGGCGAGGCGGACCAGGACAATGGTTCGGCCCCCGAGCTGGCTGCGGCGCTTGCCGACGCGCGGCTGGTGACCGTCCCCGGCACGCATATGTCGAGCGTCACCCAGCCCGAAATGGGCGACGCGATGGCGGCCTTCCTCGCGGCTTGACCCTGTCGGCGGGCGGGTCCAAACAGCCTTCACGGCGCCACAGAGCGCACCACCAGATGAGGATCGCACCCCCATGAAAGCCATGATCTCGACGATGTCGCTCGCCTTGTCGCTCGCGCTCGCCGGCCCCGCGCTGGCGGCCGAAAAGGCGAAGGACAAGCCCGCGGCCGGCAAGTCGGCGCAACCCACCGCGGCGGACGCCGACGCCTTTATCGCCGCCGCCGAAAAGGATCTGTTCGACTATACGGTCGAGGCGAGTCAGGTGAACTGGGTCAACGCGACCTACCTCACCGAGGACACCGACGCGATGGCCTCGCGGATCAACGCCGTCGGCACCGAAAAGGCGGTCAAATATGCGCTCGAGGCCGCGAAATATGCGAGCGTGCCGGGGCTCAGCGACGATACCAAGCGCAAGCTCGACATCTTGCGCAACGGCCTCGTCCTCCCCGCGCCGACCAAGCCGGGCGCCGCGACCGAGCTCAACCGCATCGCGACCGACCTCCAGTCGCAGTACGGCAAGGGGCGCGGCACGCTGAAGGGCAAGGAAATCTCGGGCTCGGATATCGAGGCCGAGATGGGCAATCTCCAGCACACTCCCGCCGAATTCGCCGAAATGTGGACCAGCTGGCACGACAATGTCGGCGCGCCGATGAAGCAGGATTACGCCAAGCTGGTCGGCATCGCCAATGAGGGCGCGAAGGAGCTGGGCTTCGCGAACACCGGCGCGATGTGGCGCTCGGGTTACGACATGCCGCCGGAGGAATTCGCCAAGACCACCGAGCGGCTTTGGCAGGAAGTGAAGCCGCTCTACATGGCGCTCCACACCTATGTCCGCTCGAAGCTCAACGAGAAATATGGCGACGCGGTGCAGCCCAAGACCGGTCCGATCCGTGCCGACCTGCTCGGCAATATGTGGGCGCAGGAATGGGGCAATATCTACCCGCTGGTAGCGCCCGCGGGTTCGGGCGAACTCGGCTACGACATCGGCGACCTCCTGACCGAAAAGGGCAAGGGCCCGCTCGACATGGTCAAGGCGGGCGAGAATTTCTATTCGTCGCTCGGCATGGAAGCGCTGCCCGAGACTTTCTGGAAGCGCAGCATGTTCACCAAGCCCGCCGACCGCGAGGTCGTGTGCCACGCCTCGGCGTGGGATATCGACAACAAGGACGATATCCGCATCAAGATGTGCATCAAGGTGAATGCCGACGATTTCGTCACCATCCACCACGAACTCGGCCACAACTACTACCAGCGCGCCTATAAGGAGCAGCCGTTCCTCTACCTCAACGGTGCCAACGACGGCTTCCACGAGGCGATCGGCGATTTCGTCGCGCTGTCGATCACGCCGCAATATCTGGTGGACATCGGCCTGCTCGACGAGGCCAAAGTGCCGAGCGCCGACAAGGACACCGGCCTCTTGCTGCGCCAGGCGATGGACAAGGTCGCCTTCCTGCCCTTCGGCCTGCTCGTCGACCGCTGGCGCTGGGGCGTGTTCGACGGCACGATCAAGCCCGCCGATTACAACAAGGCCTGGACCCAGCTGCGCACCCAATATCAGGGCATCGTCCCGCCGGGCCAGCGCCCGGCCGAGGCCTTCGACGCGGGGGCGAAGTTCCATATCCCGGGCAACACGCCCTACACGCGCTATTTCCTCGCGCGCATCCTGCAGTTCCAGTTCTACAAAGCCGCATGCGACCAGGCGGGGTGGAAGGGACCGCTCCACCGCTGCTCCTTCTACGGCAACAAGGAGGTTGGCGCGAAATTGAACGCGATGCTCGAAATGGGCGCGTCGAAGCCCTGGCCCGACGCTTTGGAGGCCTTCACCGGCAGCCGCGAGATGTCGGGCAAGGCGATGGCCGAATATTTCGCGCCGCTGAAGGCATGGCTCGACGAGCAGAACAAGGGCAAGCCGACCGGGTGGTGAGGCGTCTCGCCCTGGCGATGCTGGCGTGCGGCGCGGCGGTGGCGGCGGCGGCTGCGCCGCCGCCGCCACCGCCGCCGCGCGACGATCTGCCGATGACGCTCGACGGATATGATATGGTCGGCCTTTATGGGCGCTACGCCGACTGGCTGGAGCAGCACAAGGGGCCGATCATCGACGATGCGATGAAGGATATCCCCGACAGACCGGGATATCGCCCCCAGGCCGAAATCGTCACCTACAAGAAATTCAGCGACTATGGCCATTATCAATCGGGCGAGATTCGCGGCTATTGCCGGGCGGTGGGGCAATGGGACGTCGATCGCAACGACTGCCTGTTCGTCTTGCGCAAGGTCAATATACCGGTAGCGGCACTCGACGAGCATAGCCCGCTCGGCGAATTCTTCCGGCAATCCTTCGATCCTGCGACGCTCGTCGCCGCGCTAAAGCGCGAAGGTGTCGAACCGGATTCGGATGTGTGGTTGCTCGATGCTGCGCGGATCTTTTCCGAACTTCCGTCGCCAGCGACCGTGCTTCGGGCCAACATAAGGACCGAGTTGGTCGATTCGGTCCAATGCCCGCAAATGCGTGCCGAACTGTCCCGCCTCGAGGGCAAGGGCATGGCTTATGCGGTCGATATGAGCGGGGTGGGCGAGGATGGCCCGGTGGAGGCGCCCGCGCCCCATTCGATCATGCGCGAGGATTCGCTGCACATCCGGACGGCTAAAGGCCTTGTCAGGGTCATTGGGAAGCAGCGCAGCATGTATGACATGCTGAGCCCGCTCTATGCGGCGGTGGACGACTGCGCGGAGAAGCTCGCGGAAAAGGCGGCTCCCTAGCGCATCATGTCGCTGCCGTTTCGACTGCCTGCTTGAAGCGCGCGAGCCGCGCGCTCGCGGCGGCGGCGTGGGGGCCGATCCAGCGGTCGTGGATGTCCTGGATCGGCATCGCGTTGAGATGGTTCCAGCGCTCGCGGCCGCGGCGCTCGGCGATCACCAGCCCGGCATCCTCCAGCACCTTGAGATGCTGCATCACCGTGCAGCGGTCGATGTCGGCGAAATGGCCGCACAAGGCCCCGGTGGTCAGCGGCTGGTCCTTCAGGTCGTCGAGTATCTGCCGCCGGATCGGCGAGGCGAGCGCCTTGAAGGTCGCGTCGAACTGGTCGTGAATTGACATGTTATATAAATATAACATAAAAGGCAGCGACTCAAGCGGAGACTGGATATGGAACTGAAATTCCGGGTGGCGGCGCGGATCGCGAAGCCGGTGCACGAGGTGTTCGAGGCGGTCGCGGACCCCGCGAAACTGTCGAACTATTTCACCACCGGCGGCGCGAAAGGCCGGCTCGAGACCGGCGCGACGGTGGAGTGGGACTTCCACGATTTTCCGGGCGCTTTCCCCGTTTATGTCATCGAAGTCGTCGAGGACGAGAAGATCGTCCTCGAATGGCAGGCGAACGAGGGCGAGGCGCCAAACGTGGATGGCGCCGAACTCAAGGATGCCGATTACCGCACGCGGGTGACGATGAGCTTCAAGGCGCTCGACGACGGTCGCACGCTCGTCGAGATCGCCGAGGAAGGCTGGCGCGAGAACCAGGGGGCACTCGGCGCTTCCTACGGCAATTGCCAGGGCTGGTCGCAGATGCTGTGTGCGCTCAAGGTCTGGATCGAGCACGGCATCAACCTGCGCGAGGGCATGTACAAATAGTTAGCCCGCGGCCCTCCCCAAGCGGAGAGGGATTTAGTCCGGATATTCGATGCGGAGCGGGCGCGATCCCAGTGGCGCGCCGGTGTTCGCGTCGATAACGACCGGCCGGACCGGCTCTCCCGTCTCGGCGTCGATCTGGCGCGTCAACGCGCCGCTGCCATTATGTTTGCGCCCCCAGGCGCCGATTGCCGCGAGGATCGGCAGGAAGTCGCGCCCGGCTTCGGTCAGCAGATATTCGTCGCGCGGGGGCCGCGCGCTGTAGCGGCGCTTTTCGATCAGCCCGGCCTCGGTGAGCGCGGCCAGCCGCCGCGCCAATATGTTCGGCGCGATGCCGAGGCTGGTACGGATCTGGTCGTAGCGCGTCAGCCCGCGGTCGATGTCGCGCAGGATCAATATGCTCCAGCGGTCGCCGACGCGCATCAGCCCGCGGTCGACGGGGCAGATGCCCGAATTATTTTCTTGCGTACCCATTGAAGCCATATGGGGCAGTCACTATCATTTTGCAAGCGACTCTTGCCGGGATACTCCGGGGGCCGTCTTTGAAGGAGCAAAATTATGACCATCCCCAACGGAACCGCCCTGATCACGGGCGCTTCGACCGGCCTCGGCGCCGTCTATGCCGACCGCCTCGCCAAGCGCGGGCAAGACCTGATCCTCGTCGCGCGCAATGCTGCGCAGATGGAGGCGCTGGCGACGAAGCTGCGCGCCGAGCATGACATCGCGGTCGATGTAATTGCCGCCGACCTCACCAACAGCGACGACGTGACGCGGATCGAGCAACGGCTGATCGACGATGCGGCGATCACTTTGTTCGTGAACAATGCCGGCATGTCCCTGAACGGCGGCACGCTGGAAAATAGCGCGGCCGAGATCCAGACGATCATCGCGCTGAACATCACCGCCGCGGCGCGGCTGGCGATCGCGGCGGGCAAGGGCTTTGCCGCGCGCGGCACGGGCGCGATCGTCAATATCGCCTCGGTCCTGGCGCTCGCGCCCGAGACCTTCGAGGGCGTGTACAGCGGATCGAAGGCCTTTCTGCTCAACCTCAGCCTGTCGCTGGCGAACAGCGTGCGCGAACAGGGCGTGCTGGTTCAAGCGGTGCTGCCCGGCGCGACGCGCACCGAAATCTGGGAACGTTCGGGCAAGGATATCGACGCCTTTCCGGCCGAGATGGTGATGGACGCCGACGATCTGGTCGACGCGGCGCTGCTGGGCCTCGATCGCGGCGAGGAAGTCACGATCCCGCCGCTCGCCGATGAAAGCCAGTGGGACGCCTATCATGCCGCGCGGCTGGCGATGGGGCCGGGGCTGTCGCGGCGCGAGGTCGGCGAGCGTTACCGGGTCAGCGAAGGGGTTTGACCGGCGATCCTCCCCGTGCCGGTGGTGCGGGGAGGGCGAACAAGCCGTCATATAGATCACGCTCGACACGAACGAAAAATAAGGCGGCTTTGAATCGAAACGGGGTGGGCTTTCACCCACCCCGCATCTGTCAGATTCCGTCGACAGCCTTGCTGACGAGGATGTTCACCGCGACGCGGCGGTTCTGCGCCTTGCCTTCGGGGGTGGAATTGTCCGCCGCCGGGTCGGCTTCGGCCATGCCGGTCGGGGTCAGCATGCGATAGGGCTTCCAGCCGCACGCCTGCTGTAGGTAGTTGACCACGCGGCTCGCGCGCTTTTCGCTAAGCTCCTGGTTCAGCTCCTCGCTGCCGGTCGAGTCGGTGTAGCCGACGACGAGCAGCAGCGCATTTTCGGTGCTGTTTGCCTGGTTCGCCGCGGCGCAGAGGTCGGCCTTCGCCTGTTCGGTCAGCACGGCCTTGCCGGTGTCGAAATTGACGTTGGTCGTGGCCTTGACGTTATACTGGTCGATGTCGCCGACGCGGCCGCGCAGCGCCTCGGTCGCGGCGGTCTGTTCGGCGAAGCCCTGCGCCGTGCCGGTGCGGATCATCGACGCAGTCTTGAGATCCTTGGTCTTGAGCGCGATCTGGTTGGCGACGAGGCCGCCGTCCCACTGATAGGTGTCGATCGTCACCGGCAGGCCGTTGAGCAGCGCATCGGCGGCAAGCTTGTTGCTGCTGAGGCCGAGGAAGCCGCCGCTGCCCTTGATCTTGGTATAGTCGGCGATCGCGATGGTCTGGTTGCTGCCGTCGGCGGTGGTGACCTGCATCCGGCCGTCGGTGCGTGCCGAGATCAGGCCTTCGACCTTGGGACCCTTGGTCATCTGGTCGGGCGAGGGCAGTTCGCCGTTCACGGTGATCGCCTGATCGGGATAGCTGTCCTGGGCTGCGACGCCGATCGATGCGGTGCTGGCCAGCATGGCGACCGCCAGCATCAGCCTCGGACTGCGGGAAATGACCTTCATATATTGCTCCTTCGAAAAACGGGCCGGACTGGCCCTTGCCCATGATCCTCGCGTCAACCGTTGCGGCGGGGCAAAAGTTCAGCGAGGGGGTAGAGGAGCGGGGTAACGTGAGCCCGCCGCGCGGCGAACCGTGCAACATCTGGCCGTTTCACGGATTCCTATGGTTGATATCGTCGATACCGCGCAAAAACCCGGTTTTGCGCGGTTTTTGTCGTGGTCAGGCGTTGCGTGCCATCAGCCCGCCGTCGACCGGGATGACCGCGCCGGTGATGTAGCTGGCGGCCGGCAGCACGAGGCTGAGCGTCACATGCGCGACTTCCTCGGGCTCGCCATAGCGGCGAAGCGCGGTGCGGCGCTTGGCGAAGACGGCCTTATCCTCTTCGGGCACCTTGTCGGTCATGCCGGTGCGGATCGGGCCGGGGCAGATGCAGTTGACCGTGATGCCCTCTTTGCCGAGATCGACCGCAAGGCCGCGGGTGAGGCCCACGACGCCCGACTTTGCCGCGACATAGGGCGTGTCGCCCGGCGTCGCGCCGAGGCCCTCGGTCGAGGCGATGTTGACGATGCGCGCGGCGTCGCTTTCGCGGAGCCACGGCAGCGCGGCGCGGACCATGCGCTGATGCGCGGTCAGCATCACCGCGAGCGCGCGGTGCCAGATCGCTTCATAGTCATCTTCGGCGTCGAGCGGGGCGAAGCTGGAGACGCCGGCGTTGTTGATGAGGATGTCGATGCCGCCGAAGGTTTCGGCGATCTCGGCAACGGTGCGCTTGATCGCCTCGCCGTCGGCGACGTCGAGCGCGAAGGCCTTGGCGTTCGGCCCGGCCTCGGTCGCCACGGCTTCGCAGGCGGCGAGATCGAGATCTGTGACCGCGACCTTCGCGCCTTCGCTGGCGAGCAGCAGCGCGGTCGCGCGGCCCATGCCGCTCGCGGCGCCGGTGACGATCGCGACGCGGCCGGCGATGGAGCGGGAGAGAGTGGCGAAGTTGTGCATGGCTCGATTCACTCCCTTCTCGTCAAGCTGAACTTGTTTCAGCATCCATGGCCGGCCCTCGCCTCAGACGCGGCGCAGGCGGCAATGCCCGGCCATGGACCCTGAAACAAGTTCAGGGTGACGAAGAATAGAGAGGCGTGCCGGCATACTCACCGAAACGGCGGCTCGTTGAAGGCGCGCAATTTCCGGCTGTGGAGCTTGGCGCCCTCGTCGCGCATCGTCTCGCACGCGCGAATGCCGATCTGGAGATGCGCGGCGATCGCTTCCTCGTAAAATCGGTTCGCCTGTCCGGGCAGCTTGAGCTCGCCGTGGAGCGGCTTGTCGCTGACGCAGAGCAAAGTGCCATAGGGGACGCGAAAGCGATAACCCTGCGCGGCGATGGTGGCGGACTCCATGTCGATGCCGATCGCGCGCGACTGCGAGAAACGCAGCGCGCTGTCGGTGTAGCGCAGCTCCCAGTTGCGGTCGTCGGTGGTGACGACGGTGCCGGTGCGCATACGCTTCTTGAGGTCGGCGCCGGTGGCGCCCGACACCGCTTCGGCGGCGCTCGCCAGCGCGACCTGCACTTCGGCGATCGGCGGGATCGGGATTTCGACGGGCAGCACCGCGTCGAGGATGTGATCGTCGCGAAGATAGGCGTGGGCGAGGACATAGTCGCCGATGCGCTGGCTCGGGCGGAGGCCGCCGCAGTGACCGATCATCAGCCAGGCCTCTGGACGCAGCACCGCGAGATGGTCGCAGATCGTCTTGGCGTTCGACGGGCCGACGCCGATGTTGACGAGCGTGATGCCGCCGCCGTCGGGGGCGATCAGGTGATAGGCGGGCATCTGGTGCCGCCGCCACGCGCTGTCGGCGACGAGCGCGCTGGCGTTGGTGCCGGGCTGATCGACATAGAGGCCCGCGGCGCCCGCGAGCGCGGTGTAGCGGCCTTGCCCGACCTGCGCGCCCGCCCAGGCGACGAATTCGTCGACATAGCGGTGGTAGTTGGTGAAGAGGATGTAGCGCTGGAAATGCTCGGGCGCAGTGCCGGTGTAATGGCGGAGGCGTGCGAGGCTGAAGTCGGTGCGCAGCGCATCGAACAAGGCGAGCGGCTGCGACGCGGCGGGATCGGCGCCGAACAGGCCGTCGGCGAGCTCGTCGCCGATGTCGGCCAATTCCGTGGTAGGGAAGTGGCGTGCGAGCTCGAGCGGGGTGACGCGGCCCATGTCCGATCCGTCGCTGGCGTCGAGCACGTAAGGAAAGGGGATCTGCTGCCCGGTGCGCGTGACCTCGATCTCGATGTCGTAATGCCGCGCGAGCAGGGTGAGCTGGTCGCGCAGATAATCGGCGAAGAGGTCGGGGCGGGTGACGGTGGTTTCGAACACCCCCGCGCGCTCGAAGCGTCCGAAGGAAAGATTATGCCCCTTCTGCCCCTCGCGCTGCTCGCCGGTGGTGGTGAGACGGATCGCGGGATAGTCGAAAAGGCCCGTCGCCGCGGCGTCGGCGGGCGGCAGCGTGCCGTCGTGGACATAGGCGGCGATCGCGGATTTGAGGTTGGAGACCGACGCGCGGAAGCGGGTCTGCAGCTCGGCGATGATCCCTTCGACGAGGGCGGCGGGATCGGCGATGTTCTGGTTTTGCGATGAGGATGTCATCGCGTCGCTGTTGCACGAAATTGTGACAAAAGGGAAGGGGTGGGTCTCCCCTCCCTGCGAGGGAGGGGGCGGGGGTGGGTAGGCTCGTCCGGGCTCGATGCCCGGTCGAGGCTCTGGCCCGCCGAGAAAGAGCAAAGGCGGCGAGGCATCGAGCCTCGCCGCCTTTTACCCAACCCTAGCCCCTCCCTTGCAGGGAGGGGGAGGGCATTAGCTCAGAGCTGTTCCAGCATATGGTCGGCGCTCGACACCTTGAATTCACCCGGCGCCTCGACGTTGAGCTGTTCGACGACACCGTCGTTGACGATCATCGAGAAGCGCTGGCCGCGCTTGCCCATGCCGAACGCCTTGCCGTCCATGGTCAGGCCCACGGCTTCGGCGAAATCGCCATTGCCGTCGGCGAGCATCGTCACCGCGCCGCCGGCATCGCCGTTCTTGCCCCACGCGCCCATCACGAAGGCGTCGTTGACCGCAGTGCAGACGATCTCGTCGATGCCCTTGGCCTTGAGCTCGTCGGCCTTGTCGACGAAGCCCGGCAGATGTTTGGCCGAGCAGGTCGGGGTGAAGGCGCCGGGGACCGAGAAGAGCGCGACCTTGCGGCCCTTGAAATAATCGGCGGTGCTGACCTGTTCGGGGCCGTTTTCGGTCACCTTGACCAGCGTCGTTTCGGGCAGCTTGTCTCCGGTCTGGATCGTCATCGTCGGCATCCTTTTTCGTTTGAGGGGATTTGGATCGGCGCAGACATTGGTTGGCGGCGGGCCGGAGTCAAGCGCCACGGAGGAAATCGGGCGGTGGAGAAAGCAGGCAAAGGACTGGACCCCGAACGCCCCGCGGGGCAAGACGGGGGCATGGATAACGCGCCTCCCTGGTTCACCGGCCAGCTGCTGCTGGCATTGCCCGGAATCGGCGACCCGCGCTTCGAACATTCGGTGATCGCGATGATCAGCCACGACGAGGACGGCGCGATGGGGATCGGCATTTCCGACCCGATCGATGGGATGACCGTCGGGGCGGTGCTCGACCAGCTGGAAATCGCGCACGACGGCGTGATGCTCGATATGCCCGTGTTTCTCGGCGGTCCGGTCGAACAGTCGCGCGGTTTCGTGCTGCACAGCAGCGACTGGGGCGGCGAGGGCGCGATCGAGGTGGCGGGGCGCTGGACCGTGTCGAGCTCGCACGACATCCTGCGCGCGATCGGCGAAGGGCGCGGCCCGTCGCGCTGGCTGGTCGCGCTGGGCTATGCCGGATGGGCCGGCGGGCAGCTCGAGGACGAAATGGTGCGCCACGGCTGGCATGTGACGCCGGGGAGCGATGCCTTGCTGTTCGATACGCCCCCCGAAGAGCGCTGGCAGGCGGCCTTTGCCGAGGCCGGGATCGATGCCCGGTTGCTGACGACCGAAGGCGGCGAGGCGTAATCAACTTCGTCATCCCGGCGAAGGCCGGGATCCCGCCGGTGCGCCAAGATACAGGTCGAGATCCCGGCCTTCGCCGGGATGACGATATTCTTTTATCGCCGGAAGATTATTGCGCCAGCGCGAGCAGCGGGCGGCCCTCGTTGAGGTTCGCGAGTGCGGTGCGCGCGGCCCAGCGCGAGTCGACGTAGCGGCCGTTCGCCAGTTCGAGATCGTAGCGGATCGGGCTGCCGAGCGCCGCGGTATAGGCGGCGGCGGCATCGTCGGTGCGACCCAGACGCGCATAAGCGGTGCCGAGGTTGATCAGCCGCGACGGGTCGCGTGCGTCGAGCTTGGTTTCGCCTGTCAGCTTGGCGACGGCGGCGCGATTGTCGCCGGCCTTGAGTTCGGCATAGGCGACGGGCAGCGCTTCCGAATCGGCCTGCGGACCCGTCACGACGATGATCGATTGCGCGCCGGCCGGGGTCGCGAGAGCAAGGGCGACGAGCGGCAGCAGGATTTTTTTCATTTGTGGTATCTCCCCGAAAACTTAGGTGGATTTTCTGCCTACCTTGAAGAAAAGTCAATATTTCGAGCCATTTGTAACACTGCTGTCACAAAGCTGGAATAAGCTATTCGCTAAGGCGCATTATAAGTCAGGATTTTCAGAATCTTGGCCGCGGCGACTCGCTGTCACATTCGTGATCGGCGAACTGTCACAATTGCGCCCGCCGAAAGTTTATTTTCGCTGCCGCGCGGTTTTGCGGCGCCTGAGCCGTGCCCGCGCTGCGGGATTCGCGGCGGCCCGGTCGTACGCCTGACGCCTCGGCGAACCGCGCTGGACATACGATATAAAGAAAAGTTTATATTTGATCGGCGACGGGGTTTCGGCTAGGGCGCGCACGATAATTTCGTGGCCGCTCGCCTGCGGTCGTTTTTGCCAACTATGGAGAATCCCCGTGGCCACTCTCGCCGCCGACACCCGTGACTATGTCGTTGCCGACATCGGTCTTGCCGATTTCGGGCGCAAGGAAATCAACATCGCCGAAACCGAAATGCCGGGCCTGATGGCGCTGCGCAGCGAGTTCGGTGCGGCGCAGCCGCTGAAGGGCGCGAAAATCGTCGGCTCGCTGCACATGACGATCCAGACCGCGGTGCTGATCGAGACGCTGACTGCGCTCGGCGCAGAAGTCCGGTGGGCGACGTGCAATATCTTCTCGACGCAAGACCATGCCGCCGCCGCGATCGCCGCGTCGGGCGTGCCGGTGTTCGCGGTAAAGGGCGAGAGCCTCGCCGATTATTGGGACTATGTCGGCCGCATCTTCGACTGGGGCGTCGAGGACGGCACCACCTGCAACCTGATCCTCGACGACGGCGGCGACGCCACCATGTTCGCGCTGTGGGGCGCAAAGCTCGAGGCAGGCGAAACCATGCCGGCGCCCGAGAATGAGGAAGAGATCGAGATGCAGCGCGCGCTGAAGGCGTTCGTCGCGGCGAATCCGGGCTACCTCACCAAGACCGTCAAGGCGATCAAGGGCGTGTCGGAAGAAACGACGACCGGCGTCCACCGCCTCTACCACATCGCGAAGAAGGGCGAGCTGCCCTTCCCCGCGATCAACGTCAACGACAGCGTCACCAAGTCGAAGTTCGACAACCTCTACGGCTGCAAGGAATCGCTCGTCGATGCGATCCGCCGCGGCACCGACGTGATGCTGGCGGGCAAGGTCGCGACCGTCGCCGGCTTCGGCGACGTCGGCAAGGGCTCGGCCCAGTCGCTTCGCAACGGCGGCGCGCGCGTGCTCGTCACCGAAATCGATCCGATCTGCGCGCTGCAGGCAGCGATGGAAGGGTTCGAGGTCGTGTCGATGGACGAGGCCGTCCAGCGCTCGGACATCTTCGTCACCGCGACGGGCAACGCCGACGTCATCACCGCCGAGCATATGGCGGCGATGAAGAATATGGCGATCGTCTGCAACATCGGCCACTTCGACAGCGAGATCCAGATCGCGGCGCTCGCCAACTACAAGTGGACCGAGGTCAAGCCGCAGGTCGACCTCGTCGAATTCCCCGACGGCAAGCAGATCATCATCCTGTCGAAGGGCCGTCTGGTGAACCTCGGCAACGCGACCGGCCACCCGTCGTTCGTGATGTCGGCGAGCTTCACCAACCAGACGCTCGCGCAGATCGAGCTCTGGACCCGCAGCGAGCAGTATAAGAACGACGTCTACGTCCTGCCCAAGCATCTCGACGAAAAGGTCGCGGCGCTGCACCTCGAAAAGCTGGGCGTGCACCTGTCGAAGCTGAGCCAGAAGCAGGCCGATTACATCGGCGTGCCGGTCGAGGGTCCGTTCAAGCCCGACCATTATCGCTATTGATCTGTCCGGCCTTGGCGCGAAAAAATATTCGCGCAGAGGCGCCGAGAGCGCAGAGAAAAGAGGGAGGGCGGCTTTTGCCGCCCTCTTTTATTCTTTCGCCGCAGGCTGACCGCAAAATCATGAGCTTCTCGGCGGTCTCCGCGTCTCTGCGCGAATCCTTTTCCACAGCCGCGCGCCAGTCAGAAGGCCGTACGCGGCGGTTGGCGATGACATGCGATTGAAACATGACTCCATCGTCTTTACGGCTGGCGGGCATGGCAAGGGCGTCGGCGGCGGAAATGCGGGAGCGTGACGGAGGATGAGCGGCACGCTGTCCCCGACCCTGACCTTCGCGCTCGGCGGCTTTGCGGCGCTGTGGCTGATGCTCGGCATCTGGGCCGCGGGGCGCGGGCTGGCGATGCAGCGGCGCTCGGCCTTTGCCGCGGCGCAGACCGAGCGGCTCGCGAGCCTGGTCGAGGCCTCGCCCTATCTGCCCGTCGTCGTGCGCGGCGACTGGCGCATCGAGGCGAGCGAGCGGCTCGGCCGCTGGCTGGGGCTCGAACGCGGTCCGCGCAACTTCGACGAATTGCGCGGGCTCGGCGCAGGGATCGAGGCGAGCGAGCATGAGGCTTTGCGCCAGGCGATCCTCGGCGCGCAGCGCGGCGCCAAGCCCTTCACCATGACGCTGCGCCCGCAGGGCGGGTCGCGCACCATCCTCGTCCATGGCGGCCCCGCGCCGACTGCCATCGGCAGCGCGGGCAGCGTCCTCCTGTGGCTCGACGATGCGACCGACAGCCTCGCCTCGCAATTCGCGCTGAAGCGCGAGCGCGACGAAGCGATGGCCGCGTTCGACGCTTTGTCGGGGCTGATCGAGGTCGCGCCCTTCCCGATGTGGTTCCGCGATCCGCGGCTCGACCTCGCGCTCGTCAACCTCGCTTATGTCAAGGCGGTCGAGGCGCCCAACGCCGCGGCGGTGATCGAGCAGGGGATCGAATTGCTCGAACCCGTCGCCGGGGTCAGCGCCGCCGAGGCCGCACAGGCGGCGCGTGTCGCGGGCGCCGCGCAGCTCCGCACGGTGCCCGTCACCATCGCCGGCGAGCGGCGCATCATGCGGGTCGTCGACGTCCCGCTGGCGCCCGCGGGCGGGCCGCCGATCGGCATCGCGGGCTATGCGATCGACGTGCAGGAACTAGAGAGCGAGCGCGGCGCGCACCGCCGCTTCGCCGACACCCAGCGCGAATTGCTCGACCGGCTGTCGGCGGCGGTGGCGCAGTTCGATGGCGAACAGGCGCTTGTCTTCGCCAACCAGCCGTTCCGCCGGATGTTCGAGCTCGACAATGACGCGGTGGCCGAGGCGCCGCCGCTCGCGCGGCTGCTCGACGCGTGGCGCGAGACCGGACGGATCCCCGAGGTGCGCGACTATCCCGAATGGCGGCAGGCGCATGTCGACTGGTTCGCCAGTGCCGAGGCCAATGAGGAAGACTGGCTGCTGCGCGACGGCACGCATCTGCGCGTCGTGGCGCAGCCGACCCCCGACGGCGGGCTGCTGCTGATCGCCGAGGACCGCACCGAGCAGGTCCAGCTGGCGGGCGCGCGCGATACCCTGCTGCGCGTACGCACCGCGACCTTCGACAATCTGTTCGAGGCGATCGCGGTGTTCGCCCCCGACGGCAAGCTGCACCTGTGGAACCAGCGCTTCCGCCGCCTGTGGGGCGTCGACGAGCCGACGCTCGCGGCGCATCCGCGCGTCGATGCGCTGATGGGCGGGCTCGCCGACCGGCTCGCCAAGCCCAACCAGATCAGCATCGTGCAGGAGGTGATCCGCGCTGCGACGATGGAGCGCACCCAGCGCGCGGGCGAAATCCTCTTCCGCGACGGGCGCCATTTCGATTTCGCGGCGATCCCGCTGCCCGACGGCAATGCGCTGCTGATCATGCTCGACGTCAGCGACAACCGGAAGATGGAGGCGGCGCTCCGCGACCGCAACGAAGCGCTGGAGGCGGCCGATAAGGTGAAAACCGCCTTCCTGTCGCGGATGAGTTACGAGCTGCGCACGCCGCTCACCTCGATCGGCGGCTTCGGCGAGATGCTGCAGGCGGGTTATGCCGGCAAGCTCGGCGATCAGCAGCGCGTCTATGTCGACGCGATCATGGATTCGGTCGCGGTGCTCTCGCGCCAGATCGACAATGTCCTCGACCTCGCACAGGGCGAGGCGGGCATGCTCGCGGTCGAGCTGGCGCCGGTCGACGTTGCGACCCTGCTTCAGCGCGCGCTCGACGAGGCGGGGCCCTTTGCGGCGAGCCAGGGCGTCGAGCTGGTCGGCAATATTGCGGCGGGACTGGGGTCGATCCAGGGCGACGCCGCGCGGCTGTCGCGGCTCGTCGCGGGGCTGCTCGACAATGCGGTGCGCTACACCGCGCCGAACCGCAAGAAGGGCGGCCGCGTGCTGCTCCACGCGGAGGGCGATGCCAAGGGGATCGACATCATCGTGTCGGACAACGGTCCGGGCCTGCCCGAGGCGGTCGTCGCGCTGACCAAGGGGCGGCAGGCGGGCACGCAGAGCGGCGGCATCGGCCTCGCGCTTACGCGCCAGCTGGTCGCGGCGCACCGCGGCACGATGGAGGTGATGAGCGAGAAGGGGCAGGGGACGCTGGTGCGCGTGAGCCTGCCGCGCGGCGCATGACCGAATACCGCTGCGATTATACGCTGGCCGAGGCCGAGCGCATTGGCGCGGCCATCGGCGCCGCGCTGGCGCCGGGTGATGTCGTGCTGCTGTCGGGCGATCTCGGCGCGGGCAAGACGACGCTGGCGCGCGCGATGCTGAAGGCGCGCGGGCTGGCCGGCGAGGCGCCGAGCCCGACCTTTGCGATCGTCCAGCCCTATGCGCCGCCCGAGGTCGACCTGCCCATCGCGCATGTCGATCTCTACCGGATCGAGGACGAGGCGGAGCTGATCGAGCTGGGGCTCGACGACTATCTCTATGACGGCGCGTTGCTCATCGAATGGCCCGAGCGGCTGGGCGCCGATGGTTGGCCCGGCGCGCTGTCGATCCGGATTTCGGGGAGCGGCAACGCGCGCGTCTTGACAGCCGCGGTGCCGACGTCTTGGGGGAGCCGATGGCCGCTCCGATGATTCCGCCCGCTTATGCGCCCGCCTTCCTTGCCGCGCATGGCTGGGGCGGCGCCGAGATATTGCCGCTCGCGGGCGATGCCTCCTTCCGCCGCTATTTCCGTGTCGTTGATGGCGATCGCCGTGCGGTGCTGATGGACGCGCCGCCGCCCGAGGAAGATCCGCGGCCCTTCATCGCGGTCGCCGAATTCCTCTGCGACCAGGGGCTCAACGCGCCGACGATCTTCGCGCGCGACCTCAAGCGCGGGATGCTGCTGATCGAGGATTTCGGCGACGTGCGGTTGCGCGAGACGGTCGACGCCGCGCTGCACCGCGAAGGGGAATATTACGCGGGTCTCACCGACCTGCTGGTCCACCTCCACGCCCGGCCGCCGATGGGCGGGCTGCCGGTGCACGGGCTCGACCAGTGGCTGGACGAGCTGATGCTGTTCAGCGACTGGTATTGCCCGGCGCTGGGACTGGAGGTCGACCGCGACGCCTTCCGCGCGGCGTGGCAGGCGGCGCTGCTGCCGGTCGAGACCGACGGGCTGCCGCGCGTCACCGTGCTGCGCGATTTCCATGCCGAGAATATCATGCTGGTCGAGGGCCAGGAGGGCGCCCAGCACTACGGCCTGCTCGATTTCCAGGACGCGCTGGTCGGTCATCCCGCCTATGACCTCGCCTCGGTGCTCGAGGATGCGCGGCGCGACGTCACCCCGGCGGTCGAGGCGGCGATGCTTGCGCGCTACCAGGGGGCGACCGGCCGTAATATCGAGGACGCATACTGGGCGCTCGCGGCGCAGCGCAACACGCGCATCCTGGGGGTGTTCGTCCGGCTGTGGAAGCGCGACGGCAAGCCCGGATACCGCCAGTTCCAGCCGCGCATGTGGGGGCTGCTCGAACGCGACCTCGCGCATCCCGCGCTCGCGGCGGTGAAGGCGTGGTTCGACGAGAATGTGCCCGCCGACAAGCGCGCGGCGGCGTGGGAAGAATATAAAGCATGACCGCGAAGATCGAAAGCGCGATGGTCATGGCGGCCGGGCTCGGCAAACGCATGCGCCCGCTCACCGCCACCCGCCCCAAGCCGCTGGTGCGCGTCGCGGGCAAGGCGCTGATCGACCATAGCCTCGACCGGATCGAGGCGGCGGGGGTCGGCCATGTCGTGGTCAACGTCCATTATCTCGCCGACGCGTTGGAGGCGCATCTCGCGGCGCAGAAGCGCAGCTTCACCATCGCGATTTCGGACGAGCGCGACCTGCTGCTCGAAACCGGCGGCGGCATGATGAAGGCACTGCCGCAGCTCACCGGCGACCCGATCCTGATCGTCAACAGCGACAATATCTGGACCGACGGGCCGCAGGACAGCATCGAGCAGCTTGCGCGCCACTGGGACGGCGAGCGGATGGACGCGCTGCTGCTGGTGATCCGCCAGGCGAGCGCGACGGGGCACGGCGGGCGCGGCGATTTCCACATGGACCCGGTCGGCCGCCTGTCGCGCCGCAAGCCCGGGCGGATCGCGCCCTTCGTCTACACCGGGGTCCAGCTCGTGTCGCGGCGGCTGCTCGTCGACGCGCCCGAGGGGCCCTTTTCGACGAACATCTTCTGGGACCGCGCGATCGCCGCGGGGCGGCTCTATGGCCTGTCGCACATGGGGCAGTGGTTCGACGTCGGCACCCCGGCGAGCATCGCACCGACCGAAGCCGCGCTGACGGATGGCTGACGCCAAGCCCACGATTTTCTCGATCCCGGTCCAGCGGGCCTTTGCCGACGCGCTCGCCGCCGGGCTGATCGCCCGCTTCGCCGACGGGGGGCTGGGGCTCGCCGAAGGGCTGATCCTGCTGCCGAGCAACCGGGCGCGTAGCGCGGTGCAGGCGGCGTTCGTGCGCGCGGGCGGGAACGGCCTGCTGATGCCGCGGCTCGCGGTGATCGGCGACGCCGACCTCGACGAGGAGGTCGCGCTGGCGCTCGACCCGATCGACGAGAGCGGAATCCTGCCGCCCGCGATCGACCCGCTGCGGCGGCGGCTGATGCTCGCGGCGCTGATCGAGCAGCACAAGCCCGTCGGCGAGGAAGCGATCACCGGTGCGGCCGCCTTCCAGCTCGCCGAAGGGCTGGCGCGCGTGATCGACCAGCTCCATTATGAGGAGGTCGCGCCCGCGCGGCTCGGTGAGATCGAAGCGGTGCTGGGCGACCTCGCGCAGCATTGGCAGGCGTCGTGGGAGCGGCTGCGTTTGCTCGTCGAGCATTGGCCAGCCGAGCTCGAACGCGTGGGGATGATCGACCGCGCCGAGCGGCGCAATCGCCTGCTCGACCGGGTGAGCCAGGGCTGGCGTGTCGCGCCGCCAGCGCGCTTCGTGGTCGCGGCGGGGATCACCACTGCGGCGCCCGCGATCACGCGGCTGCTGCGCACCGTCGCCGACATGGAGCGCGGCATGGTCGTGCTGCCGGGGCTCGACCTCGGCATGGCGGAAGAAGAGTGGGAGGCGCTGGGGCCGGTCGCCGCCGACCCCGACAATGTGGCGCGGCCACTCGAAACGCATCCGCAATATCATCTGAAGCTGCTGCTCGGCCGCATGGGCGTTGCGCGCGGCGAGGTGCAGATGTGGGAGGGCGTGTCGGATTTCGACGGCCCCGACGCGCGCGCCGATTTCGTGTCCTTGCTCTTCGCGCCGGCTGCGTACACTGCGCGCTGGCAGGAGAAGACCGACCTCTCGGCAGAGATCGCCGGGCTGTCGGGCGCCGTCTTCGCCGACGACGGGCAGGAGGCGCAGGGGATCGCGCTGATGATGCGCGCGGCGATCGAGACCCCAGGACGTACCGCAGCGCTGGTCACCCCCGACCGCGCGCTGGCCGAGCGTGTCGCGAGCGCGCTGGCGCGCTGGGACATAACGGTCGATGACAGTGCGGGGCGGCCGCTCGCGAAATTGCCGCCGGGCACCTTGCTGCTGGGGCTCGCCGAATTGGCGGCGCGTTTCGATCCGGTGCGGCTGCTGACCGTGCTGAGCCACCCGCTCGTGCGCAAGGGCGAGGCGCGGCTGCCCTGGCTCGATCAGGTCCGGCGGCTCGACCTGTTGCTGCGCGAGCCGGGGCTAACGCCGGGCTGGGACGGGGTGTCGGTGCGTCTCGCGACATTCGCCACCGACAGCAAGGCGCCGGGTCATGGCGCGGCGGCGGGGCTGCACGACTGGTGGGGCGAGCTGGTCGCGGGTCTGGGCGCGCATCTTGCGCCGCTGAGCGCCGGTGCGGCGGTGCCGCCGACGAGCCTGCTAGCAGCACTGCAGGCGGCGCTCGGCTGGCTCACCGGCGATGCGGTGTGGGCGGGGCCGGCGGGGCGGCAGCTCGCGGACCTGTTCGACCGCTGGGCGCTGGCCAAGGGCGCCGGGCCGGCGCTCGTCGCGCCGAACGATTTCCCCGCGATGCTCGCCGACCTGCTCGGCGGCGAGAGCGTGCGGCCGCCCTATGGCGGGCATCCGCGGCTGTTCATCTGGGGGCTGCTCGAGGCGCGGTTGCAGCGCGCCGATGTGATGATCCTCGGCGGGCTCGACGAAGGGCGCTGGCCGCAGGCACTGAGCCCCGACCCCTGGCTCGCGCCGGGAATCCGCCGCCTGCTCGGTCTCGCAGCGCCCGAACGCCAGCAGGGCATGGCGGCGCATGATTTCGCCGGCGCGCTCGCGGCAAGCAAGGTGGTGGTGACGCGCGCTTTGCGCAGCGGCGGCGACCCGGCGGTCGCGTCGCGCTTCTGGTTGCGGCTGAGCGCGCTCGCGGGCGAATTGCCCGCGGCGCAAATCGGCGGGCAAGTGGTGACGGCGCTGGCTGCGCTGCTCGATGTGGCGCCGGGCGATCCGGCGCCCGCGCCGCGACCTGCTGTCGTGCCGCCGCCGGAGGCCCGCCCCGATGCGATCAGCGTCACCGGGGTCGACCAGCTCGCGCGCGATCCCTTTGCCTTTTACGCGACGAAGATCCTGCGGCTGAGCGCGCTCGACCCGCTGAGCCAGGGGCCCGACGCCAAATGGTTCGGCACGCGCGTTCACAAGCTGCTTGAGGATTGGCAGCGCGCCGGGATGACCGAGGCGGCGCTTGAGAAGGAGCTGACGGCGCTCGCCGCGGATCCCGCGCTCGACGCGCTGGCGCGCGCCTTCTGGCTGCCGCGCATCGTTCCCTCGCTGCGCTGGGCGGCGGAGCGCGTCTGGGCCGAGCGCAAGACCCGCTGGCCGGTGGCGAGCGAGGTCAAGGGCGCGATGGTCGTCGATGGCATCCGGCTGCACGGCAAGGCCGACCGCATCGACCAACTCGCCGACGGCAGCCTCGCGATCGTCGATTACAAGAGCGGCGCGGCGCCGTCCGGCACCGCGGCAGCGGCGGGGCTCGACAACCAGCTCGGGCTGCTCGGGCTGATCGCCGAAGCGGGACAGGCCGACGGGCTCGACGCGGCACCGGTCGGAGCCCTCGAATATTGGAGCCTGAAGCGCGACCGGGCGAAGGGCGAGGAGGGCAAGGTGTCGCCGACGCACGGCGGGCGGCGCGCGCTGAAGACGGCCGACGAAGCCGTCGAGCGCGCCGCCAAGGCGCTTGCCGATCTCAGCGCGCGCTTCCTGCTCGGGCAGGAACCCTTCGTGCCGGGCGATGCCGGGCGGCGTTATACCGACTTCGACCAGCTGATGCGACGCGACGAATGGTTCGGGCGCGGCGACGGCGGCACGCTCGACGACGGCGGCGCGGCATGACGCGGCTCTTCGATCTCGACCCCGGCCAGAGCGCCGCGGCGAACCCCGACGACCATGTCTGGCTCGGCGCGTCGGCGGGCACGGGCAAGACGCAGGTGCTGTCGGCGCGCGTGTTGCGGCTGATGCTCGGCGGCGTGTCGCCCGAGGCGATCCTGTGCATCACCTTCACCAAGGCGGGGGCGGCCGAAATGGCGCACCGCATCCACGAGCGGCTGGCGCTGTGGGTGCGGATGGACGATGGCGACCTGCGGCTCGACCTGCGCGCGCTGGGCGCCGACTGGGAGCTGCCGGGGATCATCGACCGCGCGCGATCACTGTTCGCGACCGTGATCGACAGCCCGGGCGGCGCGATCCGCGTCCAGACGATCCACAGCTTTTGCCAGACGCTGCTCGCGAGCTTTCCATTGGAAGCGAAAATCCTGCCGGGCTTCCGTCCGCTGGAGGACAGCGAGGCGAGCGCGTTGCAGCGCGAGGTGCTCGGCAAATTGCTCGGGCAGAAGGATGCCGACGGCGAGGCCATGCGCAGCGTCGCCGCGATGCTGTCGCGGCGGATGGGGCAGGATGCGGCGATCGCCTTTCTCGTGCGCTGCGCCGCGCGTTTCGGCGGCGCCGACCAGCCGCGCATCGCGCCCAAGGCGGGCGACGTGCGCGACGCGCTCGGTCTGCCGCAGGGCGATCCGGCGACTTTCCAGATCGCGGCGCTCGAACGCGGGCTGGTCGCCGATACCGATATCGCTGCGGTCGCCTCGAGCGGGCGCGCCTGGGGGACGAAGACCGGCGATGCGCGTGCCGAACTGATGGGCGAGTGGCTGCACGCCGACCCCGCCGGGCGCGGGGCGATGCTGGCGGCGCTGCGCAGTTGCTTCGTCACCGGCACCGGCGAGTTGCGCGCCGATTTCGTCAAGGAAACGGGCAAGATGCACGATTGCCTGGGCGCCGCGACGCGCATCGTCGGCGCGGTCGATGCGCTGGTCGCGACCGCGGCGGCGATGGCGGTCGCCGACGACCTTGCCGCCGCGTGGGATCTGGGCAGCCACTTTGCCGAGGCCTATGCGCTCGCCAAGCGCGCAGCCGGGCTCGCCGATTTCGACGATCTGATCGGCATCGCGCTGCACCTGCTTGGGCGCGGCGATTTTGGCGACTGGGTGCGTTTCAAGCTCGACCAGCGCACCGACCATATTTTGGTCGACGAGGCGCAGGACACCAATGCGCGGCAATGGGCGATCGTGCTTTCGCTCGCCGAGGAATTTTTCGCCGGGCAGGGCGCGAAGGACGAGCGCGTCCGCACGATGTTCACCGTCGGCGACCGCAAGCAGGCGATCTTCGGCTTCCAGGGCACCGAGCCCGCGGCGTTCGAGGCGGCGCGAATCCGTTTCGGCGAGCGCGCGGCGGAGGGCGGACGGCCTTTCAAGGGCGTTGATCTGGTGACCAATTACCGGTCGAGCCCGGCCGTACTCGACGTGGTGGACCAATGGATCGCGGGAGGCGCAACCGAATTGATGGGGCTCGACAGCGGTGAACAACAGCCGCTGCCTTTCAAGAGCACGCATCCGGGGCGGGTCGAATTGTGGCAGCCGCTGCCGGTGGGCAAGGCGCTCGACGGTGTCGAGGAAGAGGATGCGGTCGAGGCCGAGGGCGAGGACGGCGAGGGTGCGCCGGCCGCCGACAGCCTCGCCGCCGCGAGCGATCCCGCGAGCCTGCGGCTGTCGCGCGCGATCGCCGACGAGGTGCAGGACTGGATCGCCAACGGCAAGGACGGGCGCCCCGTCGCGCCGGGCGACGTGCTGATCCTCGTGCGGCGGCGCCGCGATCTTGCGGCGCGGATCGTTGCGCGATTGCAGTCGCGCCATGTGCCGGTCGCGGGCGTCGACCGCTTCGCGCTGACCCAGCCGCTCGCGGTGCAGGATCTGCTCGCGGCGATGCGCTTTGCGGTGCAGCCGCTCGACGACCTCAACCTGTCGGCTTTGCTCGTCTCGCCCTTGTTCGGCTGGTCACAGGAAGCCTTGTTCGGCTTTGCCCATGCGCGGACGTCGTCGCTGTGGGGCGCGCTGCGCGACCGTGAGGAGGAGGTGCCGGCTGAGACCATGGCGGCGCTGCGCGACCTGCTCGGCATGGCCGATTTCACGACGCCCTTCCGCTTTCTGGACAGGATATTGTCGGGGCCGATCGACGGGCGGCGGAGACTCTATGCGCGGCTGGGGCGCGAGGCGCGCGATCCGATCGACGAACTGCTCGCGCAGGCGCTGGCCTTCGAGCAATTGGAGGTGCCGTCCTTGCTCGGTTTCCTGACCCGGATCGACGCGAGCACCGCCGACATCAAGCGCCAGACCGAGGCGCGCAGCGACGTCGTGCGCGTGATGACGGTGCACGGATCGAAGGGGTTGCAGGCGCCGATCGTCATCCTCGCCGATGCGACCGACGATCCGGCATCGAAGCGGCTGAGCTTCGACCTGTCGCTCAGCGGCTGGGACAAATTGCCCGCCTTCGCGCTCGGCAAGGAGGAACGTCACGGCAAGGTCGCCGATGCGCATGATGCCAAGGCACGCGCCGAACTGCAGGAGCATTGGCGGCTGCTGTATGTCGCGATGACGCGCGCCGAGGAACTGCTGGTCGTCACGGGCACGCGAAAATCGGACGAGCTGCCCGCCGACAATTGGCATAGCGCGGTCGATGCGGTGATGGAGAATATGGGGCTCGGCTGGGAGGATGCCGGGCCGCGCTGGGGGCAGAAGCGCGTCCACGCGGCGCATCCGAAGAAATGGGCGCGCCCGGCGAAGGCGAAGGGGCCGGTTGCGGCGCCGGTTGCGGTTCCCGACTGGGCGCATCGGCCCGCTCCCGAGGAGGCGCGCCCGCCGCGCCCGCTCGCGCCGTCGGCATTGGGCGCGGACGATGTCGCGGTGCCGCCGCAGGGGACCGCGCGCGCCGACGCGGTATCGCGCGGATTGCTGCTCCATGCGCTGTTCGAGCGGCTGCCGCCGGTGGCGCCTGCGCGGCGGCGCGCGGCGGCGCTGCACTGGCTGGGGGTGCAGGCGCCCGACTTGGGCGCGGCGGCGCATGGCGCGCTGGTCGACGAGGTGCTCGCGGTGATCGAGGACCCGGCGCATGCCGCGATCTTCGGACCGGGGTCGCTCGCCGAGGTGCCGTTGTCGGCGGTGGTCGAAGGCGCGGTGGTGGCGGGGATCGTCGATCGGCTGCTGGTCACGGATGATGCCGTGACGGTGGTCGATTACAAGACCGGGCGGCATGTCCCCGACACCGCAGCCGATGTCGCACCGGCCTATCTGCGGCAGATGGCGGCCTATCGCGACGCACTGGCGGTAATTTTTCCGGGGCGGCGGATCGATGCGGCTTTGCTCTATACTGCGGGGCCGAAATGGGTCGCGCTGGACGATTCCGCGCTCGCGCCGCACAAGCCGGGCTTGCTGGCAACCAAGGCGAATTTGCCGGGTTGAGGACTTGAGCCGGACGCGCCGACTGCCTAGCTTGGAGCCAAGCAGAATTTTAGGAGACCTTCCATGGGTACCAAAGCGATTACCGACGCGAGCTTCCAGGCCGACGTCCTCGACAGCGACACACCTGTGTTGGTCGATTTCTGGGCCGAATGGTGCGGTCCGTGCAAGATGATCGGCCCCGCGCTCGAGGAGATTTCGGACGAGCTCGCTGGCAAGGTGGTGATCGCCAAGATCAACATCGACGAAAACCCCGACGCGCCGGGCAAATATGGCGTGCGCGGCATCCCGACGATGATCCTGTTCAAGAATGGCGAGATCGCCGAGACCAAGGTCGGCGCCGCGCCCAAGAGCGCGCTCAAGGGCTGGCTGGAAAACGCGCTCTGATCTGTATGGTCGCCCCCGCGAGGGCGGGGGCCGCTCTCGGCTTTATCCCGCCTTGCGGCGTAAATCGCTAGCGGCCTCCGCCTTCGCGGGGGCGACGGTTGTGGGTCGCCTCAGCTCCGGTAATCGGCGTTGATGCTGATATAGCCGTGCGTCAGGTCGCAGGTCCACACGGTCGCGCGGCCGTCGCCGAGGCCGAGGTCGGCGCCGATGCGCACCTCCATCCCCTTGAGATGCGCCGCGACGGGCGCTTCGTCATAGCCGTCGACGGGCAGGCCCTGCTTGGCGACCCAATGGTCGCCGAAGCGGATCGCGAGGCGGTCGCGGTCGGCGGGTTCGCCCGCCTTGCCCACCGCCATCACGACGCGGCCCCAGTTCGCATCCTCGCCCGCGATCGCGGTCTTGACCAAAGGCGAATTGGCGATCGCGAGCGCGACGCGTTTCGCGCTATGGTCGTCGACCGCGCCGCTGATCTGAATCTCGATAAATTTCGACGCGCCCTCGCCATCGCGCACGACCTGCTGCGCGAGGTCGAGCGCGACCTGACGGATCGCCGCATAGAGCGCGTCGGCGCCGGCGTCGTCCCATGATTCGAGCACGGGATTGCCCGCCTGGCCGGTGGCGAAGAGCAGCACGGTGTCGCTTGTGGACGTGTCGCTGTCGACGGTGATGCTGTTGAAGCTGGTGCCCGTCGCTTCGGAGAGCATCTCCTGCAGCAGCGCGGGCGCGACCGCGGCGTCGGTGAAGATATAGCCGAGCATCGTCGCCATGTCAGGGGCGATCATGCCCGATCCCTTGACGATGCCCGCGATCTGCACCGTGCGATCGCCGATCACCGCGCTCGCGGCCGATCCCTTGGCAAAGGTGTCGGTGGTGCCGGTGGTTTCGGCGGCCGCTTCCCATGAACAGGGCGCGGCGGTGAGCGCGGCCGCGACCCCGGCGCGCGCCTTGTCCTTGGGCAAGGGTACGCCGATGACCCCGGTCGAGCTGACGAAGACGTCGGTCGGGGCGCAGCCGAGGTGGCCCGCGACCTGATCCATGATCTGCTCGACCGCCTCGCGGCCGCGATAGCCGGTGAAGGCGTTGCTGTTGCCCGCGTTGACGATCAATGCACGCGCCGACCCGTCCTTGACCTGCTCGCGGCCGAGCTCGACCTCCGAGGAGCAACAGATGTTGCGCGTGAACACCCCCGCGACCGCGGTGCCGGGGGTCAGCTCGACATAGGTCAGGTCGCAGCGGTCCCATTCCTTGTACCGCGCGCGCGCGACGCGGAGCGTGACGCCGGGAATCGCGGGGAGCGCGGGGAAACTGTCGGGAGCGAGCGGGGAGCGGGTGGTCATGATGGGGGTGCGCATAATCCCAATGGGCCGATAGCAAAACCCCTCCCGTAAACGGGAGGGGTCGTCGATCCTCCCTGTCGCGAAGCGATGGGGAGGTGGCAGTCGCGTAGCGTCTGACGGAGGGGCTATTGCGCAGCGTCGCCAGCCCCTCCACCACTCGCTTCGCGAGCGGTCCCCCTCCCCACGGCTTCGCCGCAGGGAGGATCTTCAGCTTACGCCGGAATGCCGCTGATGGCTTTGACCTCCATGAAGTCCTTGAGCCCGAACAGCCCGCCTTCGCGGCCATTGCCCGACGCCTTGTAACCGCCGAAGGGCGCGCCGGGGGCGGGACCCCAATTGTTGACCGCGACCATGCCCGCGCGCAGTTTCGGCGCCACTTTCGCCGCCTCGGCGGGATCGCCCGAGATCACCGCCGACAGGCCATATTCGGTGTCGTTGGCGACGGTGATCGCCTCGTCGAGCGTGTCGTAGCTCATCACGGTCGCGACGGGGCCGAACACCTCTTCCTTGGCGATGCGCATGTCGGGGGTCACGCCCGAGAAGACGGTCGGCCTGATATAATAGCCGCGGTTGACGTTGGCGGGCAGGCCGGTGCCGCCGGTCTCCAGCGTCGCGCCCTCGTCGATCGCCGACTGGATCAGGCCCTGGATCTTGTCGAACTGCGCCTTGTTGACCACCGGGCCGATATGCGCGCCTTCGCTCAGCGGGTCGCCGACGCTCGTGCCATCGAACATCGCCTTGATGACCCCAACGGCGGCCTGCGCCTCGTCCTTCTGGACCAGGATGCGCGTCGGGGCGATGCAGCTCTGGCCGGTGTTGACGAGAACGCCCGACACCGTCGGGGGCAGCACCGCCGCGAGGTCGGCGCCGGGCAGCACGATATTCGGCGACTTGCCGCCGAGTTCCTGATGGACGCGCTTGACGGTATCGGCGGCGGCCTTGGCGACGAGGATGCCCGCGCGGGTCGAGCCGGTGAAGCTCACCATTTCGATGCCGGGGTGCGACGAGATCGCATTGCCGACGGTCGGGCCGTCACCCTGCACCAGGTTGAACACGCCCGGCGGCACGCCCGCGGCGTCGAGGATTTCGGCGAAGATCGTCGCATTGCCGGGGCATTCTTCGCTGGGCTTCAGCACCATCGTATTGCCGCCGGCGAGCGCGGGGGCGACCTTCAATGCGATTTGGTTGAGCGGCCAGTTCCACGGGGTGATCATGCCGACCACGCCGATCGGTTCGTAGACGATGGTGTTCGCGCCATGCTGTTCGGTGAACTGGAAGTCCTTGAGCGCCGCGATCGTGCCGAAGAAGCCGCCGAGCCCGGCGGGCGCCTGCGCGGCGGCGGCGAAGCTGACCGGGGCGCCCATTTCGGCGGCCATCGACTTGGCGAGGTCGGGGATGCGCTTCTTATATTCCTCGACGATGCGGCCGAGCAGCTCGAGCCGCTCTTCGCGCGTGGTCTGCGAGAAGCTCTTGAACGCTTCTTTCGCCGCCGCGACCGCAGCATCGACATCGGCGGCGGTGCCGAGCACGATGGTGCTCGCGGCTTCCTCGGTCGAGGGGCTTATGACCTGATGTTCCTTGCCGCCCTGGCTGTCGACCCACTGGCCGCCGATGTAATTTTGTTTCAGGTGCGTTTCGAAGCTGCTCATTTTCTCTCTCCCATCGGCGGTTCCGGATACGTATCGTATTGCTACCTAATCATGGCGGCGAATGAATCAAGCGCGGCCGGGCGTTATATTCGCCGGCCTCAGCGCTTTTCAGCCGCGAGACGTGACATCAATATGGCGGCGCGCGTCGCCTGCCGTTCGATGCTCGGCAGGTCGACCGCCTCGCCCGGCGCATGATCGCCGGTCGAATAGGGTCCGAGCCCCGCGAGCCCGTCGACGTCGGCGGCGACGAAGCTGATGTCGCCCGCCCCGCGTTTCAGCGGATCGAGCGGCGCCATTTCGGCGAGCCCGAGGTCGCGGTTCACGCCGTTGAGCTTGGCGAGCAGCGCACGGTTGCCGTCGGTCGGCGCCATCGAGGGATAGCCGCCGGGGTCGAAGCTCAGTTTGGCGTCGGTCAGCGGGGCGTGCTCGGCGACGATCGCCGCCATCTTCGCCTTCACCCGCTCGATCTGCTCGGGGGACAGCGCGCGCAGGTCGCCGCGCGCGATCGCGATGGGGGCGATGATATTGGTCTTGCCGCTGGCGGTGGCGCGAATGCCGCCCGCATCGAGCTCGGCCTGCTGCCCGCCCGCGATCAGCCCGACGTTGAAGGTCAGGTTCGGTTCGGGCAGCTCGGTGCGGAAGCGGTGGATGATGCGCGTCAATTCATAGATCGCGCCGTCGCCCGCCGCGGCGCTGAAAATCCCCGAGCTGTGCGCCGACTTGCCCGTCGCGGTCACGGTCCAGCTGTCCGACGAGCGGCGCGCGACCGATCCCATGTCGGCGCCATTGTCACGGACGAGCCCCTCGAAATCGAGCGCGACGTCGCTGCGCTTGCCCGCGTCGATCAGGTCGGCGCGCGCCTTCTCGATCGGATTGCCGGCATCTTCCTCGTCGCCGGTCATGTGAATTTCGATATTCGCATCCTTCAGCGTGCCCGCCGCCTGCATCGCGCGCAGCGCGGCGACGATGACGACCATGCCGCCCTTGTCGTCGCCCGCGCCCGGGCCTTCGCCTTTATCGCCCTTGCGGACGAAGGTCTGGAACGGCGAATCGGGTTCGAACACCGTGTCGAGATGCGCGATGAGCAGGAGGCGCTTGGTATCGGGCTTGCCCTTGTGCACCGCGATCAGGTGACCCGCGCGCCCCGTCTCGGGCATCGGCTTCCATGTCACCTCGAAACCGAGCGGCTCGAGTTCGGCGCGCATCATCGCGCCGACCTTTTCGACACCCGCGAGATTGAGCGAGCCGCTGTTCTGGTTGACGAGCTTTTCAAGGAGCGCGATCGAGCGCTCCTGTTCGGCGGTCACCGTCTTCGCCATCGCCGCCTCGGCTTTCGATAGCTTGGCCTCCGCCGCGGGGGCGAGCATCAGCGTGGCGGCAAGAGCGGCGGCAAGCGGCAACGATTTCATGAAAATAGGCTCCTGAGGGGGAGCCCGCATAGTGGCGCGCGATGCCGCGCGCCGCAAGCCCGCGTCAGGCGGGTTCCTTCACCTCGTCGAAATCGTCGAGCTTGCCCAGCGCCTGGCGCGCGATCGCGTGCATCTTGAGCTCGTTGACGGTCAGCCCCTGGGTGTCGTGACCGCTCGTCTCGTCGACGGTGAAGGCGACGCGCGTCTTGTCCGGCGCGAGTTCCTCGAAGGTGAATTTGAGCCCGGTCGACAGCGCGCCGTCGTCGACGCTATAGATGATGTGCGTCTCGCGCGGGATTTCCATCGCGACGGCGAATTTGACCTTATAGGCCTCGGGGCGCTCCTTGGGCGCCGCGGCTGGCCATTCGGGATCGTCCTTTTCGATCACCAGTTCATAGAGCCGCGTCGAGCCGCCGTTGGTGACGAGCGGCAGGTCGGTCTGCTGATCGTCGCCAAACATCTTTGCGAACACTTCTTCGCGCGGCGCCGCGACGGTCTTGGTCTGGCTGACCAGCTCGCTCACGCCCGAACCGCAGCCCGCGAGCAGCAGCGCCGCCGCGATCGTCATCAATTTCCCGATCATCGCCCATATCCCCCGAGTTGATCGCGGTCGTCATAGCGGCGGGGGCTTACGAAAGGGTAAGCGCGAGGTGTAAAGAGTGTTTGACAGTCCCGTCACCGGCCTGTAAAGAGCTCTTGACAGGCAAGGGAGCGAAGGTTGGAGAACCGGGTGCGCGAATATCGCGAAGCGGCGGGGTGGAGCCAGGGGGAATTGGCCCGCCGGCTGCGCGTCTCGCGGCAGACGATCAACGCGGTCGAGACCGACAAATATGACCCCAGCCTGCCGCTCGCGCTGCGCATGGCCGGCCTGTTCGGGCTCGAGGTGCGCGAGCTGTTTATCGACGACTGGAAGCCGGAGGACGAAAGATGAGTGCCGCCATGACCGACGAACGCAAGCGCAAGTGGAAGAAGGCCGGGGTCAGTTCGCTGATCGGTGCCGTGGTGGGCGCGGGCACGGTATCGCTGGCGCTTTGGGCGGCCGGCGAGGGATTGCTGGCGGCGATGGGGCCGTCGCGGATCGCGCTGGGCGGCATCGGGCTGGTGTTCCTGCTGGTCGGCGCGATGGTCGGTTTCGGGCTCGCGGCGCCGCGCGCCGGGGCGAAGCTACTCAACGTCGGCGATGCCGAGGAACTGGTCGAGGACCGGCCGAAGCTGCTGAGCTCGGCGCTCTATATGGGCTGGATCGGGGTGACTTTGGTGTCGCTCGCGCTGGCGCGAACGCCCGACTTTGCCGCCGGGATCGTTGCGCCGGGGGTGGCGCTGGCGGCGCTCGCGGTGCTGATGGCCGTCAGCCTGCTTTCCTATTTCTGGATGCGCTCCTATGACGAGTTCGACCGCCAGCTGGGGCTGGAGGGCGCGTCCTGGGCGTTTTTGATCGCGGGTGCGGTGCTGTTGCCCTGGGCCGCGCTCGACGCGCTCGGCTGGAACGCGCCGCTCGGCCCGCTCGACGTGATCGCGGTGCTCGCGATTTCGCTGATCGCGGGCAGCTTCGTCGCGGTCGCCAAGCGTGGGATGATGGTGCGTTAGCTATGTGGAACACGCCCGCTTTCGGGCGCTTTCCGTCATCTTAATCCTCCCTGCGGCGTAGCCGTGGGGAGGGGACCACCCGCAGGGTGGTGGAGGGGAGCGGGAGGCCATAGGCCGACTTCGGCTGCACGCACCCCTCCACCATGCTTCGAGTTTGGACTTGAATTGCCCCCGGCAATCCGAGTCCGGTCCGGGGGACCGGACGACCCCAAACTGTCCCCCTCCCCATCGCTTCGCGACAGGGAGGATTAGGAGGTCCGCTCTCCACCCCAAAGCCGCCATTCATCACCCTCTCAGGGCGTGATCCCGAAGCCCGAATATTCGGTGTCGATGCGGCCCCGTTGCAACCGCGCGAGCGCGAGGTCGGCCTGACCGCCGGCGCGGTCGTCGCCGCGCAGCTTGACAATGCCGCGCATGTAGAGCGACCCCGGCATGTTCGGGCTGATCTTGAGCGCGGCGTCGAGGTCGGCGCGCGCCTCCTCCATCCGGCCGAGGCGGAAAAAGACCATCGCGCGGCTGTCGAGCACCGCCGCCGGATCGTCGGTGAGCTCGATCGCGCGGGTGCAATCCTTGAGCGCCGATTCGAGTTCGAACGAGCGTGTGCCCTTGAGCCAGCAGAGGCCGTTGAGCAGGCCCGGGTCGCCCGGCCGCTCAGTCAGCGCTTCGGCGAGCAGCGCGGCGCCCTCTTCGGCGCGCCCAGCCTTGCCGAGCGTCTCGGCCTTGAGCGCGACCCAGCCGCGCTTGTCCTTCGCTGCGGCGATCTGCTCGTCGTTGAGCGCGAGCGAATCGTCGAACTGCTTGAGTTCGGCGAACAGGCGGATCTTGTAGTCGAGCGCGGTTTCAGACCCCGGATCGAGCGCCAGCACCTCGTCGGTGTCGGCGAGGGCCGCCTTGAAATCGCCGGTGTCGAAATAAAGGCCCGCGCGGCGCAGATAGGTCGCCGCATCGGCCTCGCGCTTCAGCGCCTCGCCCATATCCGCAATCGCAGCCTTGGGTTCGAAGATGCCGGCGTGGAAGACGGCGCGGTTGAGATAGCCGTTTGCGACTTCGGGATCGTCGTCGATGGCCTTTTGATAGGCGGCCAGCAGCGGGCCGAGGCGCTTCGCCTTCTTGGCTTCGGCAATCTCCTCGGTGCGCGAAGGGAAGCCCGCGGGGGCGCGCAAACGGAATTCGCGCTGCTTGGCGGCGGCGGTCGCCGCGCGCGCGGCGGGCAGCTGATCGACCGCGACCTCGCGCCCGGTGGTCCAGATCGTCTCGCGCTGTTCGAGGCGGTCGCCGGCGAGCTTCGCCTCACGCTGCATGCCGATGCCCGCGATCATCAGGTCGGCGGCGGTGTCGCCCTCCATCGCAAAACCATCGGCGCGCGGCAGCTTGAGGCTGATTTCGCGCACGATCAGGCTGGGCTGGCCGCCCGCGACCGGAATGCTCCGCCACGCGGCGCGGCTGCGGTCGGCGCTGACCTCGAAATCGCCGATCAGCCCGTCGAGCTTCACATAGGGGCGCTGCTCGTCGCGGACCCATGGCAGATTGCCGACACCCGCGGCGCGGATCGTCGCGGTGCCCGCCGCCTCGTCGATCTCGATCGCGCGCGTGTGGATCTGGCCGTTGTTGACGAAGTCGCCGAGCGCGCCCTGCGCGAGGTCGCGCAATTGTTCGGGGGTCGCCTGCGCCGCCATGCCCCTCATGCGCGTCGCAAGCTCGCCGCGCATGGTGAAGCGCATGTCGAAGAGCGGCGGAAAAGCGGTGCCCGCCGACTGGTCGTAAGCGATGCTGACGGTCATGTCGGGCCGCGCCGGGCGCCGCACGGGCAGCGGCGCGAGGTCATGGCCCGCGTTGGTCAGCGGCAGCGCGTGGCGGAAGGGCGGGACGTCGGCGAGATCCGCGACATGCGTGCCCGCGGTGGTGCCGTCGAGCCAGTAATCGGTGCCGTCGATCGCCGCCTGGACGATGACATGGTCGAAGGCGCCGAGCGTCGGCAGCCGGTCGGGCAGCGCATCGCCGAGCGTCGAATGGACGAGCGTAGGCTGCGCCGCGATGCCGAGGCGGTCCAGAACCGCGAGCAGCAGCAAGGTCTTTGCCTTGCAGTCGCCATAGCGCAGCGTCCACGTTTCCTCGGGCTTTTGCGGCACATAATTGCCGTTGGCGAGGCCGTTGTAGAGATAGCGGATCTCGTTCTGGACAAAGGCGAGCGCGGCGGCGGCGCGCGCCTTGGGGTCCTTGGTCGAGGCGGCGATCTTGTCGATCGCGGCGGCGAGCGTGCCGCTCTCCTTGACCGTGCCGGTGGTCGCGTAAAGCGGCGCGACGGTGCGCGACAGGTCGGTCCAGCTGGCGAAGGTCGAAAATTCGAGCCCCGGCGGGCGGCGATAGCGCAGCGGCGCGTCCTGCGGCATCTCGTCCTGCTTGATCACCGGCTGGGACTGGGTGAGGATGTGGTACGCGCCCTGATCGGCCTCGACCGGCGCGATGCCCTTGCCGAAGGCTTTCCACTTCACCGGCAGCGCCCTGGGCCACAGCACGCGGAGCGAGCCCTGCGCCATCGCGGCGGGTTTCGCCTGGACATTGGCAAAGGCCTCGCCATTGCCCGCGAGCACGTCGCTGCGTTCGACGACGGTTACCGAGAAACGCACCGTGTCGCCGACGCGCAGATCCTCGATCGCCGCGGTCGCGGTGAGCAGCCCGTCGATCATCTTCTGCTCGAACGCGGTTTCGCGGCGGAGCACGGTGAGCTTGAGCCCCTGCGCGAGCAGATCGATGGTGGCGCCGCCGCGGACGATCTCGAGCTTGTGGACGATCAGGTCGTCGCGGTCGGGCTGCCACACGAATTGCAGGTCGTCCCAGTTGCGCAGCGCGTCGGCCGAGGCGATGCGAAAGGCGTGGTCGGTGAAAGTCGAGCGCTTGTCGGCCTCGATCAATATCTGTTCGTCGCTGAGCAGCCACGGCGTCGCGGCATCGCCCACGGGCAGCGGCCCGGCGTGCGGCACCACCCATGCCGCCGGCGCGCCATAGGCCGGCGTGTCGGCGGCAAGGGCGGGCGCGGCGAGCGCCAAGGCCGAGGCGGCCAGAAGAATGGCAAACTTGCGCACGAATGAAACTCCCCCTGATGTCACTGATCTAGCTTGGATCATGCGCGTTACCAATGTCTTTGCGCCGGGTTTGCGGCAAAAAAAGAATAAGAGGCGATCGCGGCCTTTTGCGGCTTAAGTTCACAAAGTTCTCCGGTCGGTAGCGACTATTTTGTTACCTTTGTGCCCTTAGCGGGCGCCGACGGTTCGCGGATCGCGGCGTTGACGAGGTCCATGTTGGGGCCGCAACTGATGTCGACCGCGCCGCCGCGAAAGATGCGCACGGTGGTGACGCCGTTCAGCGCGCGCTCCATCGCATAGTCGAACATCCGCCCGCGGCCGAGATCGAGCGCCTGATCCCAGGCGCGGGCGAAGCTGCCGGCATCGTCGTGGTCGCGCAGCTTGTACGCCGAGCGGCGGCTCATGCCGACCGTCTTCGCCGCGGCGCCGACCGAGCCCATCGCCTCGAGCGCGCGGATGAAACGTTCCTGCGTGAGCGGCGTCCAGCCGTCGGCGCGGCAGCGCTGCTGCGCGACGGGCGTAAAGGCGAGAATGGTGCCTTCGAGGAGGCGGGCGGGAGCGCCAGGCGGGCGAGTCGGGTCGGTCATCCGACAGTATGGACCATAGCGGAATATTTTAGGAAAGCGATTTATTGGGGCGGGTGACGAAATTGGATTTGGGGACGGGATGGCGGGTTTCGGGCGGAAGCGGTCATCATAATCCTCCCTGTCGCGAAGCGATGGGGAGGGGGACCGCCGCCGCAGGCGGTGGTGGAGGGGCGGCGGCCTCAGACCGACGCTTATGGCATCGCCCCTCCACCACCGCTTCGCGGCGGTCCCCCTCCCCACGGCTACGCCGCAGGGAGGATTAGGAACGTCCGCTCCCCACCCCAAAGCCGACCCCCGGCGTCGCTCCAGAAAAAAGGGCGCCCGGTCCCCCCAGACCGGATGCCCTTCTTACGCGTCGCTGACCCGAAGGATCAGGCGCTGTAATACATGTCGAACTCGACCGGGCTCGGCGTCTGTTCGAAACGATAGACTTCGTCCCACTTCAGTTCGACATAGGCCTCGATCTGGTCCTTGGTGAACACGTCGCCCTTCAGCAGGAAGTCGTGGTCGGCGAGCAGGCTGTCGAGCGCTTCGCGCAGCGAGCCGCAGACGGTCGGGACTTCGGCCAGTTCCTCGGGCGGCAGGTCATAGAGATTCTTGTCCATCGGGTCGCCCGGGTGGATCTTGTTCGCGATGCCGTCGAGCCCCGCCATCAGCAGCGCCGAATAGCAGAGATAGGGGTTGGCCATTGCATCGGGGAAGCGGAATTCGACGCGCTTCGCCTTGGCGCCCGCGCCATAGGGGATGCGGCACGAGGCCGAGCGGTTGCGGCTCGAATAGGCGAGCAGCACCGGCGCTTCGAAGCCGGGAACGAGGCGCTTGTAGCTGTTCGTCGTCGGGTTGGTGAAGGCGTTCAAGGCCTTGGCGTGCTTGACGACGCCGCCGATGAAATAGAGGCACATGTCGCTGAGGCCCGCATAGCCGTTGCCGGCGAAGAGCGGCTTGCCCTTTTCCCAGATCGAGATGTGGGTGTGCATGCCGCTGCCGTTGTCGTCCTTGATCGGCTTGGGCATGAAGGTCGCGGTCTTGCCATAGGCATGCGCGACCTGGTGCACGACATATTTGTAGATCTGCATGCGGTCGGCGGTTTCGGTGAGCGTGCCGAAGGTCAGGCCCAGCTCGTGCTGCGCCGCGGCGACCTCATGGTGGTGCTTGTCGCAAGGCAGGCCCATTTCGAGCATCGTCGAGACCATCTCGGCGCGGATGTCGACGGCGCTATCGACCGGCGCGACGGGGAAATAGCCGCCCTTGGCGCGCGGACGGTGGCCGAGGTTGCCGCCTTCGTAGCTGCGGCCGGTGTTGGTCGGCAGCTCGATATCGTCGATCTCGAAGCCCGACTTGTTGTAGCCGGTTTCGAAACGCACGTCGTCGAACATGAAGAATTCGGCCTCGGGGCCGACATAGACGGTGTCGCCGACGCCGGTCGAGGCGACATAGGCCTCGGCGCGCTTCGCCGTCGTGCGCGGGTCGCGGGCGTAGCCTTCGCCGGTCGACGGCTCGACGATGTCGCAGAAGATCACCATCATCGGGGTGGCCGAGAAGGGATCGTCGTAAACGGCGTCGAGGTCGGGCTTCAGGATCATGTCGCTCTCGTTGATCGCCTTCCAGCCCTCGATCGACGAACCGTCGAACATCAGGCCGTCCTCGAGCGCATCCTCGTCGATCACGCCGGCGCACATGGTGAGGTGCTGCCACTTGCCCTTGGGATCGGTGAAACGCAGATCGACCCACTCGATGTCGTTGTCCTTGATGCGGGCGATGATGTCCTTGGGCTTGGTGGCCATGGTCTGAACTTCCTTCTTGCGATGATGACCGGCCGGGCCGGTTTAGTTGAACAGGATTGGAGAGCTTATGCTGGTCAGAGCGCGTCCTCGTTGCGCTCGCCGGTGCGGATGCGCAGCGCGGTCTCGACCGGGATGACGAAAATCTTGCCGTCGCCGATGCGGCCGGTCTGCGCGGCGGCGGCGATCGCCTCGACCACGCGCTCGGCCATCGAATCTTCGACGATGACCTCGAGCTTCACCTTGGGCAGGAAATCGACGACATATTCGGCGCCGCGATAGAGTTCGGTGTGGCCCTTCTGGCGGCCGAAGCCCTTCGCTTCGGTCACGGTGATGCCGCTGACGCCGACCTCGTGCAGCGCTTCCTTCACTTCGTCGAGCTTGAACGGCTTGATGATCGCCTCAATCTTCTTCACGCGTCATGTCCCCCACTTGGGCTTTATCGATGCCTGCAGCCAGAGCCGGACCAGGCCTGCCTGTCCGGTTCGCACTCACCTTGAGTCGCTGCGAGGCCCCGTCATGTTGCACCAATCAAAAGCCGTGCCAATTGCCGAATCGCAAGCTTCCGGTAAGAATTTTGAAAGCAAATTGCGCCGCTGCCCAAGGCGTGGGCAACGGCGCAACCGCATTGCCTAAAAAAGCGGCATATCAGCGTCCCATCGGGGCGGACGAGTCCGCCAAGTTCGCCTTGGTCCAGTTCGAGCGGTCGATGACATAGGCGCGCAGCGCCTCGGCGTCGGCAGGCGTGAGCACGTTGGCGAAGCTCACCATGCCGCGGTCCTTGAGCATGCCGTCCACGACGACACCCTTCCACGCATCGGCGTTGGCGAGCGTGCCCGAGACGCGGAGGTCGGGGGTGAAGCCGTTGCCGATCGCGCTGTCGCCGTGGCAGACGATGCAATAGCGCCCGAAATGCGCCTTGCCCGCGGCGACCTGTGCGGCGGTGCCGAACTGCGGCGGCGGGTTCCACGCGAGCGTCGTCGAGGCGGGCGGCGCGGGCAGCTTGGCGGTCCCGCCGACCTTGAGCACGACGAGGCGCGGGATGTTGGGCACCTTGCGCGTCACGCCGCCGGCGACCCCGGCGACGAGCGGGAAGGCGCCGCCCTTGCTGGTCATGAACGCCACATATTGCACGCCGCCGACGCGGAAGGTTGAAGGCGCGCTGACGATCCCCGACTGCATGTCGAGGTCGAGGAGTTGCTTGCCGGTGTCGGCGGTATAGGCGCGGAAGCGGCCGGTGCTGGTGCCCTGGAAGACGAGATTGCCCGCGGTGGTCATCGTGCCGCCGTTCCATGCCGCGGGGTGCGCGACGCTCCACGCGACCTTGCCGCTGCGCGGGTCGAAGGCGACGAGCCGCCCGGTGGTCGCGGCGACCGCGGCGCGGAACGCGGCCTTGTCGTCGGGGAGCAGTGTGCCGGTGAGCGACGTGCCGATGTTGAAGCCGACGACCTTGCGCTTGTCGAGCTCGTTCATGTCGGCGAGATAGCCCTGCGGGATCTGCTGCGCGGGGATATAGACGAGGCCCGTCGCGGGGTTGTAGCTCATCGGGTGCCAGTTGTGCGCACCGAGCGCGCCGGGGATCGCGATGAAGGGCTTGCCGGTCTTGTAGAAGCGCGCCTCGGGATTTTCGATCGGGCGCCCGGTCTTGAGGTCGTAGCCGGTGGCCCAGTTGATGCCGTCGACGAAGGGCTTGGCGTCGATCAGCTTGCCGGTCGTGCGGTCGATGGTGAAGAAAAAGCCGTTCTTGGGTGCATGGTACAGCACCTTGACGGGTTTGCCGTCGACCTGCTGCTCGGCGAGGATGATCGGCTGGGTCGCGGTATAGTCCCAAGTCTCGGCCGGGGTTTCCTGATAATGCCATTTGTAGGCGCCGGTCGAGGCGTCGAGCGCGACCACCGACGAGAGGAACCAGTTGTCGCCCTGACCATTGGAGCGCGTCCCGTGGTTCCACGGGTTGCCGTTGCCGACCCCGAGATAGACCTGGTCGAGATCCTTGTCGTAGACGATCGCGTCCCACACGGTGCCGCCGCCGCCCGAGGTCTGCCACTCGCCCTTGTCGGACCAGGTCGCATTGGCCTTGCTCGCAAAAATGTCGTCGGAGGCGGCGCCGTCCTTTTCCTTGTTGGGGTTGGGCGCGGTGTAGAAGCGCCAGCGTTCCTTGCCGGTGTCGGCATCATAGGCGGTGACATAGCCGCGGACGCCGAATTCGGCACCCCCATTGCCGATCAGCACCATGTCCTTCACGACGCGCGGGGCGCCGGTGATGGTGTAGGGCCGTTCGGCGTCGAAGGTCTGGGTCGACCAGACCTCGGTACCGGTCTTCCTGTCGAGCGCGATCAGCCGGCCGTCGAGCGCGCCGACGAACAATTTGTCGCCCCAAACCGCGACGCCGCGGTTGACGACGTCGCAGCAGGCGTGGACCGCGCGTTCCCCGGGGACCTTGGGGTCGAATTTCCACAGCAATTTGCCCGTCGCGGCGTCCCAGGCGCTGACCTTCGACCAGGCGTGGCTCACATACATCACGCCGTCGACCACCACCGGGGTCGCTTCCTGCCCGCGCGCATCGTCGAGGTCGGCGGTCCAGGCGATGCCGAGCTGGCCGACGTTCGACGCGTCAATATCCTTGAGCGGGCTGAAGCGCTGTTCGTCGTAGCTGAAGCCGATCGCGCCCCAGTCGTCGCCATTGCCGCCGGTCTTGAGCAGGGTCTCGCTGGCCTTTTCGGCATCGTCGAGCGAGGCACCGCCCGAGATGCTGTCGTTCTTCGAGGCGTTGCACGCCGCCAGTGCCAAAACCGCGCAGCCCAGCAGCGCGGCCGAAAAGACCCGTTTCGCCATCTCATGCTCTCCCGTTCGACGCCTATGCTTGACGTTAACGTCAAGTCTGCGCGCGAAGGGGGGCGGGCGCAAGCGGGAAAATGGGGGGTGGTGGGGGTGGGCTTGTCTTACCCTCCCGCTCGATGGGGGGGGCAGCCGGACTTGCGAGCTTGTTCGCCAGTCGTAGCGGTGGGGGTGCGGTGCCGGCCTGATGCGGGGGTTCGGTGACGCACCATCACCCTCATCCAACTTCGCCTAGTCGCTCCGCGGAAAGGTTTCATATCCTTCTCCCATCGAGGGAGAAGGAATCAGGCCCAGGGCGGCGCGTTCAGGCCTTTGGAGCTGGCGGTGAAGATTTCGCAGCCGGTTTCGGTGATGCCGATGCTGTGCTCGAACTGCGCCGAGAGGCTGCGGTCGCGGGTCACCGCGGTCCAGCCGTCGGCGAGCATCTTCACCGCATATTTGCCGGTGTTGATCATCGGCTCGATCGTGAAGAACATGCCGGGGCGCAGTTCCGGGCCGGTGCCGGGGCGGCCGGCGTGGACCACCTCGGGCGCGTCGTGGAACATCTGGCCGAGCCCGTGGCCGCAGAAGTCGCGCACCACCGAATAGCGGTGCTTTTCGGCATGCGTCTGGATCGCATGCGCGACGTCGCCCATGCGGTTGCCGGGCTTGGCCTGCTCGATGCCGAGCATCAGGCACTCGTAGGTCACCTCGACCAGCCGCTTCGCCTTGATCGGCACATCGCCGACCAGATACATGCGGCTGGTGTCGCCGTGCCAGCCGTCGATGATCGTCGTCACGTCGATGTTGACGATATCGCCCTCGCGCACCGGTTTGTCGTCGGGGATGCCGTGGCACACGACATGGTTGATGCTGGTACAGCAGCTGTGCGTAAAACCGCGATAGCCGAGCGTCGCAGGAATGCCGCCGCCCTCTAACATCATCGTGCGGACGAGGTCGTCGATCTCCGCCGTGGTGACGCCCGGCTGGACGAAGGGGACGAGCGCGTCGAGGATTTCGGCCGACAGCCGCCCCGCCTTGCGCATCCCGGCAAAGCCCGCCGCGTCGTGCAGCTTGATCGTGCCGTCGCGAACGCGGGCGGGCGCGGCCGTGTCGGCGGCGCTTACGGTGACATAGTCGTACATGGGGGCGGTATAGGCGATGGGGGGTCAAAAAGCGAGGGGCGGCACCATGGCCGCCCCGTCGCCTTTATTCCGCCGCCTTGTCGAGCTTGGTCTTCGCCTTGCCCTTGCTCGCCTTGGGCGGGGCGGGGGTGATTTCGAAGGTGAGCGGGTTCCCGACCTTGGCGTCGTCGCCGGTCTTCATCTTCACCTTGACCTCGCCGCCATGGACCAGCTTGCCGAAGAGCAGTTCCTCGGCCAGCGGCTGCTTGATCTTTTCCTGGATCAGGCGGCCCATCGGACGCGCGCCATAGAGCTTGTCGTAGCCCTTGGCGGTCAGCCATTCGCGGGCGCCGTCGTCGAGCTGGATATGGACGTTGCGATCAGCCAGCTGGAGTTCGAGCTGGAGGATGAACTTGTCGACCACGCGCGCGACGACCTCGGGCGGCAGATAGCCGAAGGGCACGATCGCATCGAGGCGGTTGCGGAATTCGGGGGTGAACATGCGCTTCACCGCCTCTTCCTGGACATCCTCGCGCGTCGATGCGCCGAAGCCGATCGACTCGCGCGCCATGTCGCTGGCGCCCGCATTGGTCGTCATGATCAGCACGACGTTGCGGAAGTCGACGGTCTTGCCATGGTGGTCGGTCAGCCGGCCATTGTCCATCACCTGCAAGAGGATGTTGAACAGGTCGGGGTGCGCCTTCTCGATCTCGTCGAGCAGCAGCACGCAATGCGGGTTCTGGTCGATCGCATCGGTGAGCAGCCCGCCTTGGTCGTAACCGACATAGCCCGGAGGCGCACCGATCAGGCGCGACACGCTGTGGCGCTCCATATATTCGCTCATGTCGAAGCGCTGGAGCGGGATGCCCATGATCGACGCGAGCTGCTTGGCGACCTCGGTCTTGCCGACGCCGGTGGGGCCCGAGAAGAGATAGTTGCCGATCGGCTTCTCGGGATCGCGCAGACCCGCGCGCGACAGCTTGATCGCCGACGAGAGCACCTCGATTGCGGTGTTCTGGCCGAAGACGACGCGCTTCAGGTCGGTCTCGAGCGTTTCGAGGACCTTCTTGTCGTCGCTCGACACCGATTTGGGCGGGATGCGCGCCATCGTCGCGATGACCGCCTCGATCTCCTTGGCGGTGATCGTCTTCTTGCGCTTCGACGGGGCGACGAGCATCTGCATCGCGCCGACCTCGTCGATCACGTCGATCGCCTTGTCGGGCAATTTGCGGTCGTTGATGTAGCGCGCGCTGAGCTCGACCGCGGCGTTGATCGCGTCGGGGGTGTAGCGCACCTGATGGTGGCTCTCGAACGCGCTGCGCAGGCCTGCGAGGATCTTCTTGGTGTCCTCGAGCGTGGGCTCGATCACGTCGATCTTCTGGAAGCGGCGGAGCAGCGCGCGGTCCTTTTCGAAGTGATTGCGGAACTCCTTGTAGGTCGTCGAGCCGATGCAGCGGATGACGCCGCCTGACAGCGCAGGCTTGAGCAGGTTCGACGCGTCCATCGCGCCGCCGCTCGTCGCGCCGGCGCCGATCACCGTGTGGATCTCGTCGATGAACAGGATCGCGTGCGGCAGGCCTTCGAGTTCGGTGACGACCTGTTTCAGCCGCTCCTCGAAATCGCCGCGGTAGCGCGTGCCCGCGAGCAGCGCGCCCATATCGAGCGAATAGATGACCGCGGGCAGCAGCACCTCGGGCACGTCGCCCTCGATGATCTTGCGCGCGAGGCCCTCGGCGATCGCGGTCTTGCCGACGCCGGGATCGCCCACGTACAGCGGGTTGTTCTTGCTGCGGCGGCAGAGGATCTGGATCGTACGGTCGACCTCGGCGCTGCGGCCGATCAGCGGGTCGACCTTGCCGACCTTGGCCTTCTCGTTGAGGTTGACGGTGAACTGGTCGAGCGCGGTCTCTTTCTTGTTCTTCGCGTCCGACTTGTCCTTCGCCTCTTCCTTCTCCTCGGGCTCGGCCTGCGGCGAGGGCTTGCCGCCCTTGCCGACGCCGTGGCTGAGGTACGAGACCGCGTCGAGGCGCGTCAGGTCCTGCTGCTGGAGGAAATAGACCGCGTAGCTTTCGCGTTCGGAGAAGAGCGCGACGAGGACGTTGGCGCCGGTCACCTCGTCCTTGCCCGACGACTGGACGTGCAGGATAGCGCGCTGGACGACGCGCTGGAAGCCCGACGTCGGCGACGGGTCGCTGTGCCCTTCGACCTTCAGGCTGTCGAGCTCGGTGTCGAGATAATGGACGACCGCCGATTGCAGGTCGTCGAGCGCGACGCCGCAGGCGCGCATCACTTCGGCGGCATGATCGTCGTCGATCAGCGCGTAGAGCAGATGCTCGAGCGTCGCATATTCGTGGTGACGCTCCGAAGCGGCCTTCAAAGCGTTGTGCAGGGTCTTTTCGAGGCTCTCCGAAAAGGACGGCATGGTCTTCATCTCCTTGCGGGGACCAGGCCGGGGAGATGGCGGCCCCCTTAGGAACACAAGGTGGCGATGCCGCCGCCCCACCGCAAGGGAAAAGCGGAGACGTCCATGTGAAATTACGATGACAGGCTTTCGTTATGGTTAACGGGGCGTTGAGAATTCGGGTGGGGGGGTCGGGTGGGGTGGGGAGCGGACGTCATAATCCTCCCTGTCGCGAAGCGATGGGGAGGTGGCAGCGGCGAAGCCGCTGACGGAGGGGCCGACGCCGTCAGGCGTCGCGCGACCTTTCAGCCCCTCCACCACCGCCTGCGGCGGCGGTCCCTCTCCCCATGGCCTTCGGCCACAGGGAGGATTTTTCCGTCCGCAACCGCCCGATACCCGTCACCCCTTCTTGAACAGCGACTCCGCGATCGCCTTGTGCCCCGCGGCGGTCGCCTTGTGCGCCTTGACGCGCGCGATCTCGCCCTCGAGCACCGCGACGCGTTCGTCGAGTTCGTCGAGCGACAGCGGATCGAGCGGCTGTTTGGTCAGCGCCGCGAGCACATCGTCGCGGCGGCGGGGAAGGTCGTCGTCGTCCATGGCGGGCATCCTCCTCTTTTCGCAGGCCGAACTTGTTGACCCGCCGCCCCGGGCTGTCAATAAGGCGCCCCTGTGGGAAGCAGGGGGATTTCGAACGTGACCAGCGTGCCGGACAGCATGACCGCCATCGCCATCAGCGCGCCGGGCGGGCCCGAGGTTCTTGTCCCCGAAACGCGTCCCGTGCCGCGACCGGGACCGGGCGAACTGCTCGTCCGCGTCGCCGCGGCGGGGGTCAACCGCCCCGACGTGCTGCAGCGCATGGGCTTCTATCCGCCGCCGCCGGGCGCGTCGGACCTGCCGGGGCTCGAGATCGCGGGGACCGTCGTTGCGGTGGGGCCGGGGGGCGATCCCGAGATGCTGGGGCAGGCGGTGTGCGCGCTCGTCGCGGGCGGCGGCTATGCCGAATATTGCCTCGCGCCGGCGGGAAGCTGCCTGCCGGTGCCGCGGGGCTTTTCGATGGCCGAAGCCGCAGCGCTGCCCGAAACGGTCTTCACCGTGTGGCACAATCTGTTCGAGCGCGCGTGGGTGATGGAGGGCGAGACCGTGCTCGTCCACGGCGGCACCAGCGGCATCGGCACGACCGCGATCGGGCTGTGCAAACTCTTCGGGATCAGGGTCATCGTGACCTGCGGCAGCGCCGGCAAATGCGCCGCCGCGACCGCGCTCGGCGCCGATCTCGCCATCGACTATTCGCGCGAAGACTATGTCGAGGCGGTGAAGGCCTTCACCGGCGGCGCGGGCGTGAACGCCGTGCTCGACATGGTCGGCGGCGATTATGTGCCGCGCAACCTCGAATGCCTCGCCGACGACGGACGCCACGTCACCATCGCCTTCCAGCGCGGCGCGAAGGTCGAGATCGACATTTCGCAGGTCATGCGCCGCCGGCTGACGATGACCGGATCGACGCTCCGCGCGCGCAGCGCCGACTTCAAGGCGGCGCTGGCGGACGAAATCGCGCGCACCGTCTGGCCGCGTTTGAGCGAAGGCGCGTGGAAGCCCGCGATGGACCGCGCCTTCCCGCTCGCCGAGGCGGCCGCGGCGCACGCGCGCATGCAGGCGGGCGAACATGTCGGGAAAATCGTGCTCAGCGTGGGGTGAATGGAGGAACGCGCATCGCCTTTCGGCGGTTGTTCAGAGGCGGCGGGGGCCGTTCTGAATACCACCAGGAGATTTTCCATGCGCTTTTCTTATGCCTCGGTCGCGGTCCTTGCGCTCGGCCTTGCCGCCTGTTCGCAGCCGGCGGCCGACCAGCCCGCGGCGCAGCCCGAGAAGAGCGCGGCGGCGAGCGACGGCCTGCCGCCGCCGATCAAGCCCGTCGATATCCCGACCAAGGGCGGCGACGGCTCGCCGATCGACCTTGCCGGCCTGACCCCGGCCGATGTTTCGGCGGCCAAACTGCCCGGCGAACTTGGCTGCAGCTTTGCCGCCGACGCTGCCACGCCGCCGATTCTGGTCGCGATGGGCGATGTCGCGTCGAGCGATCCGGCGCGTGGGATCGTCAAGGTCGGAACGACGATCGAGCGCGTCGCGTCGCCCGGCGGCTTCGACGGCATGACCAAGGGCGCGCGCTTCACGGGCAAGGGGCTGCAACTGCGCCTCGCGCTCACCGGCCCCGCGACGGGCGGCGGCGAATCGCCGCCGAGCCCCGCGACGCTGACAGGCGACCGCGCCGACGGCGCGGTGCGGGTGTTCGCGGGCGAGTGGCGCTGCGGTCCGTAAGCGCCGCTTGCGGGCCGGACGCGATCCCCGCATAGAGGCGCGGGTGGCGCCGGGGGGTGCCGCAAGCGCCTCCGGGGGGAAGCGATGAGCGACTGGCCGATCCTTCACGAATATGCGCCAAGCGGAAATTGCTACAAAATCCGCATGACCGCGGCTTTGCTCGACTATCCGATCGAGCGGCGAGAATATGACATCATGCAGGGCGAGACGCGGACGCCGACCTTCCTCGCCGAGGTCAATCCGAACGGGCGTATTCCCGTGCTGCAGGTCGGTGACCAATTTCTGCCCGAGAGCAATGCCGCTTGCTTCTGGCTCGCCGACGGCACGCATCTCGTCCCTTATGACCGGTTCGAACGCGCGGACATGCTGCACTGGATGTTCTGGGAACAATATAATCACGAACCCAATGTGGCGACCTTGCGCTTCTGGATGAAATGGGTCGGCGAGGCCAATTTCACCGACATCCAGCGCGCCCAGGTGCCGGTGAAGCAGCAGGCGGGCGCCGCGGCGCTGAAGCTGATGGACGCGCATCTCGCGGGGCGCGAGTGGCTGGTCGGGGCGGATCTGTCGCTCGCCGACATCGCGCTCTATGCCTATACGCATGTCGCCGAGGACAGCGGGCTGTTCGCGCTGGCGGACTATCCCGCGGTGCAGGCCTGGATCGCGCGGGTCGAGGCCGAGCCGGGGTTCGTGGCGATGGGGGCATAGCCCGGCGGGATATTGCTCCCGCGCTTCGTCGAGCCTATCATCCCGGAATGATCTTCTTCCTGATCTGGGCCGCCTGCTGCGTCGTCGCCGTCTACAAGGAGCGGCTTCTGCTGTGGACATTTCTGTGCGCCGCTCCGCTGGCCGTGGTTTCCATCGAATGGCTGAACCGGCCAGCGCAGCCGCAGCCGGATTTCGGCTATTATCCGTGGGGGCCCATCGCGCTGTTCATGGGAATTGCGATCGTCATATCCGCCACCGGCACGCTCAGCATCGTTCGCGCGGCGCTTCGATCGGGGCGGGGCTGACGTTCGCGAACATTTGCGGGGCGAGAGTGGCCGAGGCCATTGTGATCAGGGCGTAACAGCGAGTCCGGTTTCGGACGAACCTTGCCGTTCCCCGGCGAAAGCCGGGGTCCAGATGGCAAGCGCAGCCCTCGCATCCTGGGCCCCGGCTTTCGCCGGGGAACGGGGTAGGGCGGACGGCCGCTCTCCACCCCAAAAGCCGACGCAGCCCTCGCTGAATCCCCGCACTTGCCCCTTTTTCGAAACCGGCATATAGCCCCACCCAATGTCCGGCCGCCCCGCGAGGGGCGGCCCTTATTATTTCCGCCCCGCGAGGGGCGGGGCTTTCATTTGCGCTTTTGGAGAGCAGTCATGGCCAATGCCGATGCCACCCCGTTGATGCCGCACGCGACCGCCGCCTGGCTGGTCGACAACACCGGCCTCACCTTCGTCCAGATCGCCGAATATTGCGGCATCCACATCCTCGAGGTCCAGGCGATCGCCGACGAAACCGCCGCGACCAAATATACCGGTCGCGACCCCGTGCGCGCGCACGAGCTGTCGATGGACGAGATCGAAAAGGGTCAGAACGACCCCAATTACAAGCTCAAGATGAGCAAGCAGGCGCAGGACACGATCCGCCGCACCCGCGGTCCGCGCTACACGCCCGTGAGCAAGCGCCAGGACAAGCCCGACGGCATCGCCTGGATCCTGAAGAACCACCCCGAAGTGTCGGACGGCGCGATCGGCAAGCTGATCGGCACCACGCGCAACACCATCGGCGCGATCCGCGACCGCAGCCACTGGAACAGCGCGAACATCGTCCCCAAGGATCCGGTGACGCTCGGCCTCTGCTCGCAGCGCGAACTCGACGCGCTCGTCGCCAAGGCCGCGAAGAAGGCGGGGATCAAGGCGCCCGAGGACAGCCGTTTCGAGGGCGACCGCGAGGCGCTGCTCGAGGAACTGCGCGCCGAACGCACCGCCGCCGCCGAAGCGCGCGCCGCGGAGGAAGCCGCCGAAGCGGCGAACGACGAAACGGCCGCATAAGGCGTGGCGTCGGTCGGCGACGACGAGGGCATCCCGGCGGCCAGCGGCTCGCCGGACGCCTCGCTGACGCAGGACGACAGCTTCACCGCGACCAGCCACGCCGGGCTGACCTATCCCTGGGGCGATGCCGCGCCGGGGGCGGGCGAGACGATCCGCATCGCGCCGGGGATCAGCTGGGCGCGCATCCCGATGCCGGGGTCGCTCGGCCATATCAACAGCTGGCTGCTCGACGACCATGACGGCGTCGCGGTCGTCGACACCGGCGTGTGCCTCACCATCTGCTCGGACGCGTGGAAGGCGCTTTACGCGGGGGCGCTCAAGGATGTGCCGGTCACCCGCGTCATCGGCACGCACCTCCACCCCGACCATATCGGGCTCGCGGGCTGGATCGCGAAGAAGAAGGGCGTCCAGCTGTGGATGACGCGCGGCGAGATGCTGACCGCCCGGATGATCGTCGGCGACACCGGCGAGACGGTGCCCGAAGAGGCGCTGGCGCAATCGCGCGCCGCGGGCTGGGACGACGAGCAGATAGACGCGCAGCGCAATGGCGGCTGGGGTCGCTTTGCGATGGTGATGTACCCGCTGCCGCGCAGCTACACGCGGATCAAGGACGGCGATGTGCTCGACATGGGCGCGCATCGGTGGCGCGTCGTCGTCGGGTCGGGACACAGCCCCGAACATGCGTGCCTGTGGAACGAGCGCGAGGGCGTGCTGGTGTCGGGCGACCAGGTGCTGCCGCGGATCAGCTCGAACGTGTCGGTCAACATCACCGAGCCCGATGCCGATCCGCTGGGCGAATGGCTGGCGTCGATCGACAAGCTGATCGCGACGGTGCCCGCAGACGTGATCACCTGCCCCGCGCACGGCCAGCCGTTCAAGGGGCTGCACGTCCGGCTGATGGCGCTCCGCGACGAGCATCGCATGCGGCTCTATAATCTGTCCGAGTCGATCGCCAGGGCGCCGATGCGTGCGGTCGACAGCTTCCCCTTGCTGTTCAACCGGCCGATCGGCGGCGAGCAGCTTGGCATGGCGACCGGCGAGGCGCTCGCGCATCTGCGGCGGCTCGAGGTCGAGGGGCGGGTGAAGCGCGAGGATCGCGACGGCGTGTGGTGGTACCACGGGGCCGCGTGACGGCCGCGCGGCGTCTTCAAAGTTCAGTAAAGTTCAGCCCTTTGGGCATCCCCTTTCGGCACTTGCGACGTGCTGGACGCGCCCGGTACGGTGGGTCGCATCCGCGCGGCGGGGGCGACCGCTTTTGTCCACCGAATGAACGAGTCGAATGAAGGCTGGCACAGCCGAATAATGTAGGAAAGCCTTATTTGCAGACGCTGTCCGCTTTGGGGTGGGAAGCTGCCGTAAAGCCCTCTCCCCTTGAGGGGAGAGGATAGCGCAGCTTGCTCCGTCAGGAGCTAGCGAAGCTTGGAGAGGGGTGCTTGGACGCCTCTGGCGGTCGGAAACCCCTCTCAACTCCGGCTAGGCAGCAGGCTGCCAAGCCTGCGTATCTCTCCCCTCAAGGGGAGAGAGCATAACCCTGCGAACGGCAGCTACCGCCCGTTAGCGGTCACCGCGTCCGCATCGGCGGCGAACGACTGAAATGGGGTGGGAAGCGGACGTCAATATATGCGCGGTTTAGGCAGCATCCACAATGCTGTCGGGCGCAACGATTGCCTCAGCAATATCCCTAAGCACCACCATCTTATACTGCCCTCGGAATCTGGAATTTAGCTTCCAGAAATCATGAATCTCTTTGCGGAAGTCGACGCCGCACCGAAAAATGAACGAGCTGAGCGGCCCCATTCCGAAAACATCGTCGACCGGGTCTACCCGCTGATCGCGTGAGATGTTTTTGAGGGCTTCCCATGCCACAGAGGGTTGCGCGAATATTAGTCCATCGAGCAAATCCGTATACTCCACCTCAATGGGCTCTCCTTGGGCGACAGTGAGGTTTGCAAGTCTCTCGGCTATCCACGCTTCCGCGATTGCGCCGGTATCTGGATATTCGGTCATCTGCATAGGGTAACGGAATCTGCATGCCCGCAATCGGTCGTTTGCTGTCTCTCCGTCAGAGCAGTGCCCACAGGTGCGTCCTTTTTTGTTTCGCGCAAAAATGCAAACGCGCGAAGAGGCTGGCGCGCGACCGTTAGGTCGCCTCCTCATCAACGTTGCATCATGACTCAGCATTGGAGGAAAAAAACTGCTTCGCGGCCGGCGCGACATCTTCGTGTCTTTGCGTCTTTGCGCGAAACCAATAGGACCGACATCCGCGACACGGCGGTCCGCCTCTGTCTTGCGCGGCTCCTGCCCAAGCAGTCACTTCGGCCGGTTCATCACCCAGCTGAACGCCATCGCGTTAAAGATCGTGTAGAGCCCGTAGAGCAGCAGCCCGGTGAACCAGTTGCGCGTCGCGATCGCCATCGCGCCGACCAGCAACAAAAATTCGAAGACATAGGTGACATTCGGCCCGACCTTGTCGGCCAGCGGCTTGACCATCTGCCGGATCAGCGGATCGTCGCTTTCCATGAAGGCGCGGTGCATCGCGAAATTGCCGATGCCCGCGGCGAAAATGGCGATGATCGCGATCCACATGATCCGCGATATGGGGCGGCGGGCGCTGCTAGTCCAGCGCCCCGCCGCCGCCCCTATTTTATCGCCGCCAGCACATAGAGGAATTCGGCGAAGCCCATCGTCGCGTCGACCAGCCCCGCGACCTTGGGATTGGTCGAATCGATCAGGAAATATTCGTCGGGGGCGTGCGCGCCCGAGCCGTGGCCGATGCCGAAATGCGCCGCGGGGATCGACACGGGCGCCGCGGTGAAGGTCGATCCCGGCCAACTGCCCGCCATGCGCGGGTTGAGGCTCGTCGCGACGCCGAGCTTCTTGTAGGTCGCGAGTTCCGAGCGGACGAGGCGGCTGTCCTCGGCGACCTCGGTCGGGTCGTAGCCGCCCGAGACATTGACCTCGACGTCGGTGAAGCCATGCTTGTCGAGATGCGCGCGGAGCTTCTTCTCGGCCTCGGCGCGCGTCTGGTTGGGGACGAGGCGGAGGTCGAGCTTGGCGACCGCGCGGCCGGGGAGCACGGTCTTGCCGCCGGGCCCGGTATAGCCCGCGACGAGCCCCTCGATATTGACCGTCGGCTGCTGCGCGAGGCGGATCAGCGCGTCGTCATAGGCGAGGTTGTCGATCCAGTGGGTGATGCCGAGCGCCGCCTTTTGCTGTTCCTCGTCGCCCGCCTTTGCCGCGGCGCGGATGAGTTCCTTTTCGCGCGCCGTGAGCGGGCGGACATTGTCGAACCAGCCCTCGATCGCGGGCGTGTTGCCGCCGTCGGTGACCAACGTCTGCAGCGCCTGCACCAGCCGCCAGGCGGGTGAATCGACCATCGCCTTCAGGCTGGAGTGCACGTCACCCTTGGGGCCGCGGCCCCATTTCTCGCCGCTGGCGACCAGTTCGAGTTCGATGATCCCCTTCGATCCCAGGTTGACCGTGACATTGCCCGACTTGCCCTGCGAGGCGAAGGGGATGAAGATGCCCTCGCACTTCTTGAGCGCCGCGAGGATATTGGGCTTGGTCGCGATCTGGCGGAAATGCGGCGAACCGATCTCTTCCTCGCCCTCGCAGACGAGGACGATGTTCACCGGCAGCTTGGCCTTGGCGGCGCGGATCGCGTGGAGTGCGGCGAGGAAGCTCGCCTCCGGGCCCTTCTGGTTCACCGCGCCGCGGCCCATGATCGACAGGCCGAAGCCGGGCCGGTCGACCATCTTGCCCTCGAGCGGCGGCGACGACCATTCGGCGGGATCGAACTGCTTGACGTCGTACATGAAATAGATGCCGAGCGTGCGCGGCGCGCCGACGTCGATGGTGCCGAAGACGCCTGGATGACCGTCGGTGGGCACGATCTCGACATTGGTGAAGCCCGCGTCCTTCGCGAGCTCGGCCATATAGGCCGCACCCTCGGCCATGCTGCGGTTCTCGGCGGCGATCGAGGGGAGCGCGATCCAGTCGCGGATGCGTTTGAGCGAGGCGTCCTTGCCCGCCTCGGCAGCCTTGCGGATATCCGCCATCGGCCCGTTCGCGGCGAGCCCCGGCAGCGGGCGCATCAGCATCGCCCCGGCGGAAAGCATCGCGCCGCCGCGAATCAGGTCGCGGCGATTCCAGGCATTGACGTTACGGAAATCCATTCGGCGTCCCCTTGAGTTGTTCGTATGCGAAGCAGTTTGGCGCCTCGGGCGCGGAACGCAAGCCGCGCGTTGACGGCGTCGCCGCGCCCCGCCTAACGTCTTCATCGACGGAGGCGAGCGATGGATTTTACGGGCAAGAGCGTTGCGATCACCGGCGGCGCGACGGGGATCGGTTTTGCGCTGGCGAAACGGCTCGGTGCCGCGGGCGCGCGGGTGATCCTCAGCGAGCCGCGAGCGGAGAAGCTGGCCGAGGCGGTGGCGGCTTTGGAGGCACTCGGCGTCGAGGCGCTGGCCTTCGCTGCCGACGTCACCGACGCCGCGTCGGTCGAGGCGCTCGCCGATTTTGCATGGGAGCGGCACGGCCGCGCCGACGCGGTGATCGCCAATGCCGGCATCGGCGGTCCGCGCGCGTCGGTGATCGACTGCGACCCCGCCGAAGCGCGCGCCTTGTTCGAGGTCAATTTCTGGGGTGTGTGGACCGTGCTCGCCGCCTTCGGCCGCCGCTTCCAGGCCGATGGCTTGCCCGCGGGCCTCTATGCGACCGCGTCGGAGAATGCTTTCTTCAACGCGCTGCGCGTCAATGGCGGCGCCTATGTGGCGAGCAAGCATGCGGTGCTCGGCCTGATGGACATGCTGCGGGGCGAGGTCGCACCCGCGATCGACGTCGGCGTGATCATCCCCGGCTGGGTCAAGTCCGACATGACGCGCCACGTCGAACCCGCGATGGACGCCGACGCCTTTGCAGACCGGATCGTGCCGCAGATGGAGGCGGGCGAATTCTATCTCGTCAGCCACCCCTATAATGTCGTGCGCATGGAGGAGCGCTGGGGCGAGGCCTATGCGGCCTACGCGAAATATGCGCCGCGCACGCCGGGCGACGAAGCGTGGGACGTGCAGAAGGTGATCGAATCGCAGGTGGCGATCAAACGGCGCGATTAGCATAGGCCACCGTCATCCCGGCGAAGGCCGGGATCTCGCCGGTGCATCCACAGCATAGGCTGGGATCCCGGCCTTCGCCGGGATGACGGTGGTTCAGATCGTCTCGCCCGCCGCCATCGGTGCGGCGTCGCTCACCCATTCCCAGCAGCATCGGCTCTGCGGTTTGAGCTTGAGCGCCGCGTTCATTGCCTCGACGGAGCCCGCGGGTAGTGCGCTGATCCATGCGCCCTGATCGGTCCACAGCCAGGCGAAGCGGCGGCCGGAGTTCGCGGCGTCGAGCCGCGTGGCGAGCGCGTGGTGGATATGCGTCGAGAGATATTTGACGTTGCCGGCATAGGCGAGGGTCACCGCCTCGCCGTTGACGGTCATCGCGATTGTAACCGGAATCCGGCGCGCGACCTCGGCGCCATGCTCGATGCGGATGTCGCTGACGGCGAGGCCGCCGCCCGCGAGGCGGACGAGGTCGGCGATCTGCGCCGCCTCATCCTGTTCGGCCTTGCTGTCGTGCATCGCCAGATTGGCCGTCCACGCTGCGGGATCGGCGTCGGGGTGGTAGTAGGAAACCTCTTCGAGGATGGAGAGGATCGTGTCGGGCTTGACGCTCTCGTCCATGTCGGCGACCCCGGCGTAGAGCAGCGCGGGGTCGGGGGTTTCGGGCGCGAAGACGCCATGCTCGGCCATGACGCGGACGACGCGGCGCACATCGGCTTGGCGCGATGGCGAAAGTTCGGGGAGCGGGCCTTTATGGTGGATGGGGGCGCTTGAGGGTGGCCCGCGTTTCGGGCGCCGTGCGAGGTTCCAGAGATCGGCGACGAGCGCAGGGATGCCCCACAGCGACCACAGCCCATACGCTGCGAAAGCGCCCATGATCGCCGAGAAGAAGAGTTTCGCGCCCGTCCCGGTGTCGGCTGAGAAGGGGACGAAGAAGAAAAAGCAGAGCGCCGTGACGATGCCGGTGGCGAGAAAGAACATCCGCTGTTTCGGCAACATGGCACCCCTCCCGTTATCCCGGCGAAGAGTGTCCAGAGGCACGCGACTCTGAACACGATCTAGCCGTTCCAGTCTTAGGATGGGTTAGGCCAGAAGGCTATCGAACAGGTCGTTCCAATCGGGATTGGCTTCGGTGATCAGTCGCCGCTTCCAGTTCCGATGCCATTCCTTCAGCGCCTTTTCGCGTGCGATGGCTTCGGGCATCGTGGCGTGGAACTCGGCGTAAACGAGCTTGCGGATATTATAGCGTCGGCAATGCGTGGCGCCCTTGCCCGCGCGATGCTGCATCATACGCGCCGCAATGTCGCTGGTGACGCCGACGTAAAAGAGGTGATTACTGCGGTTGGTCAGGATGTAGACGCAGGGCTGGCGCATGCGCCGATCGATACACATCGTTCCCATCATCGTCATCCCGGCGAAGGCCGGGATCTCGCCGTATCGGATGTGATTGGCCGCGAGGGTGAGACCCCGGCCTGCGCCGGGGTGACGGACTGTTTTGAGCGTCGTTTTCGGTTTCGTTGTGAGCGGCGTTTCAGCCATTCGGCCTCGTCGCCTTCTGCAGGTTCCAAATCCAGCCAATCGGTGTCCATTGAGCGATCCCTGATTCGTTGCGGGATCGTCTCAATAGCAACATAGGTGGCTCCTGCTCCAAATGGTCGCGTTGTAAGTCGCGGGTTTACAACGCAAGCCAATACACGACCAATGTCGTCATCCCGGCGAAGGCCGGGATCTCGTCTTATCGGAGGTGTTTGCGGGCGGGAGGCGAGACCCCGGCCTTCGCCGGGGTGACGGTTAAGGACGCGCTCACGCCTTCTCCAGCAACCCTTCGTCCTTGATGCGCTTCTGCCACAGCATCGGCGCGTTGACGTGGACGTTCTGGCCTTCGCTGTCGACCGCGACGGTGACCGGGAAGTCCTGCACCTCGAACTCGTAGATCGCCTCCATGCCGAGGTCGGCGAAGCCGACGACCTTGCTGCCCTTGATCGCGCGCGCGACGAGATACGCTGCGCCGCCGACCGCCATGAGGTAGGCGCTTTTGTGTTTCGCGATCGCCTGCGTCGCGGCGGGGCCGCGTTCGGCCTTGCCGACACAGGCGAGCAGGCCCTGCTCGAGCATCATGTCCATGAACTTGTCCATGCGCGTCGCGGTGGTGGGGCCCGCGGGGCCGACGATTTCCTCGCCGACCGGATCGACCGGGCCGACATAATAGATGACGCGGCCCTTAAACTCGACCGGCAGCTTCTCGCCCTTGGCGAGCATGTCGGCGATGCGCTTGTGCGCGGCGTCGCGGCCGGTGAGCATCTTGCCGTTGAGGAGCAGGCGATCGCCCTGTTTCCAGCTCGCGACGACTTCGGGGGTCAGATTGTCGAGATCGACGCGGATCGCCGCCTGATCGGGTTTCCAGTCGATCTGCGGATAATCGGCGAGCACCGGCTTTTCGAGATAGGCGGGGCCGCTGCCGTCGAGCGTGACATGGGCGTGGCGGGTCGCGGCGCAGTTCGGGATCATCGCGACGGGCTTCGACGCGGCGTGGGTCGGCCAGTCGGCGATCTTGACGTCGAGCACGGTCGCGAGGCCGCCGAGCCCCTGCGCGCCGATGCCGAGCGCATTGACCTTTTCATACAGCTCGATGCGCAGTTCCTCGGTTGGCGACGAAGGCCCGCGCGCGAGCAGCTCGGTCATGTCGATCGGGTCCATCAGCGACTGCTTCGCGAGCAGCATCGCCTTCTCCGCGGTGCCGCCGATGCCGATCCCGAGCATGCCGGGCGGGCACCAGCCGGCGCCCATCTGCGGCACCATTTCGAGCACCCAGTCGACGATCGAGTCCGACGGGTTCATCATCTTGAACTTCGACTTGTTCTCGCTGCCGCCGCCCTTCGCGGCGACGTCGATCACGACCTTGGTGCCGGGGACCATCTCGACGTTGAGCACCGAGGGCGTGTTGTCCTTGGTGTTGACGCGGCTGAACGCGGGATCGGCGAGGATCGAGGCGCGGAGCTTGTTGTCGGGGTGGAGGTACGCCCGGCGCACGCCTTCGTCGACGACCTGCTGCAGGCTGCGGGGTGAGTCGAGGCGGCAGTCCATGCCCCATTTGATGAACACGGTGACGATGCCGGTGTCCTGGCAGATCGGGCGATGCCCCTCGGCGCACATGCGGCTGTTCGACAGGATCTGCGCCATCGCGTCCTTCGCGGCGGGCGACACCTCGCGCTCATAGGCCGCGGCGAGCGCGCGGATATAATCCATCGGGTGGAAATAGCTGATGTACTGGAGTGCGTCGGCGATGGTTTCGACCAGGTCGTCTTCGCGGATGATCACTGTGTTCATGGGTGCAGCCCCCTTTGCCCTGTTTCAGGATTCGCCCGAGTCCCTAGACCCGCACGCGACCGACGGAAAGGGGTTAGAGGTCGCTCTTGCGACGCCCGAAGCTGCGCGGCGCGGTGCCTGGCGGCGGCGGCGGTTCCTCGGGTCCGCCGCGATCGGTCGCGCGGCGCTGCGGCGCCTCGGGTTCGAAATCGACCAGCGGCGCCTTTTTGAAGAGCGCATAGCCGCTGCCGATCGCCGCGGTGCCGAGCAGCCCGATCCATCCCGCGCCGATCGCCGCGGTCAGCGTCCAGCCGAAAGCGGGCGGCGAGACGAGCGCCATCGGGACGGTGAGCAGGGGGACGAGGACGAGCGTGCCCGCGAGCTGCCAGCGCCGCGACATCTGGGTCAGCGCGGCGCCGATCGCGGCATTGGCGAGCGCGAGCAACAGGAACTTCGCCGCGACGTGCCAGGGCAAGCTGGCCATCGACGGCGAATATTCGCCGACGGTGTAGGCCGCCTGGATGTCGAAGAGCAACCAATTCTCATAGGCGTCGCACAGCGCCGCCGCGACCGGCAGCAGCGCCGCCGCGAGTAACCAACGCAGGCGAAGCTCGCGCCACAGCGCGATCAGCCCGCTGGTCACGAAGGACGCATAGAGCAGCATGAACAGATAATCCTGCTCGTTCCCCGCGCGCATCGCCGCGAGCCGCGCGATCTGGCCGGGGTCGCTTTCGGGGCCGAACACCGCGAGCAGATCGGCCTGGCTCCGCGCGAATTCGAAGGCGATGACAGGGGCGCCATAGCCCGGGGCGTGGGCGTAACCGGCCTGCGGAAAGACCTGCGCCAGCGACAGGCTGAACAGCAGGGTGCCGATGCCGAGGGCGAACGTGGCGTACCACCAGCCGGTCGGCGCGGGCGCTCGCAGGCGCTGGGCCTCGACCCAGCGCTGGAGCCCCCCGCTCATGCGCCGCGCCCGCCAAGGATCAAATTATTGGCACTCGGCGCATTTGCCGCGCACTTCGATCACCGGCCGCTCGGCAGCGAAGCCCGTCGCGTCGGCGGCGGCGCGCACGCCGTCGGAGAGCTTGTCGTTGTCGATATGCACGGCGCTGCCGCAATTGTCGCAGATCAGGAAGATGCAGTCGTGCAGGCAGCCCGGGTGGCTGTTCGCGACGAAGGCGTTGGCGCTTTCGACGCGGCGGACGAGGTTGTTCGCCACGAACAAGTCGAGGATGCGATAGACGCTGTTCGGCGCGACGCGCTTGCCGCGGTTCTTCGACACGATGTCGGCGATTTCATAGGCGCTCGCGGGCTTGCCGATCTTGGCGACCGCGTCGAAAATCTGCGCGCGCATGTCGGTCCAAGCTTCGCCCGCGCTCTCGAGCGCGGTCTGCGCCGCGTCGGCGAGCGAGGCGCCGCTGGCCTCGACGTGCGGATGATCATGCTTGCCCATTGGCGTTTCCTCTGCGCGGATAATCCGGCGCTAACTAACGCGCAATGTAGGATGTTTGGGGGGCGCCCGCAAGCCGCGGGCGGGTCCGTTCCGGCCCCGCGCCTATGATGCCGTCAGTTCCGCGCGCGGCGGTTGAGGTCGTGGCCCAGCGCGACGACTGCGACGCCGATCATCGTCGCGAGCACTTCGCTGCCGTCGTGCGGCCGCGACAGCGCGCCCGCCATCATGCCCAGCCCGAAGCTGCCGACCGCGAAAGGCATGATATAGCCGTGGCTGAGCACGCCCGAGACGAGCGTCACCAGCGCGAAGCCGATTGCGATGACCAGCCCGATCTCGTGGAACAGGTGATTGTCGAGGAACACCCCGCCTACCGAGGCGAGCGAAGCGAAGAACACCGTCGTCGCGAGACAATGGACGAGGCACAGCCCCGACAGCCCCATCGCCAGCTGGTCGCCCGACAGCGAGGTCAGCGGCCGCGAATCGCGCGCAGCCCGAACCAGCGCGCCGAGGCGCGTCAGGGCAGGGGCAGGGCTGGCGACTTGGGTCACCCGATTCTCCGTTGGTGCAATTGCGATCCCGGATATGGCATAACATGACAAAGGTTACAATGTCTCATTGGCAGATTCTTTCGGGGTGGGCTGTCCGGTTTCGGGCGTTAGTTGCCGTTCGCAGGGTTATGCTCTCTCCCCTTGAGGGGAGAGATACGCAGGCTTGGCAGCCTGCTGCCTAGCCGGAGTTGAGAGGGGTTTCCGACCGCCAGAGGCGTCCAAGCACCCCTCTCCAAGCTTCGCTAGCTCCTGACGGAGCAAGCTGCGCTATCCTCTCCCCTCAAGGGGAGAGGGCTAACGGCAGCTTTCCACCCCAAAACCGCGTCGTCCAGGCCTACGCCCCCTCCTCGGCCCGCAGCGCCTTGCGGTCGAGCTTGCCGATCATCGTCTTCGGGAGGTTCAGTCTTACCTCAACTGCGCTCACCCGTTCGTGCTTGCCGAGCTGGGGGTTGAGCCAGGCGGCGAGCGCTTCGCCCGAGATGGTGAACCCCTCCTCCAGCGTCGCGAACGCCTTCGGCACCTCGCCGCGATAGGCGTCGGGGACGCCGAGGACGATTGCTTCCTTGACCGCGGGATGTTCGTAGAGATGCGCCTCGATCACGCTCGGATAGACCTTGAAGCCGCCGACCGCGATCATGTCCTTGAGGCGATCGACGATGCGGACGTAGCCGTCCGCGTCGATGACCGCGACGTCGCCGGTGCGCAGCCAGCCGTCGTCGGTAAAGCTGTCCTTGTCCGCATCCGCCCGGTTCCAGTAGCCGCGCATGATCTGCGGTCCTTTTACGACCAGCTCGCCTGGTTCGCCCGCGGGGGCGTCGCGCATCGGGTCTTCCTTATCGACGAGGCGGATGTGCGTCGCGGGCAGCGGCTGGCCGATCGTGCCCGCCTTGACGGGGCCGTCATAAGGATTGGTCGAGACCACGCCCGCGCTTTCGGTAAGGCCATAGCCCTCGACCAGCGCGGCGCCGGTTGCGGCGGTGAATTTCTCGCGCAGCTCGGCGGGCATCGGCGCACCGCCCGAGATGCAGACGCGCAGCGAAGAGAAATCGGTCTTGCCGAGCTCCGGGTGGTCGAGCAGCGCCTGATACATCGTGGGCACGCCGGGGAGCGCGGTGGCTTTCGTTCGCGAGATCGCCTCCAGCGCCTGCTTGGCGTCGAAGCGCGGCAGCATCGCGATCATGCCGCCGTTGAGCACGGTGCGGTTGAGCACGCAGGTGTTGGCGAAGACGTGAAAGAAGGGAAGCACGCCGAGGATACGGTCCTCGGCGTCATGGTCGGGGTCGATGCTGTTGACCTGCCGCGCGTTGGCGGTGAGATTCTGGTGCGTCAGCATCGCGCCCTTGGGTGTGCCGGTGGTGCCGCCGGTATACTGGATCAGCGCGATATCGGTTTCGGGATCGATGGCGGCGGGTTCATATTTGCCGTCGTTGTCGACGAGCGCAGAGAAGCGCGTGACGCGGCTGTCGTCGGGCAGCGCCGACACCTCCTTGCGGCGGAGCATGCGGTAGAGGAGGGACTTGGCGCCGGGGAGGCCGCCCGCGACCGAGCCGACGACGAGCTGCTTGAGGCTCGACCCGTCGAGGACCTCGAGCGCGGTCGGCAGCAACGCGGTGGCGCTCATCGTGAACAGGATGTCGGTGCCCGAATCCTCGACCTGCGCCTCGAGCTCGGCCGCGGTATAGAGCGGCGAGAAATTGACCACCGTCGCCCCCGCGGCGAGCGCGCCATAATAGGCCGCGACATAATGCGGGACGTTGGGCAGGAACAGCCCGACGCGCGTGCCCTTGCCGATGCCGCGTTGCTGCAGGCCCTTCGCGACGCGAGCGACGCCGCGCGCGACCTCGTTGTACCCGAAATGGCGACCCATGAAGTCGAGCATCGGCGCGTCGCCTTTTCGCGCGACGCTGGCGGCGAGCATGGCGGGAAGCGACAGCGGCGCGAAATCCTGATCCCAAGCGGTCGGATGGTTGTAATTCGTCGACCAGTCATAGGGGCTTGTCATCGCGGCGCGTCATCCTTCTGCGAGAGGAGCGGGTGGGGGTGTCGGTCATACCTAGGCACGACGCGCGCGCATCGCAATCGGGGGGTGCCGCGCTTGCAGCGATGCGGCGTCGCGGCTAGGCAGGGGCGAATGCAGGGAGGAACGGCCATGGGTGCGATACGGCGGAGACTTTGGGCCGCGGCAGCGGGGGTGGCCGTGACGGCGGCATGGGCCCCGGCGGCGCTGGCGAAGGACAAGGAACCGCCCGCAACCCCGGCGCAGGTCCAGAAGGTTTACGACTGCCGCGCGATCGCCGATGCGGCGGCGCGGCTCGCCTGCTTCGATGCTGAGGTCGCGGCGCTCGCGCAGGCGCAGGCGGCGAACGACGTCACCATCTTCGACCGCGCGTCGGCGCAAAAGGCGCGGCGCGGACTGTTCGGCTTCACGCTGCGCGACCTGCCCTTTTTCGGCGGCGGCGACGATGACGAGGAAAAGATCACCCGCTTCGAAACGACGATCAAATGGGCGCGCCGCGAAGGCTATAACAAGATGCGCTTCGAGATCGAGGATGGCGCCGTGTGGATTCAGACCGACCAGACCGACCTGCCGCGCGACCCCAAGCCGGGCGAGAAGGTGGTGATCTATCCGGGCGCGGTCGGCAGCTATTTCGCCGAGATCGGCAGCCTGAAGCGCATCCGCGTCCGCCGCGAGCGCTGACGCCGCCGCCGGGTCGCGGAACGCAGCAATCGACGATGACAGAGCATCGGATCAGCCTGCCGGGTAGCGGGGCCCCGCCCTTCGTGCTGCTCGACGACGCGCGTGCCGCGGGCGCGGTGCCGGCGCGGCTGCTGCGCGATCCGGTCGAGATTCTGCGCGCCGACAGCGCCGCCGAGGTGCCGGCGCTGCTCGACGCGCTCGAGGCGGCGGGGCGGCGCGGGCTGCATGCGGCGGGCTATCTTGCTTATGAGGGCGGCAAGGGGCTGGCCCCGGCGTGGCGCGGGGCGTCGCCGGCGGGCGAGGGCGAGGCGCCGCTCGGCTGGTTCGGATTGTTCGCGGATGTCGAGCGGATCGATGCCGATGCGGTGCCGGACCTGCTCCCCGATCCCGCGAGCTCCTGGATCGGCGCGGTCGAGCCGGGGATCGCGCGCGGCGATTACGAGGCCGCGGTCGAAGCGGTGCTCGGCTATATCCGCGACGGCGACATCTATCAGGCGAACCTGACCTTTCGTGCGGCGGTGCCCGTGCTCGGCAATCCGCTCGCGGTCTACGCCCGGCTGCGGCGGACGGCGCGGGCGGGTTATGGCGGCTTTATCTGGACGGGGTGCCAAGCGATCGCATCGCTGTCGCCCGAGCTCTTCTTCGCGCTGCGCGGGCGAGAGGCGATCGCGCGGCCGATGAAGGGGACCGCCGCCCGGCTGGCCGATGCCGAAGCCGATGTTGCGGCGGCGCGGCAACTGGCGACCGATCCCAAGCAGCGCGCCGAAAATCTGATGATCGTCGACCTGATCCGCAACGACCTGTCGCGCGTCGCCGAACCGGGGTCGGTGGCGGTGCCCGACCTGTTTCGCGTGGAGAGCTTTCCGACGATCCATCAACTGGTGTCCGACGTGACCGCGACCCTGCCCGCGGACAGGGGCGCGGTCGACGTGCTGCGCGCGGCCTTTCCCTGCGGGTCGATCACCGGGGCGCCCAAGGTGCGCGCGATGGAGATCATCGACGAGCTCGAGGTCGGCCCGCGCGGGCTCTACACCGGGTCGATCGGCTTCATCGAGCCGGATGGCGACGCGGCGTTCAATGTCGCGATCCGCACGCTCCTCTTTCCGCCGCTAACCGGCTTGCAGGAAAAGCCGATTCGCGCCAGGCTGGGATTGGGATCGGGAATCGTCGCCGACAGTCTGCCATCGGAGGAATGGCAGGAATGTCTGGCCAAGGGGGAATTTGTGGGGGCAGCGCGCGAGAGTTTCGATCTGATCGAGACGATGCATTTCGACCCCATCGACGGGGTCCAGCGGCTCGAGGGGCACCTCGCGCGGATGAAGGCGAGCGCGGCGGCGCTGGGCTTCGCCTTCGACCGGCACGGCGCGCGCAACAGCCTGCAGTCGGCGACCTTTCGTCTGCGCAGCGCGGCGCGGGTGCGGATGCGGCTCGCACCCTCGGGCGCGCTCGCGGTCGAGGTGTCGCCGCTGCCGCGCCTCGCCGAACTGCCCGTGCCCGTCGCGGTGCGCCCCGCGCCGATGGGCGCCGACGACTTTCGCCTGACGCACAAGACCAGCCTGCGCGCGCTCTATGACGAGGCGCGCTCCGAGGCCGGCACCGCCGAGGTCGTCTTCGTCGACGAACCGGGCTTCGTCACCGAGGGGAGCTGGAGCAATATCTTCGTCGAGCGCGAGGGCGTGTTGCTCACCCCGCCGCTGTCGCTCGGCCTGCTGCCCGGGGTGCTGCGCGCCGAGCTGATCGAAAAGGGCCGCGCGGTCGAATCGCACCTCCGCCTCGCCGACCTGGCGGGCGGTTTCTTCATCGGCAATTCGCTGCGCGGGCTGGTGCCGGCGCGACTGGCGGACGCGTTTCAGCCTGCATAGGTAAATTATCCCTACGTCGCCTTGCGCATTGCGGACAGAGGCTCTAGGCGCGGCCCCGCGCAATTTTCTGCCGCTTTGCACAGTCCAGGGGGACTTCCGCCATGTCGACCTTCCCGCCCCATGTCTCGGCCGCGCTCGGCCGCATCCAGCCCTCGGCGACGCTCGCGATGACCGCGCGCGTGACCAAGCTGAAAGCGGACGGAATCGACGTCATCGGCCTGTCGGCGGGCGAGCCCGATTTCGACACCCCCGATTTCGTCAAGGAAGCCGCGATCGAGGCGATCCGGAACGGCCAGACCAAATATACGCTCGTCGACGGCACCGTCGCGCTGAAGGAAGCGATCCGCGGCAAGTTTCGCCGCGACAACGGGCTCGACTTCGGGCTCGACCAGATTTCGGTCAACGTCGGCGGCAAGCACACCCTGTTCAACGCCCTGGTCGCCAGCGTCGACCCGGGCGACGAGGTGATCATCCCTGCGCCCTATTGGGTGAGCTATCCCGACATCGTCGCCTTCTGCGGCGGCACCCCGGTAATCGTCGAGGGCACCGCCGCGCAGAATTACAAGATCACTCCCGGACAGCTCGACAAGGCGATCACCAAAAAGACGCGCTGGGTGATGTTCAACTCGCCGTCGAACCCGTCGGGCGCCGCCTATTCGGGCGAGGAACTCGACGCGCTCGGCGAAGTGATCCGGCGCCATCCGCACGTCATGGTGATGACCGACGATATGTACGAGCATGTCTGGTACGCCGATTTCGCCTTCACGACCTTTGCGCAGCGCTGCCCCGATCTGATCGACCGCATCCTGACGGTGAACGGCTGTTCGAAGGCCTATGCGATGACTGGCTGGCGTATCGGTTACGCCGGCGGCCCGGCGTGGCTGATCAAGGCGATGGGCAAATTGCAGTCGCAGTCGACCTCGAACCCCTGTTCGATCGCGCAGGCGGCCGCCGCGGCGGCGCTCGGTGGGCCGCAGCAGTTCCTCGACGACCGCAACGCCGCGTTCAAGAAGCGCCGCGACATGGTCGTCGCGATGCTCAACGACGCGCCGGGCCTCAGCTGCCCAGTCCCCGACGGCGCCTTCTACGTCTATCCCGACGCCAGCGGCTGCATGGGCAAGACGACCCCCGACGGCAAGTTGATCGACAGCGACGAGGCGCTGATCGACTATTTCCTCGACTCGGCGCGCGTCGCCGCGGTGCACGGCGGGGCGTTCGGCCTGTCGCCGGCGTTCCGCGTCTCCTATGCGACGTCGGAGGCGGTGCTCAAGGAAGCGTGTGTGCGGATTCAGCAGGCCTGCGCGGCGCTGACGTAAGCATCTCCCCTCCCGCAGGCGGGAGGGGAGTATCAGGTTGATCAGTCCCCGGACTGATCAAGGATGTGCCGGGGGCACATCCGACCTGATGCTGGGTGGGCCAGCAACGTTGCGGCCTGCCCACCCCGCTGCGACTAACGAGCAAGCTCGTAAGTCTCGCTGCCCCTCCCGCTTGCGGGAGGGGTTTAAAAGCTGAACGCCGCACAACAGGCCGGTTCACCGTAAAGTAAGGCCTGCTGCCTAAAAGTGATCGCCATCACTGACGCATGGTTCGGGGCGCGCCATAGAGTCGGGGTAACCAAAGCGGCCTTGGCCGCGAAACGACTAGAGATGACAGGAACAACCCATGCTCTCCATGCTTCGCTCCGACTGGTTTCCGACCATGCTCGCCGGCTTCGCGATCGGCGCCGTCTTTGTCATGACGCAGCAACCCGCGCTCGCGATGGCGCTGTGACCCCGGCGCGGCGGTCGCTGGGCGCGGCGCTCGCCGCGATACTGGTCGCGCAATGCGCGCCGCCCGCCGCGAGCGCCGAAAGCGTCGTCAAGCTGCCCGCCGCCGCGGTCGACCCCGCGGTCCCCGGCAAGAAGGCGACCGCCGTCCTCGCAGGCGGCTGTTTCTGGGGCGTCGAGGGCGTCTTCGCGAATGTGAAGGGCGTGATCTCGGTCGAATCGGGTTATCATGGCGGCAGCAAAGCGACCGCAAAATATGAGCTCACCCACGACGGCACGTCGGGACATGCCGAGGCGGTGCGCATCGTCTACGACCCCAGCCAGGTCAGTTACGGCACCTTGCTCCGCGTGCTGTTCTCGGTGGTCGCCGACCCGACGCTCAAGGAACGCCAGGGCCCCGACCGCGGCCCGCAATATCGCGCCGCGATCGTCCCGCTCGACGCCACGCAGCGCAAGGTCGCGACCGCCTATCTGGCGCAGATCGGCAAGGGCAAATATTTCGCCAAGCCGATCGTCGTACCGATCGAAAGCTATAAGGCCTTTTACCGCGCCGAGCCGTTGCACCAGGACTTCATGCGCAAGAATCCCAAAAACGGCTACATCCTGACCTGGGACGCGCCGAAGCTCGCAGCGCTCAAGCGGCTCTTCCCCCAACTCGTCCGGGCCAAGCCGGCGCCCTGATCCCCCCAACGGTTCCGCCGCTCATCGCGCGCATGGAATCGTTCGTCGCAAAGCACTGGTCGCCGCATCCCGCGTGCGGGACGTTCTCCATCGGCCAAAAGGGCCGGGGGACGAATGGAAAGTCGCAGTCGCGGGGTTGGAATGAGAGTGAAGGTTTCGGGCAGGCACCTGCTCGCCATTGGAGCGAGCGCCATCGTGCTCGCCGGATGCGTCAGCAGCGCGGCGATCGTGCCCGCGTCGCGCGAGCAGCAGGCACAGCCGGTTCGCACCGGTTCGGGCGCGGTCACCGTGCCGATCGGCCCGCCGGTGCGCAGTTCGACCCCCGCGCCGCAGCTGCCCGCCGACCCCGGTTTCCGCCGTGCTCCCGCCGGGCTCGACGATCGGCTGTTCGAGATATGGAAGGCTTTTCCCGGAAAGACCGGCATCGCGGTGCAGCGCATCGACGGCGAATGGACGCTGACCCAGCGCGGGAACGAACTCTTCCCGCAGCAGAGCGTGTCGAAGCTGTGGGTCACGCTCGCGGTGCTCGACGCGGTCGACAACGGCCGGCTGCGGCTCGACCAGAATGTGCGCATCGGGCCCGAGGATCTGACCCTGTTCCACCAGCCGATCGCCGCGCGCGTTCAGTCACAGGGGTCGGTGACGATGACGGTGCGCGAGCTGATCGAGACCGCGATCACCCAGAGCGACAATACCGCGAACGACAGCCTGCTGCGCACCGTCGGCGGCCCCGACGCGGTGCGGCGCTTCATCGACAAGAAGGATCTGGGCGCCATTCGCTTCGGCCCCGGCGAGCGGTTGCTCCAGGCGGGCGCGGCGGGGCTCAAATGGCAGCAGAGCTATTCGGTCGGCCGCAGTTTCCAGGCGGCGCGCGCCGCGCTGCCCGAGGCGACGCGTAAGGCGGCGATGGACGCCTATCGCGCCGACCCGCCCGACGGCGCGAGCCCCGCGGCGATCGCCAATGCGCTGACCAAGCTGGCGCGCGGCAACTTGTTGTCGCCCGAATCGACCCAATATCTGCTCGGCGTGATGACGCGCACCAAGAGCGGGCCGCAGCGGCTGAAGGCCGGGCTGCCCGCCGGCTGGACCTTCCTGCACAAGACGGGTACGGGGCAGGATTATCGGGGCATGACCGTCGGGTACAACGACATCGGCATCGCCACCGCGCCCGACGGCACGCGCTATGCGATCGTCGTGCTGATGGGCGAGGCGAGTTCGCCGGTGCCCGCGCGCATGGCGACGATGCAGTCGGTGTCGCGCGCGGTCGCCGAATTTCATGGAAGATAATGCGATGAAAAAACTGGCGCTGATGCCGATGCTTGCCGCGCTGACGCTCGCGGGCTGCGCGACGCCCGAGACGCGGCTGCGCAACGGCCTCAACGACGCCGGCCTGTCGGCGCCGATGTCGGCGTGCATGGCCGAACGCATGGTCGACCGGCTGTCGCTGCTCCAGCTGCGCCGCCTGTCGGCGCTCGGCAGCCTCAAGGAACGGCGCCTCGCCGACCTGTCGCTCGACCAGTTCCTCCACAAGGTCCGCGCGCTGAAAGATGCCGAGATATTGGCGGTGACGACCAGCTCGGCGGCGGTCTGCGCTTTTCGCTAGGGTAGAAAATCTGTCGCTGCGCTCGGGGCGCCTAGGGGTAGCCACGCCGCCTGACTTGTGCTTAGGCGGCGCCGATCATCTCCCCTTCCAGAGTCGAAAGGCCCGGCAGACCCCATGAACATCCACGAATATCAGGCGAAAGAACTGCTCGCGAAATTTGGCGTTGCGATCCCCAAGGGCATCGCTGCGATGAGCGTCGAGGAAGCCGTCGCCGCCGCGAAGCAGCTCCCCGGGCCGCTCTATGTCGTGAAGTCGCAGATCCACGCGGGTGGCCGCGGCAAGGGCAAGTTCAAGGAACTCGGCCCCGATGCCAAGGGCGGCGTCCGCCTCGCCAAGACGATCGAAGAGGTCGAAGCGCACGCCAAGGACATGCTGGGCAACACGCTGGTGACGATCCAGACCGGCGAAGCCGGCAAGCAGGTCAATCGCCTGTACATCACCGACGGCGCCGACATTAAGCAGGAATTCTACCTCGCCCTGCTCGTCGACCGCGCCACCAGCCGCATCGCAGTGGTCGCATCGACCGAGGGCGGCATGGACATCGAAACCGTCGCGCACGACACGCCGGAAAAGATCCACACGATCACCATCGACCCCGCGACCGGCATCCAGCCGCACCATGGCCGCAGCGTCGCCGCGGCGCTGGGCCTGTCGGGCGATCTCGCCAAGCAGGCGGCCAGGGTCCTCGGCGGCCTCTATGACGCGTTCCTCGCGACCGATGCCGAGCAGATCGAGATCAACCCGCTCGCGGTGTGCGAAGGCGCCAACGGCGACGAACTGTTGGTGCTCGACGCCAAGGTGGCGTTCGACGGCAATGCGATGTTCCGCCACAAGGACCTCGCCGACCTGCGCGACCTGACCGAGGAAGACCCGGCCGAGGTCGAGGCGTCGGAATATGACCTCGCCTATATCAAGCTCGACGGTAACATCGGCTGCATGGTCAATGGTGCCGGGCTTGCGATGTCGACGATGGACATCATCAAGCTCAACGGCGAATTCCCGGCCAACTTCCTCGACGTCGGCGGTGGCGCCAGCAAGGAAAAGGTCACCGCGGCGTTCAAGATCATCCTGAAGGACCCCGCGGTGAAGGGCATCCTCGTCAACATCTTCGGCGGCATCATGAAGTGCGACATCATCGCCGAGGGCATCGTCGCGGCGGCGAAGGAAGTGAATCTGGGCGTGCCTTTGGTCGTCCGCCTCGAGGGCACCAACGTCCAGCAGGGCAAGGATATCCTGGCCAACAGCGGCCTTCCGATCGTCGCGGCCAACGATCTGGGCGACGCGGCACAGAAGATCGTCGCCGAGGTTCGCAAGGTCGCGTGATAGGTTTACCCCTCTCCCCTTGTGGGAGAGGGTTGCGAAGACTTGGCGGCTTGCCGCTTAGTCGAAGCTCGGTGAGGGGTTGCGAGCCAAAGGCTCGCGCGGAGCCAAAGCTCCGCTCACCCTCATCCAAGTCCGCCTAATCGCCTGCGGCGATAAGGCTCCCTATCCTTCTCCCCTCGAGGGAGAAGGGGTTTGGGGACTGCTGGTTGACGTTTACGTAAACGCCAATTATGGCGCAGTGCACAATTTTTCGAGAGGAGCTGAAAGAGCCATGAAAATCCTCGTCCCCGTGAAGCGGGTGCTCGATTACAACGTCAAGCCGCGGGTCAAGTCCGACGGTACGGGCGTCGATCTCGCCAATGTGAAGATGTCGATGAACCCGTTCGACGAGATCGGGGTCGAAGAAGCGATCCGCCTCAAGGAAAAGGGCGTCGCGACCGAGATCGTTGCCGTCAGCGTCGGTCCGGCCAAGGCGCAGGAAACGCTGCGCACCGCGCTCGCGATGGGCGCCGACCGTGCGATCCTGGTGCAGACCGACGATGCGGTCGAGCCGCTCGCGATCGCCAAGATCCTGAAAGCGATTGCCGACGCCGAGCAGCCCGGCCTGGTCATCCTCGGCAAGCAGGCGATCGACGACGACAACAACCAGACCGGCCAGATGCTCGCTGCGCTCACCGGATGGGCGCAGGGCACCTTCGCCAGCGCGGTCGCTGTCGACGGCGACAGCGTCAACGTCACCCGCGAAGTCGACGGCGGCCTCGAGACCGTGAAGCTCAAGCTTCCCGCGATCGTCACCACCGACCTTCGCCTGAACGAGCCGCGCTATGCCTCGCTGCCGAACATCATGAAGGCGAAGTCGAAGCCGCTCGATACCAAGACCCCCGCCGATTACGGCGTCGACACCGCGCCGCGCGTCAAGGTCGTCAAGGTGTCGGAACCGCCGGTCCGCTCGGCCGGCGTCAAGGTCGCCGATGTCGATGAACTGGTTGCCAAGCTGAAAGCGCTGGGAGTGCACTCATGAAAACTCTGGTTTGGGTCGAACATGACGGCAGCGCCGTCAAGGACGCCACGCTCGCGGTGGTCACCGCCGCGTCGAAGCTTGGCGAAGTCCATCTGCTCGTCGCCGGCGAAGGCGTCGATGCGGTTGCCAAGGAAGCCGCGCAGATCGCGGGCGTCGGCAAGGTCCATGTCGCGGACAACGCCGCTTTCGGTCACAATTTGCCCGAGAATGTCGCGCCGCTGATCGCCGACCTGATGGGCAGCCACGACGCGTTCCTCGCGCCCGCGACGACCACCGGCAAGAATATCGCGCCGCGCGTCGCCGCGCTGCTCGACGTCATGCAGATTTCGGAAATCCTGTCGGTCGAGGGCGAGAAGAGCTTCACGCGCCCGATCTATGCCGGCAACGCGATCGCGACCGTCGAGTCGAGCGATGCCAAGCTGGTCCTCACCGTGCGCGGCACCGCGTTCGACAAGGCCGCGACCTCGGGCGGCTCGGGCACGATCGAAGCGGTCACAGCGGGCGGCGATGCCGGCACGTCGAGCTTCGTCGGCGCCGAAATCGCCAAGCAGGATCGCCCCGAACTCACCTCGGCCAAGATCATCGTGTCGGGCGGCCGTGCGCTGGGTTCGAGCGAGAAGTACGAAGAAGTCATCGTCCCGCTCGCCGACAAGCTCGGCGCCGCGCTCGGTGCCAGCCGCGCCGCGGTCGATGCGGGCTATGTCCCCAACGACTATCAGGTCGGCCAGACCGGCAAGATCGTCGCGCCGCAGGTCTATTTCGCAATCGGCATCTCGGGCGCGATCCAGCATCTCGCCGGCATGAAGGATTCGAAGACCATCGTCGCGATCAACAAGGACGAAGACGCGCCGATCTTCCAGGTTGCCGACTTCGGCCTCGTTGCCGATCTGTTCAGCGCCGTTCCGGAGCTGACCGGCAAGATCTGATCGTGACCGGCGATCATCCCGGCGTGCCCGGTATCGAGGGTAGCTCCTTCAGTGCCGGGGGGCGCCGCGCGACGCGCGGCGAGCCCGAAGATAATAACGCAGCGGCCGGGGGCGACGCCCACGGCCGCTCGTTGATTCTGGCGAGCGTCGCGCGCGACGCGCGGCTCGACACCAAATTCCTGCTGCTCGTGGTCCTGGCCACGGCGATCGCCACATTGGGCCTGCTGCAAAGTTCGGCACCGGTGGTGATCGGCGCGATGCTCGTGTCGCCGCTGCTCGGGCCGATCATGGGGATCGGCTTCGGCCTCGCGACGATCGAGAGCAATCTGATCAAGCGTTCGCTCGTCACGCTGGCGGCGGGAACGCTCGTCGCTATCGTCGTTGCGGCGCTGATCATCTGGCTGTCGCCGATCCAGGACGTCACGCCCGAAATCCGCGCGCGGACCCAGCCGACGCTCATCGACCTCGGTGTCGCGGTCGTCGGCGGCATCGCGGGCGTCTATGCGATCATGCGCAAATTGTCGGGCGTGATGGTCGGCGTGGCGATCGCCACCGCGCTGCTGCCGCCGCTGTCGACCGTCGCTTTCGGCATCGTCACCGGGCGCCCCGATTTCGCGATGGGCGGCGGGCTGCTCTTCCTGACCAACACGCTCGCGATCGCCTTTTCGGTGACGATCGTCGCGCGGCTCAACAAATTCGGGCCGTCGCTCACCCCGCAGCACACCGTGATGCAGGTCGTCGGGATCGTCGCGACGCTGGGCATATTGTCGATCCCGCTCGCTCTCTCCTTCAACAATATCGTCCGCGAAATCCGCGCCCGCACGGCGGTGCAGTCCGAACTCGACCGGCTGCTCGCGCGCGGCGACCGCGTCGACAGCCTGACCGTCCGCATGGAGGGCGACGCGATCACGGTCGACGGCGTCGTGCTCGTCGACCGCTTCGCCTCGGGGCTCAACGACACGCTCGCGGCACGGATGCGTGCGCGGCTCGACCGCGAGGTCAGCATCAACCTGGCGCAACTGCGCAAGCAGAGCAACGCCGCCGCGCAGGTCGAGGAGCAATTGAGCAGCCGCATCGCGACGCTCGAGACGCGCGATGCCGACAGTGCGTCGATCCTGACCGCGCTGACCGTCGGCGGACTGGTGCCGCGCGACCGGGTGCTCATCGACGCGCAGGCGCGTCGCGTCGTCGTCCAGCGCGACCGCGAGGCCGAGGGCGAACAGGTCGCTGCGGCGGTCGACCGGGTGATGGCGAGTGCGCAGGCCGCGCATCCGCAGTGGCTTATCCAGAACGGCGCGTTGAGCGATGCGGCGGCCGAGGACACGGCGGCGCCCTAGGCTTCGCAAAGCTATTCAGCCGCGGCCTGCATTGACGCGCGCGCTGCGCTGCGCTCTCTTCGCGAAAGAGCCGCGGCACGCGGCCAACGGGAGACTGACCATGCGCGCTTCGCTGATCGCCCTTTGCCTGCTGGCGGCTACGCCCGCCGCTTTCGCCGCGCCCGTCTCCGCGCAGACGGCGCAGACCGAAGCCGTCACCATCGACAACGCACGCATCGACGCCGCGCTCCAGCAGATGATCGCCAGCGACCGGGCGGCAGGCGTGTCGGCCTTGGTGTGGAAGGACGGGCGCGAGGTCTATTTCGGCAGCGCCGGTTTCGCCGACCGCGCCGCCAACCGCCCGATGGCGCGCGATACGATCGCGCAAATCTATTCGATGACCAAGCCGGTGACCGGGGTCGCGCTGATGCAATTGTGGGAAGCGGGCAAGGTCCGCCTCGACGATCCGCTGGCGAACTATCTGCCCGAATATGCGAGCATGCGCGTCTATGCGGGCAAGGATGCGGCGGGGCAGCCGCGCTATGTCGCCGCCGAACGCCCGATCACGGTGCGCGACATCATGCGTCACACCGCGGGCTTCGCTTATGGCGCCGGGCCGACCCCGGCGCACGATGCCTATGTCGCCGCGGCGCCGCTCGCGCTCGACATCGACCTCGCCGAAGCGAGCCGCCGACTTGCGACCGTGCCCTTGCTCTACCAGCCGGGGAAGCAATGGGAATATAGCATCGCGGTCGATGTTCAGGCGGCGCTGGTCGAGAAACTCTCGGGTCAGCCCTTCGCCGACTATGTTCGCGCGCACATCTTCGAACCGCTGAAGATGCGCGAAACCGCTTGGCGCCAGCCCGATACGCGGCTGCCGCGTTTTGCCGCCATGTATGAGAAGCGCGAGGGCAGGATGGTCCAGCAGGATGCCGTCGCCTCGCGCGTCCTGAACTTTCAGGATCACAAACTCACGCCGGGCGGCTTCGGCCTCGCCTCGACGCTCGACGATTATCAGCGCTTCGCGCGCATGCTGCTGAACGGCGGCGAACTGGAGGGCGCGCGCATCCTCAAATCCTCGACGGTGAAGCTGATGGCGAGCGACCAGCTCGATCCCGCCGTCAAGGAGCGTTCGTGGCTCCCCAGCAAAGGTCATGTCGGTTTCGGTTTCGACTTTGCAGTGCGCAAGGGGCAACCGCTGACCGCCGAGGAAAGCCGCGGCGCGACGGGCGAATTTTTCTGGGACGGCATGGCCTCGACCTTGTTCTGGGTCGATCCCGCGAACGAGCTGACCGCGGTCCTCTTCGTCCAGACGCTGCCCTACGACGGCACGCTCCACCGCGACTTCCGCGCGGCGGTATATGGGCCGGGCTATAAGGGGCCGCCGGGCGACTGATAAGGCTCCTCCCCACGCGAAGCGATGGGGAGGTGGCAGCGCGAAGCGCTGCCGGAGGGGTAATGGCGCAAACGTTGCTGACCCCTCCACCACTCGCTTCGCGAGCGGTCCCCCTCCCCAACGCTTCGCGATGGGGAGGATCTGGGCGGCGTCATTTTTCTGTCATCGACTTGGGCTTGAGCGGCTCATCACGCCTCGGTTAATCATCGATGGCGACGAGGAGATTCGGCCATGCCCCAAACCGACAAACGCGCGCTGCTGGCCGAAGGGCTGGCCGCCGGCGACGACGCCGCCGCGCTGCTTGAGCGGCTCGTCGGCGCAGGCGTATCGGCGGCATCGGCGAAATATGAGATCGATCGCTTGGGCAAGGACCCGATGGCGGCGATGCTGCGGCGGCAGGCGGCGCTTATGGCCAAGCAGAACTGGCTGTTCGCCAACCAGCGGCGGCTCGCCTTCGAGGCCGACGGCGGCTTCGCGCTCGATACGCTGGACAGGCCCGACCCCGATTTCTTCTATCGGCACCATTATGAGGCGGGGCGTCCCGCGAAGCTGACCGGGTTGATCGATCATTGGCCCGCGCTCGCCAACTGGTCGCTCGACCATTTCGCGAGCGTCGCGGGCGATGCCGTCGTCGAGGCGCAGGTCGAGCGCGAGCGCAGCGCCGATTACGAAATCGCCAAGGACGACCATCGCCGGCTCGTTCGGTTCGGCGAGCTGGTTGACTGGCTCCGCAAGGACGAGGCGAGCAACGACATCTATCTCACGGCTTACAACAGCGGCACAAACGCTACGGCGCTGGCGCCCCTGTGGGACGATATGGCGCCGATCACTTTGCTCGACCAGCGCCCGCGCGACGGCTTTTTCTGGCTCGGGCCCAAGGGCACGCTGACTCCCTGGCACCACGACCTCACCAACAATCTGCTGGTGCAGGTGATGGGCCGCAAGCGCGTGCGTTTGGCGCCGCCCTGGGCCCTCGCGCGGATGAAGAACAGCCGCCACTGCTTCTCCGACTGGGGCAATGAAGCTTTGCCCGCGGGCGAGGGTGATGCACAAATGCCACCGGTGCTGGAAACAGTCATCGGCCCCGGCGAGGGCGTCTTCCTGCCCGTCGGCTGGTGGCACCAGGTCGAGGCGCTCGACCTGTCGGCGAGCATGAGCTTCACCAGCTTTCGCAGGCCCAACATTCATGTAGAGGATTATGCCTCTTATGGAGAAATCGCCTGATGTCCCTCGTCCTCATCACCCGCGACGATGCCGTCGCCACCGTCACCCTCAATCGACCCGAAGCGATGAACGCGCTGTCGAAAGCGCTGCGCGCCGACCTCGCCGCCGCGATGCGGGAGGTCGCGGCGGACGCCAGCATTCGCGCGATCATATTGACCGGGGCGGGGGAGCGGGCGTTCACGGCGGGGCTCGACCTCAAGGAGCTCGGCGCCGACACCAGCAACCTCGGCGCCGCCAACGCAACGAGCGCCGACGAAAATCCGGTGCGCGCGATCGAGCTCTGCCCGCAGCCGGTGATCGGCGCGATCAACGGCGTCGCGATCACCGGCGGGTTCGAGGTCGCGCTGGCGTGCGACATCCTTATCGCCTCGACCAATGCGCGCTTCGCCGACACCCATGCGCGCGTCGGCGTGATGCCCGGCTGGGGGCTGTCGCAGAAATTGTCGCGGCTGATCGGCATCAGCCGCGCCAAGGAATTGTCGCTGACCGGCAATTTCCTCGATGCCGAGACCGCCTGCGCCTGGGGCCTCGTGGGCCGCGTCGTCGCGCCCGAGGAGTTGCTCCCCGCGGCACAGGCGCTGGCGCGCGATATCGCGAGCGCCGATCCCGCCATGGTGTGTGCCTATAAGGCGCTGATCGACGACGGCTATGCCTTACCCTTCGGCGCGGCGATGGCGCTGGAGCAGGAACGCTCCTCGGCCGCGAACCGCAGCGTGAGCGCCGACGAGGTCGAGGCGCGGCGCCTCGCGGGTGATGGAACGCGGGCGGGAACAATAGCGATTGCGACGGTACAAACCCGTTTATACGGTGGTGTCCATGAAAAGCCTTGGTATGTCCGTCGTTGCTGTGCTCGCGCTCGCCATCGCCGCACCCGCCCGTGCGCAATTGGCGGACCCGGAAGAACCGGCGTTCCTCGAACCCCTCGACAAATGGCAGGTGGATTTCGCCGAAACCAGCTGCCGGCTGTTCCGCCGCTTTGGCGACAAGGCTCGGCCTGTTTTCCTGCGGATCGAACGCGAAATAGCCCCGGGCAGCTATAGCTGGTCGGTGGTGGGATCGGAGATTCCCGCTTATTCTTCCCGCGCGAAAATCACCATCGTGCCGGCTTCGGGCGCCCCCGTCTGGGAATTCGACGCGCAGCCTTATGTAAAGCCAGGCGCGACCGAGGCGATGATCCAGTGGCTGGACCGTGATGGCGCAATGGCGCGAAATTTTGCCGACAACCAGCAGCTCGTCATTCGCGGGCCCCGGAAACTCGACCTTCCGCTCCATCTGGCCAACGTTAAAGCCGCGCTCAAGGCGCTCGATGCCTGCCAGACCGATTTGATGGAGAGCTGGGGCCTGTCGGCCGCTTTGGTGGCGAAGATTGCGAAGCCGCCCGAAGCGACGGGCAATCCGGGGCGCTGGGCGACGAACGATGATTACCCGTCGGATGACCGGCAGAAGAGGAATGAAGGCACGACCACCTTCCTGCTCAACATATCGGCCGAGGGCAAAATTACGGCTTGCCGGACGACAAAAAGCAGCGGCTTCGAAAGCCTCGACAAGCAAACCTGTCAGCTGCTGTTGCAACGCGCAACCTTCCGTCCGGCCGAGGATGCGGCGGGAAAGCCGGTGGAAAGCTATTTTATTCTAACCGCGTGCGGTGGCAGCTTCCCATCTAGACGCCCGAAGGCTCAGCGCCAAGCCGGTGAGAACGCTGCATTATCGATATTCTAATCTCCGTCGCTTATCCGGACCGCAGCGGGGGCGATCCATGGCGTTCATGAGCGACTATCAGCAGCGGCAGATCCGCGACGGCGAGATCCGGCGGTTCGAGCGTTGGTTCGTCGAGACCGCGATGGGCCCCGCCTATCGCGGGCGCGACGGGCGGCTGCGCGGGGTAAAGGCCGAGGAGGTCGCGCGCTGGCGCAGCGACCTGGAGGTCCATATCGATGCGATGATCGCGGGCCTGCCGGTGCATGCGATGTGGGCGATCGGCGGGCTGCTCGCGGTGGTGTTCCTCGGCGGCTGGCTGCTCGATACGCTGGCGATCGCGCCGCGGCTGCATGCGCCGGCGATCGGGCTCGCGGTCTTCCTGGTCGAGGCGGGGACGGTCGGGATCGAGGCGTGGGATTATGTCGGCGGCTGGCGCGACCGCCGCGACGCGATCGAGTCCACGGTCGCGCCGCGCGCGCCGCTGCCGGTCGACCCGCGCCATATCGGCAGCGGGCACAATTGGTTTCAGATCGTGCTCTATGGCGTCGTCGCGTCGCTGATCCTGATCGCGGTCTTCGGCCATGTCGGCGGCGAAACGATGATCGAGCGCATCCAGTGGGGCTGGTTCCTCGCCGCGGTGCCGCTCGCCTGGGGGCTGCACTTCGCCGCCAAATGGCACGACCGGCGCGCCAAGGATCGCTTGCGGCGCTGAAAGCGATTGGACCTTGCGGCGGGACGCAATCCTTAGCAGGGAAAGCGTATGACCGACCTTGCCCCGCTGCTGTCCGCTTTCATGACCCGCGCGCTCGGACCGGGCGCAATCGCGGATCTCGGCCGCCTGTCGGGCGGGGCGAATATGGAAAGCTGGGCGTTCGACTGGGGCGGTGAGGGGTATGTGCTGCGCCGCGCCCCGTCGGCGGAATATATGGCGGACCGCCCCTATGGCCATCCGACCGAGGCGGCGCTGGTGCAAGCGGCGCATGCCGCCGGGGTGAAGGCGCCCGAAGTCGTCGGCGTGCTGACCGACGGCGACGGCATGGGCACCGGTTATGTCATGCGCCGCGTGATCGCCGAGGTCAGTCCAGCGAAGATCCTGCCCGCCCCGCCGCCGTCGCTGGTCGCCGATCTCGGCCGCGAGCTCGCGCGCATCCATGCGATTCCGGCGGAGACCATCCCCGACGCGATCCCGCATATGGACACCGCCGCAGCGCTCGCCGAACTCAAGGCGCGCTTCCTGACCTATGGCGGCGACCGGCCGGCGATCGCGCTAGCGATCAAATGGTGCGAGGATCATCTGCCCGACCCGGCGGCGCCGGTGCTCGTCCACGGCGATTATCGCATGGGCAACATCATGGTCGATGGCGACGGCCTGGCCGTGGTGCTCGACTGGGAACTCGCGCATCGCGGCGACGCGCATGAGGATCTCGCCTTCGGCTGCATGACCGTGTGGCGCTTCGGCCAGCTCGACAAACCGGCGTTCGGGGTCGGCGGCCTCGAAGACTATTTCGCCGCTTATGAGGCCGCGGGCGGGGCGCCGGTCGACCGCGACCGGTTCCGCTTCTGGCTCGTCTATCGCACCCTGTGGTGGGCGCTCGGCTGTCTTCAGATGGGGCAGGCGTGGCGCAGCGGCGCCGACACCACGGTCGAGCGCGTTGTCGTCGGGCGGCGCACCGCCGAACAGGAGCTCGACCTGATCACGCTGCTTGAAGCGGAAGCGCCCGAAGCCGAGCGCGCTCGCGCGCTGCCGCCGTCGCCGGGGGCCGGGCCGGCGCCCGTCGGCGAGCCCATCAACCGCGAAATCGTGCAGGCGGTGCGCGACTGGATCGAAGGCGCAATCAAGCCGCATGCCGAGGGGCATGCGAAGTTCGAGGCAGTTGTCGCGATGAATGCGCTCGGCATCGTGATGCGCGACCTCGACGCCCGGACGCGCGCCGAGGATGCGGCGCTTTCGCACGCGCTGATGGCGGGCACCAGGACGCTCGCTGAACCCGGGCTGCTCGCCCGATTGCGCCGCGCGGTGCTCGACAAATGCGCGGTCGACAGCCCCAAATATGCCGCGCTCGCCGCGGCGCGCAGCCTCTGGGGCGGATGACCGCCGAAGCGCACCCGCTCTGGATGGCGCTGCGCGACTATCGCGTCGGTCCCCCCGACGCGGCGCTCAGCTTCGAGGCGCGGCTGGCGCGCGAAAATGGTTGGACGGCCGCCCATGCCGATGCGGTGATGGCCGAATACCGCCGCTTCCTGTTCCTCGCGATGACCGCGGGCCATATGGTCGTGCCGTCCGAAGCGGTCGACCAGGCGTGGCACCTGCACCTCGCTTATACACGCGATTATTGGGACCGGCTGTGCGGCGATGTGCTGAAGGCACCGCTTCACCACGGACCGACCGCGGGGGGCGCCGAGGAGGACCAGCGCTATTTCACCTTCTACGCCGAAACGCTCGCGAGCTATGAGCGGCTGTTCGGCGAAATTCCGCCCGAGACCATCTGGCCCTCCGCCTGGCAGCGCTTCCATGTCGATCCGCGCGCGCGGCGCGTTTCGCTCGCCGACGCCTGGGTCGTGCCCAAGCGCATCGTTCGGCTTGGCGCCGCCGCCGTGGCTGTGATAGCGCTGGCGGCGGTCGCGCTGTGGGGATGAGGATGCGCCGGAGATGAACCCGCTCGATTGGGACCCGCTGGCCTTTATCGGCACCTATTTTATGCTGTTGATGATCGTCGGGCCGGTCGCCTGGCTGCTACCGCGGTTGCTCCGTCCCGCGGGCCGGACGCAGCGGCTGCGCGACGCCGACAGCCTTGCCTATCTCGCCGGCCGCGAGACGCGCTTCGCCGACACCGTGACCACGCGGCTGCTCGCGTCGGGCGCGATCGCAGTGGAGGGTAAGGCTTTTCGCCAGGCAGGCGGCACCGCTGTGTCGGGCGCCGACCGCGCGGTGCTGGCACTTCGCGCGCCGTTTCGCTGGGATGCGATGGTCTTCGCGCTTCGTCCCGAAGCCGCGGCGCTGCGCCGTCGGCTCGAATCGGCGGGCCTGCTGCTCGACGGCGAGGAGTTTCGCGGTCTGCGGCTGCTGGCGATCGCCCCCTATGCGGCGCTGCTGCTGTTCGGCGCGATCCGGCTGTTCGCCGACATCGTGCAGGGCGGCCCGCTCTTCATGCTGTCGCTGTTGATGATATTGACGCTCATCCCGATGGCGATCCGCTGGCGCTTCGTCAGCGACGAGACGCGCGCCGCGCGTGCCGCGCTCAAGGAGGCGCGGCGCGAAAATCAGCGAATCCGGCGCGCGCCGACGATCCGCGAAAGCGACCTCGCCGTCGCGCTGTTCGGTACGACCGTCTTGGCCGGGTCGGCGCTCGCCGCCTTCTATCAGCTCCGCAACCCGCATAATTCGCCCGAGGGCTCCAATTCGAGCGGCGGTTGCGGCAGCAGCTGCGGCGGGGACAGCGGATGCAGCAGCGGGTGCGGGGGCGGTGGGGATTGATACCGCTTGCAGGAAAAGATTAGTTTACGAAGTATATTCCTCTTTTGCCCTCCGCCGAACGCTGGCAAGGCAGGTGCGACAGCCATGGGAGAGAGACGATGGATTTTGCCGTACCGGCCGATTTGCAGGCCTATCTGGACGAGCTCGACGCCTTCATCGAGGCCGAGATCAAGCCGCTCGAGCTTGCCGACGACAATATCCGTTTCTTCGACCATCGCCGCGAGCACAGCCGCACCGACTGGGACAATCAGGGGCTGCCGCGGCATGAGTGGGAGCAGCTATTAAAGCAGGCGACGCGCAAGGCCGACGCGGCAGGGCATTGGCGCTTTTCGGCACCCAAAAAATATGGTGGCAAGGACGGGTCGAACCTGTGGATGGCGGTGATCCGCGAACATTTCGCCGCCAAGGGGCTGGGGCTCCACAACGACCTGCAGAACGAGCACAGCATCGTCGGCAATTTCCCGTTCGTCGAAATGTTCGAGCAGTTCGCGACGAGCGACGAGCAGAAGGCGGAATTTATCCTCGGCGGCTTCGAGGGCAAGCGCCGCACCGCCTTCGGCCTCACCGAACCCGACCATGGCAGCGACGCGACGCATATGGAAACCCGCGCGGTGCGCGAGACCCGCGACGGGGTCGAGGGCTGGCTGATCAACGGGCGCAAGATGTGGATCACCGGCATGCATGTCGCGACGCACTGCGCGACCTTCTGCCGCACCGACGGCAAGGATGGCGATGCGAAGGGGATCACCTGCCTGCTGGTGCCGACGGGAACGCCGGGGATGACGGTCGACGAATATATGTGGACCTTCAACATGCCGACCGACCACCCGCGCATGACCTTCACCGACGTGTGGGTGCCCGACAGCGCGCGCCTCGGACCCGAGGGCGGCGGGCTGTCGATCGCACAGAGCTTCGTCCATCAGAACCGCATCCGGCAAGCGGCGAGTTCGCTCGGCGCCGCGGTCTTCTGCATCGAGGAAAGCGTGCGCTACGCCCGCGAGCGCAAGCCCTTCGGCGAGGCGCTGGCGCGCAACCAGGCGATCCAGTTCCCGCTCGTCGAACTCGCGACCCAGGCCGAGATGCTGCGCCTCCTGATCCGCAAGACCGCGTGGGAAATGGACAATATGCCGCACAAGGAGGTCGAGCACCGCCTCAGCGACAAGGTCAGCATGTGCAATTATTGGGCGAACCGCCTCTGCTGCGAAGCCGCCGACCGCGCGATGCAGGTGCATGGCGGCATCGGCTATTCGCGCCACAAGCCCTTCGAGCATATCTATCGCCACCACCGCCGCTACCGGATCACCGAGGGCGCGGAGGAGATCCAGATGCGCAAGGTGGGCGCCTATCTGTTCGGCTATCTGGGGCCGCGCAAAGGTATGCTGGGATGATCGCCCGCGCCGCCGTCGCCCTGTTTCTCGGGATGGCGGCGGCGGCGTGTGCGCCCGCGAAGCCCGACGGCCCGCTGGCCGTCCTCCCGCTGCCGCCCGATCTCGATTGCGGCTTCCATGCGAGCAAGGACTTGCGGCGGTCGAGGGAAGAGCGCGAGAGCCCGCCCGCCCGCCCGCCTGCGCCCTGCCCGATGCGAAGACCCTCGCGCAGCGCTGCGCCATCCATGACATGATCCGCGCGCCCGGCTACCGCCCGGACGAAGAGGATGAAATGGGCGTGGTGCGGAACCCGACGCCGCTTCCCGATTACCGGGTGACCGACCTTGCCTGCGCCTTCGACGGCACCGCCCGCAACCGGGCGACATGCCGCTTCGCGCTGACCGTTCCGGGCGCAGCCCCGGCGCAAACGACGGTCAGGCTGCGCCACAAGAGCTCGATGCACATTACCCCGCTGACGACGGAATATTGGGTGATGTGGCAACTCGACGACGATTGTAAGCCGGACGTCAGCCCGGCTTCCTGAAGCGCAGCGCGAACTGGTCGGTCTTGCCGCGGATTTCCTTGTCGAACACATTCGCTGTGCGCGGGTCGTCGGCCTGTTTGTAGAGGTCGCTCTCGGCTTCCAGCACGAACCCCGCATTGGCCAGCGCGTCGATCACCGCCGCCTTGTCGATGCGGTGGAGGCTGTCGGACAGCGTCGTGCCGGTCCCGTCGGCGGCGCTGTGATCCACGATGACGAGTGTGGCGCCGGGCTTCAGTGCCGCGAACAGGGCTGCGCTGCCCCTGGCGCCCGTCTCTTCGGAAAAGGGCTTCAGATACAGGTCGTGGAAATTCTGCACCGTGATGATCGTGTCGAGCGGCACCGGGAAAGCGGGCGCCGCGAACGGCCCGCTCACCGCATCGACATTGGCATAGGCCGCGTCGACCGCCGCCTGATCGGTGCCATATTGCGCCTTGAACGCGATGAACTCGGCGGGCTGGAAGGCATAGACCTTGCCCTTGTCGCCGACCGCAGCGGCGAGCAGCCGGGTGACATAACCGCCGCCCATCACATAATCGCCGACCTTTTCGCCCGGCGCGATCTGCGCGAATTCGAGCAGTTCGGCGGGTTTGCGCGCCGCGTCGCGCTCGCGGTCGGTCGCCGGGCGCGCGGGATCGGCGAGCGCGGCGCTATAGTCGATGGGCGCGGGCGTCTCGGCAGCGAGCGGGCTGGCGCTCAGTAGCGCGAGCGCGGCGGCAAGGGTGAAAGAACGGATCATGGCAGCGACTCCCTTGGTGTATCGCCGCACCATAACGGCTTGGCGCGCCGTTCGCCCGCGAAATCAGTCAGCGGAGCGCGGGCGGCCCCGCGCGCGGGAAAAGCTTGAGGCCCGCGAGAAGCGGGGCCGGATCGGGGCAGGCGGGTGACGCCGCAACGCCGATGATCGGATCGACCGTGACCATCAGGCCCACCCGCGCCGCCTGTCGCTGCAGCTGGTCGCGCAGCACGGTACCGGCGCGCGGAAAGTCGGTGCGCATGGCGTCGTGATACAGATAGCGCACCGGGCCGATGTCGCGCGCGCGTTCGACGAAGATGCTCTTCTCGGCCGCCTCGACGTCGAGTTGCTGGACGATCATCGTGCAGGCGCCACCGGCGGCGCGGATCCGAAAGGGCGCCGCTTTCCAAGGTCGGCTGCTCGTCAGGCCCGCCGTCGCGAGCCGAGCCTCGATCGCCGCAGCCAGCCGTTCGCGATCGGGATAGACGTTGCGCGGTAGCCACAGCAATTTCGTCGCGACAAGCGCTGCCGCGATCAGCACGGCGCCGCTCAATATCCAGTCAGCGCGGCGCAAAATCGGGGTGGCGCGCGACGGCGGTGCCGACGATTGCGGCGGTGACCAGCAACGACGCCCAGCCGAACAGCATCATCCCGGCGCCGCTGTGCAGATAGTCGTAAAGTTCGGGACGCCGCGCGATCATCGCGAGGCGGATGCCGTTGACCACGACGGTACCGAGCATCGCGAGCAAGGTCGCGGCAATCAGGCGCCGGTCGAAGCGCAGCGCGAACAATTGCGCCAGCGCGACCGCGAGCACCCCGGCGAGCGAGAGGTTGGTCAGCGACGAGCAATTCTGGCCGACGGTGAAGGCCTGCGACCCCGCCTGGCCGAAGATATTCCCCTCCGCGCTCCCGCCTGCGAAAAGCGCCGCGATCCAGGCGTCGAGCGCGAGCAATTCGCTGCCGAGCAGCTTCAGGATCAGCGGACCCCACAAAAGATGCGCGCTGAGTGCGAGCGCCACGAGGCCGATTCGTCGGCCGGCCGATTTCGCCTCGGAGCCGAACGCCAGCCACAGCCCCGCGCCGAAGACTGCCGCCGCACCAAGGGCGGGGACGGGCAGGACCGCGGGGCCGACAATCGCGGCGAGCATCGGGACGTCGCCGCGTTGCCAGCGCGACCGGGCGCCGTCTTCGCGCGCGATCGCGCCGATCGCAAAGGCCGCGAACCAGACGATCGCGCTGATCCCGAACAGGTCGGTGAAAGCGGTGGCGAGGCCGCGATGCGCGACGGCGGCACCGATGCGCGTCGTCAACGCCCCCGCGATCGCGAGCAGCAAGGCGGCGGCAAAAGCGGCTCCACGATCGACGCGATGCGGCGCCACAGTCGCCGCTTCGGTCATCGCGGACTCAGCGGCTGCGGCGACGCTTCAGGAACAAATAGCCCGCCGCGACGGCGACCATGGCCGCGGCGCCGACCCCGGCCTCGGGGCCGGGCGTGGCGGGTACGCCCGCCAGCGCGGCGGTGGGCATGGCGAGGAGGAAGGTTGCTGCCAATGCGCGCATGATCGAACTCCCGAAAAGAAAAGGCATTTTCCGATGACCCGCGGCCACGGTAGAGAGCCCTTGCCTTCACCGCAAGCCGCTTTACGCCTTGGCGGCATGGAGCGGGCCTTTGCGGACGAACTGATGGCGTGGGCGCCTTGGGCGATGGCCGCGACCTTCGTCATTGCCGCACTCGCCGAAGGCCTGTTCGCCGCACGCGCGGAGACGGCGCCGGGGTTGCGGCGCCCGGCGACCAATTTACTGCTGGGCATCCTGGCGCTGCTGCTGGCCGCGCTGGTGCCCACCAGCCTGGTCGGCTTTGCCGTATGGAGCGCGGCGAAGGGCGGGGCGCCCTTTCCGCTGCCCCCGATGCCGCTGGTATTGGCCGCGCTGGCCGCGTTGCTGCTGCGCAGCTTTGCCGCCTATTGGGCGCACCGCGCGTCGCATCGGATCGGCTGGCTGTGGCGGCTGCACCGGGTTCACCATGCCGACACCGCGATCGACGCGACGACCGGGTTTCGCCACCATCCGGCCGAGCAGTTCGTGTCGTTGCTGTTCGCGCTGCCCGCGATCTGGCTGTTCGCGCTGCCGCCCGCCGCGGTCGCGATCGCCGAACTTGTCCTAATCGCCGCCGGGATCGCCGAGCATGCGAATATTCGCGCCGACGGCCGCGGCTGGCGCGCCGCCACCTGGCTGTTCGCAACCCCGGCGGTGCACTTGGTCCATCACAGCAGCCGGCAGGCGCAGACCGACAGCAATTACGGATCGCTGTTCAGCGTCTGGGACCGGCTGTTCGGAACCTGGCGCGACCCCGCGACCGAGCCGGTCGAACGGATCGGGCTGGGCGACGCCCACGACCGCGACGCCGACCGCTGGCATCGGCAGCTGCTGTCGCCCTTCATGCGCGACCCATAGGTCTTGGCATATCCGATATCCGTGATAGGTTTCTCCCTGAAACCAAATAATCGGGAGAGCGGAGATGTACGATCTGGTGATTCGCGGCGGCACCGTCGTCGATGGAACGGGCGGCGATGCCTTTGTCGCGGACATCGCGATCGACGGGGACCGGATCGCCGCCATCGGGCAGAGCCTGGGCGCGGGGCGCGAGGAGATCGACGCCGCGGGCAAGATCGTCACCCCGGGCTTCGTCGACGTCCACACCCATTATGACGGCCAGGCGACCTGGGACCAGGAAATGGCGCCGTCGAGCTGGCACGGCGTCACCACCGTGGTGATGGGCAATTGCGGCGTCGGCTTCGCCCCCGCCAAGCCCGACCGCCACGAATGGCTGATCAGCCTGATGGAGGGCGTCGAGGACATCCCCGGCACCGCGCTCGCCGAGGGCATGTCGTGGGACTGGGAGACCTTCCCCGAATATATGGACGCGCTGGAGAAGCTGCCGCGCACCGTCGATGTCGCGTGCCACGTGCCGCACGGCGCGGTGCGCGCTTACGTGCTCGGCGACCGCGAAAAGCCCGGCGCGATCCCGACCGACGACGACATCGCGGAGATGTCGCGCATCGTCGAGGAGGGCATCCGCGCCGGCGCGCTCGGCTTCTCGACCAGCCGCACCGTGCTGCACAAGTCGATCGACGGCGAACTCGTCCCCGGCACCACCGCGACCGCCGAGGAACTGATCGCGATCGGCCGCGCGATGGGGCGCGTCGGTTATGGCGTGTTCGAAATGGCGAGCGACCTGCGCCGCGAATGGAACGAGTTCGAGTGGATGGGCGATCTCAGCCGCGAGACCGGGCTCCCGGTGACCTTCGCCGCGCTGCAATCGATCGCCAAGGAATTGCCGCTCGACGAACAGATCAAGGAGATGCGGCGTCAGAATGCCAGCGGCGCCAACATCGTCGCGCAGATCGCGCTGCGCGGGAACGGCATCATCATGGCGTGGCAGGGCACGGTACACCCCTTCCGCTTCAAGCCGGCGTGGAACGAGATCATCGACCTGCCGTGGGCGCAGCAGCTCGCGCATCTCAAGGACCCCGCGTTCAAGGCGCGCATGATCGCCGAGGAGAATGTCTGGCCCGAAAGCGACATCCTCGATTTCCTGAAGATCGTGGCCGAGGGCTGGCCGGTGCATTTCGAGATGGACCCCGACTTCAACTATGAGCCGCGGATGGACGAGAGCATCATGGCGCGCGCCGCCGCCGCGGGGGTCTCGCCGTCCGAATATGCCTATGACCTGCTGATGAAGGACGACGGCAAGGGCTTCATCTATTTCCCGATCCTCAACTACCAGGACGGCAACCTCGATTTCCTCGAGGATCTGCAGCATTCGGACGACACGGTGAACAGCCTGTCCGACGGCGGCGCGCATTGCGGGACGATCTGCGACGCGGCATCGCCGACCTTCATGCTCCAGCATTGGGTGCGCGACCGCAACGGCAACCGCATCGGGCTCGAACATGCGATCAAACGCCAGTGCCGCGACACCGCGATGCTCTATGGGCTTGAGGATCGCGGGTTGCTCGCGCCCGGCTATCTCGCCGACCTCAATGTCATCGACATGGACGAAATCAAGCTCGGCAAACCCTGGCTCGCCTTCGACCTGCCCGCGGGCGGCAAGCGACTGTTGCAGAAAGCCGACGGCTATGTCGCGACGATCAAGTCGGGCGAAGTCACCTTCCGCGACGGCGAAATGCAGGGGCCGACGCCGGGCGGCGTCATCCGCGGGCCGCAGCGCGTCGAAATGGCGATGGCGGCGGAATAGGCGGGTCGCACCCGAACCTACATTGCCACTTCGTCATGCTGAACTTGTTTCAGCATCCATGGCCGGGGCTCTCAGCCATCGCTGCGCCTGATTCGAGGGCAGGCCATGGACCCTGAAACTAGTTCAGGGTGACGAGATTTGTGCGGGGCATCCGGCGCGCGCCATCCACTCAAAGGAAAATGCCATGAAAGCCATTCGCCTTGCCGCACCGGCCTCCCTCGACAATCTCACGCTTACCGAGCTGCCCGACCCCGGCGATCCGGGGCCGGGCGAGATTCGGGTGCGGCTCGGCGCGTCGTCGCTGAACTTCCATGACTTCGCGGTCGTCGCGGGCATGATCCCGACTGTCGACGGCCGGATCCCGATGTCCGACGGCGCCGGCCTGGTCGAGGCGGTGGGTGAGGGGGTGGTCCAGTTCAAGGTCGGCGACCTGGTGGTATCGACCTTTTTCACCGACTGGGACGACGGCCCCGCGCCGAGCGCCGCGGCGGCGAAGGGCGTGCCGGGCGACGGCATCGACGGTTACGCCCGCGAGGCGGTGGTGGCACCCCAGCATTGGTTCACCCGCGCGCCCGCGGGCTGGTCGGTGGCCGAGGCGGCGACGCTGACCTGCGCGGGCCTCACCGCCTGGCGCGCCTTGTTCGTCGATGGCACGACCCAGCCCGGATCGACCGTGCTGATCCAGGGCAGCGGCGGCGTGTCGGTGTTCGCGCTGCAATTCGCCAAGGCGGCGGGCGCGCGCGTGATCGCGACCAGCTCGTCCGACGCGAAGCTCGAAAAGCTGAAGGCGCTCGGCGCCGACGACCTGATCAACTACAAGGAAGAGCCCAATTGGGGCGCCAAGGCGCTCGAACTGACGGGCGGGCGCGGGGTCGACACGGTGGTCGAGATCGGCGGCGCCGGCACGCTCGACCAGTCGATGGTCGCGACGCGCGTCGGCGGCCATGTGTCGCTGATCGGCGTGCTGACGGGCATCGCCGGCCCGGTCCAGACCGCGATGCTGATGAGCAAGAATCTGCGCGTGCAGGGCCTGACGGTGGGCAGCCGCGCGCAGCAGCTCGCGATGATTGCCGGGGTCGAGGCAAACGGCATCCGGCCGGTGATCAGCGATCATTTCCCGCTGGAAAAGCTGGGCGACGCCTTCCGGCACCAGATCGCGAACGCGCATTTCGGGAAAATTGTGGTGGATATTTAGAATTTGAGGGTGGTTGCGATTGGGGCTAACGAAGGTTGCAGATCGGGCGTTAGGTGTTTATGAATTTTTCGCCTATGATATGAATATATATTCTAGCTAGCCTTGTAGATATCAAACGCATTTTCTACCCTATTAAAGTCGATTGCGTACCTGTGCTTCTCAAGCAAGAAATATCTCTTTGTATTATTATTAGTAGTTATGATGAATTCGAATGCATCTGTCCTGCAGTTGTTGCAGCTGTAGTTATATGTTTCAAGTGCTGGAATAGTGTAGTTTGACCATTCCCCGTCTCTTGGACGAAGCGAAAAATTCAAATCCTGTCGCACGAGATTTGCAATGACAACATGTGATGGAGCAACAGAAGGCTCTTCCCACATGCCGCTTTGCGCTGCGGCGATCGCCGAGAGTGCGGAAAGGGGCAAGGCTAGCCATCTTGCGTAACTCATTTTTCGACTTCCTGGTCAGTCGAGATCCCTCTCTCTTGCCGGCCAATAAGATATCCAGCGATTGTGCCAAACAATCCAAGAGCCGGTGCAATCTGATCATTGCTAAACCCTGCCGTAATTAGAGCCAGGGTTCCGACTATTATCAAAGTTACCAGAGATATTCGGAGAACAGAGTCTGTTTGCCGGTGTATAACTCCCTTAATCAAATAGGCTTGCGTAAGAACTACGAAAATTCCGAAAGTTAGTACGGCGATTGTGAGCCAAAGCTCTCGGTCGCTCATTAAGGTCACGCGACCGGCCGAGGACGCAACTCCCGAAGCGGTAACCAACGGCCCCGGCACATTGTTAGCAGATAAGTGAATGAAATCCCACAGCATGATTGCCCCCCCATGCAGATATTCTGATTATCACATGCGGAGGAATTATCAAATTTTAAGTTAAATTGTTGATATATATAGTATTATGCCGAGCATAATGAGGTCTTGATAGAGCTAAAGTTGAAGCAATAATATCATGTTGATCGACGCCGTTACGGCGCGCCCTTACGGTCACGCGTGCAACCACCCCTAATTTCGCTGTCCCCGAAAAACTTCTTTCCTAAAAAACATTGAGCCTATATACTTGTGTGACCCATTGACGCGGGTCACATAAACACCTATAAGCGGTTCCACCAACACGGAGAACCGCGGTGTCCACGACTTTCAATAGCCTGCTCCAGATGATGCAAGCCATCCCCGACGAGCAAGCCGCAATCGACCATTTCAGGGCTATCCGGTGGAAGAACGGCGCGTTCTGCCCCCATTGCCAGTCGACCAAGGTCTATCACTTCTCGGATGGTAAAACCCACAAGTGCGGCGATTGCCGCAAGCGGTTCTCGATCCGTGTCGGCACCATCTTTGAAGACAGCAAATTGCCGCTCCGCACATGGATGCTGGCGATCTGGCTTATCACGTCGCACAAGAAGGGCATCGCCAGCACGCAGTTGGCAAAGGATTTGGGCATCACGCAAAAGAGCGCGTGGTTCGTCACCCATCGCCTTCGCCATGCCGTCCGTACCCAGTCGTTCAATCGCCCGCTGTCTGGCGAGGTCGAGGCCGACGAGACATTCATCGGCGGCAAGGAAAAGAACAAGCACGCTTGGCAGCGCACCGGGGGCAAGCAGGGCGGCAAGGGCAAGATTGCGGTGCTGGGCATCCTAGAGCGCGAAGGCGAACTTCGCACCGGCATCACGCCGTCGCTGTCGGCCCGCAACGTCCAGAGCGCCATCCGCGATCATGTAGAGCCGGGATCGGCACTGATGACCGACGAGCATGGTTCGTTCGTCGGCCTCGGTCGCGACTACAGCCATCACCGCGTCAATCATTCGGCGGGCGAATATGTCCGCAACTACTGCCTCCATACCAACGGTATCGAAAGCGTGTGGGCGCTGTTCAAGCGTCAGATCATTGGCACCCACCATTGGCTTTCACCGAAGCACATTAGCGCGTACCTTGGCGAAATGACGTGGCGCTTCAATCTCCGCTCAATGGACGAGGGCGACCGTGTGAACGCGCTCCTGTCGCAGACACATGGCCGCTTGACCTACAAAGCGCTGATCGCATGACCGGGCAGCGCGAGCGGCCCCTCGGGCTGGATATGCCATTTGGTGAGGCGCTGGAGCGGTTCATTGGGACTGACCCTAAGGAACTGCCCGACAAGGTGAAGCTGACACGAAAAAAGCCCCCGCCGAAGCGGGGGCCAGGTGACGAAACCGAAGCCGAGCAGCCTTAGCTACTGGGTGCGGAAGTGGGCGCGGACGTATTCAACACGCCCGAACCTGATACGGAAATATGCTTGGATATAGACCATCGGTCCCTCCATCGCATGATGTGGGTTGCATCCGGGTCCGATTTGTGCGACTGTTTGATTGCTTAGATCGGTCGCTTCGGCACCGGCACGAAAGGTCACCCGCGAGGGTGGCCTTTTTCGTTTCTGGTATCTCACGGTCCCATCTTCATGCTCCATCGGTTGCCCGGCTTTCCGGGTTGATAGGGCGATTATGGAGACGCTGTAATCGACCGTCTGACACATATTCAAAATAGCGGGGAGAAATGGGGGAAAACTCAGGTTTCCCCCTGCCTTTCTTGCAGGTATTTGAACAACTTATTTGCCATCGGCTTCAAAGTGGAATCGCCGGGGTAAATCTGGTTTTCCCCAAGCCAGTCTTCCATCTTCTTTTGAAGTTGCGCGGCTGAGGTCGGGTGGAGATTGCCCGCTTCGATCCGCCGTATCATCTCTATCCAAAGATCGTCCCACCATCCCTTGCGAGGCCGCCCGCCTTTTCCGGCTGCGGTGGGCATTGATGCCGGAGCCGCTTCCGACGGCGGTTCAATCGCGTTGGGAAGCCCGTGTGGCCAAAAACGGACATAGAAAAATGAGATACCCCCATCGCGAACGACGGAATAACCTTGGCTCGGAAAGTGAGAATAGAGATACCCCGTGTCCCAAAAATCATCTTCGGGCTTCAGATCGTGACGCAGCCACACCCACGTCGGGATAAGAGGGTACGCCAGCAACTTCCCATTGATCGGACCCCAGCGGACTTCTTCCGCGACAGCTTCAACGCGCCCATGCGAAAGCTCCCTGTTTAGCTGCAATATCGCGGTCGTCTGTGACAGTCCGTATCGAGCGAGCGCTTCGCGAGGCGTGATGCAAGCCCGGAAGTTCTCTTCCGTTGTGGCATCGAACGGGTTTTCAGGGATAGCTCGATGCGTCTCTTCCGGCACTCCCGGTGACGGATAAGTGGAGAGAAACGCTTCCTCTAACGGCGACAGGGGCGCTCGCGGCGCAAAGATAGGATGCACCTTTTCTGGCTCATTATCCTTGTCCGATTCGTCCCCGCTCATGATCGGGCATCATGGTTCGATTCCGGGTTGGGTCAAGCAGGTATATAGGCCCCAAAAACATCGCTATGCTTCAAGCTTGTCGATGAGCGACATCCTTCCCGTTTCGACTCGCGACGCACCCGCCGTGCTACCCGGAAAGTCGGTTCGACATGGGATCGCCATTGGGCTGAACTTTACTGAACTTTGGAATGCCGGCGCATTCAGGACAGCGCCTCGGCCGCCGCATGCGCGTCCGCCGCATCGTTATAGGCATGAAACGAGACGCGCAGGATCGACCCGCGAAAATCGGCGCGGAGATTATGGCGTTCGAGGGCAGCCGCGACCCGCGGCTGGTCGGTGCCGGTGTCGATGCACAGCGTCCCGCCGATGGCCCCGCTCGGCCAGCGCCATTGCGGCGTCCTTGCCTCCAGAGCATCGCGCAGCATCGCTTGTAACGCCGCATTGTGCCCGCGGATCGCGGGCACGCCGATCGCTGCGATCTCGCCGATCCCCGCGGTCGACAGGATGAACGGTGCGACGTCGGGGGTGCCGCCCCACCAGCGGCGGGCGTCGGGGGCGTAGCGGAAGTCGGCGATGTCCATCTCGAACGGGTTTTCGTGGCTCCACCAGCCGCGCTCCATCGGATCGAGGGTGCTGCGGTCGTGCGGCGCGACCCAGAGCCACGCCGCGCCGGGGCCGCCGCAGAGCCATTTGACGCTGGTGCCGAGCACCGCGTCGACGCCCCATAGGGCGGGGGTGACCGGCACCACGCCGACCGACTGCGCGCAGTCGGCGATGCAGCGCGCGCCCGCCGTCTTCGCCGCCGCCGCGACCGCCGCGACGTCGGTGAGCGCGCCGCTGACCGAGCTGACGTGCATCGCGACGACCAGCGCGACATCGTCATCGAGCGCCGCGGCCCAGCTGGCGGGGTCGCGGACGTCGGCGTCGGCGGGCAGGTAGCCCGTCTTCCATCCTGCCGCCGCGAGCCCGCTCGCGACATAGCCGATGGTCGGAAAGGCGCTCGGCGCGAGCAGGATCGTGCGGCGCGTCGTCGCCGTGCCGAGCGCCGAGATATAGCGCGACAGGCCCGCGCTGACGTTGGTCGCCGGGCAGAGGTCCTGCGCCTCGGCCCCGATCAGCCCCGCGAGTGCGGCGCGCCATTGGTCGATGGCCTCCAGCCAGTGCGGCCAGGCTTCGCCGGTCTCGCGCCAGGGCGTCAGCAGCCGGTCGCGGAGCAAGGTTTCGGCGGCGCGCGGCTGACAGCCGACGCTGTGGCTCTTGAGATAGGTCGCGCCCGGCGGCAGGTGGAAACGCTCGGCGATCGCCTCCGGCAGCAGCGCGCGGCTCACAGCCCGCTGCCGTGTCCGGGAGCGGAATGGACGTCGCTGATGCTGTCGCGCTTGACGCCATATTCGGCGCCCCAGCGGTCGGTCATCTCGGCGCGGATATCCCAGAGTTCGGGGAAGAAGCGGTGCCGCGTGCCCGCGTTGAGCAGCTCGACCGGGCGCCCCTTGAGCGACTTCGACCCCATGCCGATCGAGCGGTGGATGAGGTAGATATGGTGCGCGCGGAAAATCTGGAACAGTTCGTCGAACTCGACCAGCGCCTCGGCGACCATATAGGCGTCGTCGTGGCTGTAGCCGGTGTCGTAGACGTCGGCGACGCTGCGGCCCGCGGGCTCCAGATAACACGCCTTATAGCGCGCCCAGAGCGGCTGCGGCAGCGTCAGCAGCAGCTGAAAACCCGGGCTTTCCTGCCCCGACCCATTGCCGAGCTGGAGGCGGATCGACTGATAGTCGAAGGGGCTCATCGTCTCGAGCAGCGACAATTGGTCGGTCATCAGCCGCATGATGCGGTTGACGCGGTCGAACAGGGTGATGACGCGCATCGTCTGGCCCGCGGCCATATGGCCGTCGATTTCGGTAAGGGTGAAGGCGATCAGCTTCATCCACAGTTCCTCGACCTGGTGGACGATCTGGAACTGGAGTTCGTCGGGGGTGCAGAGTTCGGCGAGCGGTTTCTGGCAGAGGAGCAGGCGGTCGACCGCGAGATAGACCCCATAATCCTTCATGTCGGGGGTTTCGATGCGGCGATGGGTTTCGGTCTTGTCGAGCATGGGCTGAGTCCCTTGCAAAATGGCACGGAGGAACGGACGGCGCGCGTGGGCACGCCGGGTCGTTCAACCGCGCGGCGCGACCCCCGCCGGCGGGCGCCGCGGCGAGCCCGACTGGCCGAGCCACAGCAGGGGCGCCGCCCGGCTCACCGCGCGAGCAGGTCCGACGGCAGGGTCGGCTCGCCGATGATCAGCGCGAAGCGGCGCCAGATCTCGTCGCGCTCGGGGTCGCCGCGCTCGATATAGGCGCGCACGATTTCCTCGCCGAGACCGTAGTTGATCACATAGCTGCGATACTGGTCGGTGAAGCTCACCGACTGCTCGGCGCGCGCGGGCGAGACGAGCTGGTATTTTTCGGTCAGCGCGACCGCGGTGGCGCGGTCGATCGCGCCGTCGAGATATTGCTGCGCGATCGTCAGCCGCGCGCCGGTCAGCGCCTTCATTGCATCCAGCAGCTGCCAATATTTGTCGTCGGCGGGCGGATCGATCCCGGCGAGCGGCATCAATATGTCGCGCTCGGTGTCGGGGCGCGTCTGGCCGGGGAATGCGAGGTCGATGCCGTAATTGGCGGTGCCCTCGGCGATCAGGCTCTGCGGGCTGTAGAGCGGATAGACGCTATACTCGATCCAGCCGCGGCCCTTCACCATCTGCTCCTCGAGCTTCATGTTGAGGAGGTGGTGGCCGGGATAACCTTCGTGGCAGCCGAGGTCGAGCGCGCGCGACAGGCGGATCGGCAGGTCGGTGTTGACCTGGATGATGCTGTGATAGCCGCCCTGGTAATAATTATAGCCGCTCCAGCTCTTGCCGGTAACGAATTGCAGCTCGAAACTGTCGCCGGGCGCGAGCGCGACATGCGCGACGGTGCGCCCGCGGCAGCGCGAGATCGCGGCCTCGAACACGCCCTGGAGCTTGTCCTTGGGGATGGTGAAGCGGTCGAGATAGGCCTCGACGCGCGTCGCGAGCGGGCCTTCGCCGGGGACCAGCGCGTCGATGGTGGCGAGCGCGGCGTCGTAGCTTTTGAGCGGGCGCAGCACCGGGCGCACGCCGAACAACCGCTCGGCCTCCTCGGCGAAGGAGAAGCGCGCGCCGCCCATCATCATCAGCCGCGTCTCAGCGGCGCGGAGCTGCGCCGATAGGAAGGCGCCGCGCTGGCGTTCGATCGGGTCGGTGAGGTCGGCGGAGACCTCGTCGAGCTTCGCCATCAGCTGGCGCGCCGACACCAGCAGCGCCTTCTGGTCGCGCGGCGCGGCGATCGACGCGTCGAGCAGGCCTTGGGGGCCGTAATAGGCGTCGATATAACCCTTTTCGTGCGTGCCGATCTCGAGGCTCAGCGAGACATAGGCGGTCGCGACGGCATCGACCGTCTGCCCCGCGAGCGTCGCGGCGGCGGGATCGGCCGGCGCCGCGGCGCGCACCGGCCAGTCGGTCGCGGCGGGCGCGGGCGGCGGCAGCAGGTCGGAAGGGGCGCCCGACGGCGGCGGCAGGGCGGTGAGGCCGGGGACGATCGTCGCGCGCGGCGCGCCGGGCGCCGAAGGCGGCGTTGCGGGCGCGCCCGAGGGCGGCGGCAGCGCGGTCATGCCCTTCACCACCTCGATGCGGCGCACATCGACTTCGGTCAGCGCCGGGTCCGCCGCGGCAGTTTTCTCCGGGGTGGGGGATGCCGGTGCGGGTGCGCCGCCGGTCTGCGCCTTGCGCGCTTCGACCTGCCGCTTCATTTCGGGATCGAGCGCATAGCAGCCCGACAGCGTCGCCGCGGCGAGCAGGGTTATGAGAGAAAAGCGCAGGCGGTGCATCATGCGGGAAGCGGCTCCGAAGTGTCGCGGACATCGCCGTCGCCGACGATCTCCTCGTCGGACCGGGCTTCGACCTCGCCATGCTGCGGGTGCAGCGGCGCGAGGCGCAGTACCGCATAACCCGCGAGCGCGGCAACCAGCGATCCCATCAATATCCCGATCTTCGCTTCTTCGATGAGCAGGGGATCGCCAGGGAAGGCGAGGCCGCCGATGAACAAGCTCATCGTGAAGCCGATGCCGCAGAGCAGGGACACGCCATAGACCTGCAGCCAGGTCGCGCCGCGCAGCCGGCCCGCGATGCCCAGCTTCACGGCCAGCCACACGCTGCCGAAAATGCCGATCTGCTTGCCGAGGAACAGCCCCGCCGCGATGCCGAGCGGTAAGGGCGCGAACAGCTGCTCGGCGGTGAGGCCCGAGATATCGACCCCCGCGTTGGCGAAGCCGAACAGCGGCACGATGCCGAAGGCGACCCAGGGATGCAGCCCATGTTCGAGCCGATGGAGCGGCGAGGTCGCGCTGTCGGGCGTGCCAGGCGTCGCCTCGAACGGAATCGCCATCGCCGCGAGCACCCCGGCGATCGTCGCGTGCACCCCCGACAGCAGCATCGCGTACCAGAGGATCGCGAACAGCAGCAGATAGACAGCGAGGCGCTTCACTCCGAAGCGATTGCAGGCGAACATCAGGCCGAGCACGGCCCCCGCCGCGGCGAGCGCGAAGAGGTTTATCTTGGCGGTGTAGAAAAGCGCGATGATCGCGACGGCGCCCATGTCGTCGACGATCGCGACGGTGACGAGGAAGAGCTTCAGCGAGGTCGGGGCACGCTTGCCGAGCAGCGCGAGCACGCCGATTGCAAAGGCGATGTCGGTCGCGGCGGGGATCGCCCAGCCTTGGGCAAGCCCAGGCGTGCTTCCCGCGAAGACCATGTAAAGCGCTGCCGGCACCGCCATGCCCGCCGCCGCGGCGATGAAGGGCAGGCGCCGCCGGTCCCAGCTCGCGAGCCGTCCGTCGACGAACTCGCGCTTGATCTCGAGCCCCACGAGCAGGAAGAAAATCGCCATCAGCCCGTCGTTGATCCACAGATGCACGGTCATCGGCCCCAGCTTGTCGCTGAGCACCGGCCCGGTCACCGCGTGGATGGCGTGGGCATAGCTTTCGCCGAGCGCAGAATTGGCGATGATCATTGCGAGCGCGGCCGCTGCGATCAGCAGCATGCCGCCGGCACTCTCGCTTTCGAGAAAATTGCGTAGCGCGGATGGAGCGGTGTTACGTCGGGCCATAGCTAAGCCTCCTAGCCCGGCAATCCGCGTGCGTCACCCTTTGGCCGTCGTCACTGCCATATTGGTGCAGTTTCTCTTTGCTTCCAGAGTGTTTTGGACTAATTCTGGACCCATGTGACGACATGACGGCGGCGGGGGCAGAGCGCTACATGGCAATGTCGAGCGCGGGACTGGAAATTCTGGTCGATTTGGCCAGTCACGAGCTGATGCTTTTTGCATCGGTCGGCATATTATTGATCGGCTTCGACGATCTTCTGTTCGATATTCTCTGGATCGCGACGCGCAAGGGCCGCGCCGGGCCGGCCTATCTGCACGATATGCGCATGGACGAACAGGTCGAGGGGCCGCTCGCGGTCTTCGTTCCCGCCTGGGACGAGTCGGACGTCCTGCCGACGATGATCGCCCGCACCCTGTCGGCGTGGCAGGGCGAGGATTTTCGCGTCTATCTGGGTTGTTATCCCAACGACGCGTTGACTTTGTTCGCGGTGTCGCCGCTCGTCGCCGCCGACCCGCGGCTGCGCCTGGTCATCGGTCACGGTGACGGACCGACGACCAAGGGCGACAATCTCAACCGGCTATGGGCCGCGATGGGTGTAGACGAACGCGCCGAGGGCATCCGCTTCGCGGGGGTCGTGCTCCACGATTGCGAGGATGTCGTACACCGCGCCGAACTCGCGCTCTACCGCGCGGGGCTCGTGCATTACGCGATGGTCCAGATCCCGGTGCTGCCGCTGCTCGGGATCGACCGGCAATGGGTCGCGGGCCATTATGCCGACGAATTCGCCGAGGCGCATGGCAAGGACATGGTGCTGCGTGGGCGGCTGGGGGCGCCTTTGCCCTCGGCGGGGGTCGGTTGCGCGCTGACCCGCAACGCTCTGACCTTTCTGTCGCTGCGGCGCGGCGGCGCGCCTTTCCGTCCCGACAGCCTGACCGAGGATTATGAGATGGGGATCCTTATCGGCACCCACGGGATGCGCACGGCCTTCGTCGCCGCGATCGACGAGGAGGGCGAGTGGATCGTCTCGCGCGGCCCCTTTCCCGCGACCTTGTGGGGGGCGGTGCGCCAAAAATCGCGCTGGATCGCGGGGATCGCGCTCGCGGGATGGGACCATCTCGGCTGGGACGGGCCAAAGGAAGGCGGTTGGGTCGCGCGCTGGATGCTGTGGCGCGACCGCCGCGCGCCGCTCGCGGCAGCGGTAATCCTCGCCGCCTATGCCGCGCTGGTTGCGGGGACGCTCAGCCTTGCCGGTCATGCGCTGCTCGGCTGGCAAGCGCGGCCGCCCTCGCCGCTGCTGCAGCTGCTGATGGGCCTGTCGGGAGCGCTGCTACTGTGGCGGCTCGGCATGCGCGGGCATTTTGCGACGCGCGCCTATGGCCTGCGCCAGGGGCTGCTTTCGATCCCGCGCGCCTTCATCGCCAATCTCGTGGCGATGTTCGCGGCGCGCAAGGCGGTCGCCGATTATTGGAAGATGCTGCGTTCGGGCCGCGTTGTGTGGGACAAGACGCGCCACGACGAAGGCGACGCGTTGCTCATCGCGGCCCCACCGCCGGTGCGCACGCGATGACGGGCGTGGCGGCCGGTCCGGCGTCGCGCCATGACGCGCGCGCGCTGCGCTTCCTGCTGCTGCTGTTCGGCTGCTGGACGATTGCGCGCGTGGCGGCGCACTGGAACCCCGCAGTTCCCCTGCCCCCGCATCCTGCGGCGGTGGGCTTTGCGTCAGAGCCCGGCGAACCGCGCTGGGCACCCATTGCCCGGATCGATGATCGGGCCATGCCCGAGTTTTTGTCGGCCGGACCGACCGAGCGTCGGCGGCGTCAGGCCGGGATCGTGCGGCTCGTGCAACCGGCGGCACCCAGCCAAGCCGATGCTGCGTCTTGGGGCGACGGCCTCAACGCCATGCGCTCGGCGATGCTCGTGCGGCTGCTGCCGCCGCTGCCGGGCGGCACAAGTCGCGCGGCGGTCGCCGGCCCGGCGTGGGTGAAGACCGAGACATTGCCCTATCCCGGTCCGCCGGGCGCCGGGCGGCCCTATTGGATGAAGCGCCAGCTCGCGGGCTGGTCGCTCGGCAGCTGGGCCTATCTGCGCTCGGGGTCGGGCCGCGTGCCGGATGGCGGCATCGCGGCCGCAAGCCAGCTCGGCGGCAGTCAGGCGAGCGCGCGGCTGGCCTATGGCTTCGGCGAGAGCGGGCGGCTGCGCGCATATGGCCGGGTGACGCTCGCACTCGCCGAGGTTCCGCAGCGCGAACTGGCCTTGGGGCTCGCCTTCGCCCCGCTCGCGCACGTCCCCGTCGATATCGCGGTCGAGCAGCGCGTGGCGGCGGGCAGCGAGGGGCGCACCGCGCTCGCGGCGATGGTCGTTGGCGGGGTCGGCGATGTCGCGCTGCCCGCGCGTTTCCGGCTCGATGCCTATGGGCAGGCGGGCATCGTCGGTGCGCGGCGCCGCGACGGCTTTGCCGATGCCGCGGTGGTGATCGACCGCGAAGTCGCGCGGACGCCGGGGAGCAGCCTGCACCTTGGCGGACTCGCCGTGGGGTCGGTCCAGCCCGGCGCCGCGCGCGTCGACGTCGGCCCGCGCGTCACCTTGCGCCTGCCCAAAGTGGGCGAGGGGAGCCGCGTCGCGCTCGACTGGCGGCAGCGCGTCGCGGGCGATGCCAGGCCCGACAGCGGCGTTGCGTTGACCCTCGCCGCCGACTTCTGATTTTTGCCGATTTTCGGCTCCTCGGCGATTCCCCGCGGACGCGAACTGGTCTAGGGTCGGCGGCAGCGCTCCATATGGGGGCAAGCATCACGTTCCGGGGCCCATGGATCTTTACCTTCCCGTCGCCAATCTATCGGTCAATGCGCTGGTGATCATCCTGCTCGGTGGCGGGGTGGGTTTCCTGTCGGGCATGTTCGGCGTCGGCGGCGGCTTCCTGACCACGCCCTTGCTGATCTTCTACGGCATTCCGCCGACGGTCGCGGCCGCTTCGGCGGCGACGCAGGTGACGGGGGCCAGCGTGTCGGGCGCGCTCGCGCATCTCGAGCGCGACGGGGTCGATTTGCGCATGGGCGCGGTGCTCGTCGCGGGCGGGCTCGTCGGCTCGCTGATCGGCGCCGGTTTGTTCGAACTGCTCACCGCCTGGGGCCAGATCGATACGACGATCAACATTCTCTATGTGGCGCTGCTCGGCACGGTCGGCAGCTTCATGGCGCGCGAGGCATGGGGGACGTTGCAGGCCGCCCGCGCCGGGCTGCCCGCGCCCGCGCGCAAGCGGCGCCACCACCCGATGGTCGCCAACCTGCCGCTGCGCTGGCGCTTCTATCGCTCGGGCCTCTATATCTCGCCGCTCGCGCCGCTGCTGCTCGGCATGGCGGTCGGCGTGCTGACGATGCTGCTCGGGGTCGGCGGCGGCTTCATCATGGTCCCCGCGATGCTCTACCTGCTCGGCATGGGGACGCAGGTCGTCGTCGGCACCTCGCTGTTCCAGATCCTCTTCGTGACGATCGCGACGACGATGGTCCATGCGCTGACCACCGGGGCGGTCGACATCGTGCTCGCGGGACTGCTGCTCTTGGGGAGCGTCACTGGGGCGCAGATCGGGGCGCGCTTCGCGCAGAAGGTGAAGCCCGAATATCTGCGCATGGCGCTCGCCGCGATCGTGCTGCTCGTCGCGCTGCGCATGGCGGTCGACCTCTTCATCCGTCCCGAAGAAATCTACACCGTGCAATGAGGTGGCTCGGCGCCTTGCTGCTCGCGCTGCTGCTCGGCTCGCTCGCCGTCGCTTCTCCCGCGCGCGCCGCCGACCCGCGGCTGGTGCCCGACGTGTCGAGCCGCGCGATCGACATCCAGTATAGTTTCACCGGCGAGGAATTGCTGCTGTTCGGCGCGATCCTCTATCCCGGCCAGCGGCTGCCCGACGACCGCGCCGACATCGTCGTGGTGCTGAAGGGGCCGGTGCGCCCCATCATCCTGCGCGAAAAGCGCCGCGTCGCGGGCATCTGGGTCAATGCGAACAGCATCCGCCTGCGCAGTTCGCCGGGCTTCTATGCGATCGGATCGTCGCAGCCGATCGACAAGCTGGTCGACGAGCGCACCGCCGCGATCTTCGAGCTCGGGCTCGACAATCTCTCGATGTCGCCGGCGGGGTTTTCGGAAAGCAGCACGCTCGAACGCTTCGAAAAGGGGCTCGTCGACCTCTATCGCCGCATGGGGCTGTTCTACGAAAATCCCGCAGCGGTCGAGATTACCGAAGGCGTGCTCTATCGCGCGCGCATTCCCGTGCCCGCGCGCGTGCCTGTCGGCACCTACCGCGCCGAAACCTTCCTGATCAGCAAGGGCCGCGTGCTCGCGGTCGCCTCGCGCAACGTCGAGATCCGCAAGGCGGGTTTCGAGCGTTTTGTGGCGCTGGCGGCGCAGCGGCATGGCTTTCTGTATGGACTTGCGGCGGTCGCGATGTCGCTGCTGCTCGGCTATGCGGCATCGGCGGCGTTCAAGCGCCGATAACGCTAACTTTACCATCGCATGCGATACCGGTGTCCGGGACGTTCGGGACAATCAACAGGCGGGGCCGGTAATGGATATGCAAGGCGGTGGGTACAAGCCCGGGGAGGCTGCGCCGGTGCAGCACGTCCGGCTGGCCGGCGGCGGCGGGACCGCGGCGCCCCTCAACCCGGCGGCGGTGCACCACCGCGACGATTTGCTCGTCGGCGAAGTCATCGACATTTCGGGTTCCTCGTCGCGCATCCTGCTCGACGCCGCGGCGCTGCGGCGCCTGTCCGACTCGGGCGACCCCGCGGTCGCGATGGCGGGGCAGGTCGGCGCGCAGATCAAGGTCCGCGTCGGCAATGTCTGGCTGCTCGCCAGCATCCGCGACCAGCAATTGCACGAGCGCGGCGAGGGGCTGATCGTTGCCACGATCGACTTCCTCGGCGAAGGCGACGAGGAAAAGATCACCGGCCGCATCCACAATTTCCGCCGCGGCGTGACGCGCTACCCGGTGCCCGGCAGCCCGGCCTATGCCGCGACCAGCGCCGATTTGAAGCAGATTTACGCCGCCGACGACCGCGCGCATGTCGAAATCGGGACCATCTATCCGACCAAGGATATCCGCGGCTCGCTCTACGTCGACGCGATGCTCGGCAAGCATTTTGCGCTGCTCGGCTCGACCGGTACGGGTAAGTCGACCAGCGCCGCGCTGATCCTGCACAAGATCTGCGAGCTCGCGCCGCAGGGCCATATCGTGATGGTCGATCCGCACGGCGAATATTCGGCGGCGTTCAAGGGCACCGGCGCGCTGTTCGACGTCGACAATCTCGCAATGCCCTATTGGCTGATGAACTTCGAGGAGCATTGCGAGGTCTTCGTGACCAGCGAGGGACGCGACCGCCAGGGCGACTGCGACGTGCTTGCCAAATGCCTGCTCCAGGCGCGGCAGAAGAACCGGCTCGCGGAGGGTATGACCAAGCTCACTGTCGACTCGCCGATCCCCTATCTGCTCTCCGACTTGCTCAACATCCTGCAGAACGAGATGGGCAAGCTCGACAAGGCCACGTCAAGCGCGCCCTTCATGCGGATCAAGGGCAAGATCGAGGAAATGCGCGCCGACCCGCGCTATAATTTTATGTTCTCGGGCATGCTCGTCGCCGACACGATGGCGGGCTTCCTCGGCAAGATCTTCCGCCTGCCGTCGGACGGACGGCCGATTTCGATCATCGACGTGTCGGGTGTCCCGTCGGACATCACCGGCGTGGTCGTCGCGGTGCTGTCCCGCCTGACCTTCGACTATGCGATCTGGTCGCGCGGCGAACCGCAGCGCCCGGTTCTGCTCGTGTGCGAGGAAGCGCATCGCTACATCCCGTCGAAGGACACGGGGCAGGGCCAGGCGGTGCGCAAGATCCTCGAGCGGATCGCCAAGGAAGGCCGTAAATATGGTGTGTCGCTGGGCCTGATCACCCAGCGTCCGTCGGACCTCGCCGAAGGGGTGCTGTCGCAGTGCGGCACGATCATCTCGATGCGCCTCAACAACGAGCGCGACCAGCAGTTCGTGAAGGCGGCGATGCCCGAAGGCGCCCGTGGCTTCATCGATTCGATTCCGGCGCTGCGCAACCGCGAATGCATCATCTGCGGCGAGGGCGTGTCGATCCCGATCCGCGTCTATCTCGACACGCTGGCCGAGGAAAAACGCCCGGCATCGAGCGACCCGCTCTTCTCGAAACTGTGGCGCGAAACCGGCGGCGAGGCCGAGATCCTCGACCGCGTGGTCAAGCGCTGGCGTAGCCAGGGGCGGTAACGCCTCGTCATATCTTTCGTCATTGCGAGCGTAGCGAAGCAATCCAGGGTCGGGTGGGCCGCTCTGGATTGCTTCGCTACGCTCGCAATGCCGGAGCCATTAAGGGCGCGTCCCTATTTCCGCCATTCGCCGCTCTTGTTGAACTCCTCGCGGATCTGGCCCGAGCGGTTGAGCCGCGGGTCGGCGTAGGTCGGCGCGGGCGCGGCTGCCGCGGGGGCGGGCGTCCCGATCGGGCGTTCGGCTTGGGCCATCGCCTGCGGCGTCGGCGCGGGCGCGCTGGCAGGGAGCGGGGCGAGCGAACCGCTGCCTTCGGGGAGCAGCCCGGTCGCGGCCGTCACCGCGCCGCCCTTGCCCGATAGCACCGCCAGCTGCTGCGCCACCGGCGTGTAAGGCCCCGGCACCGGCTCGCGGCCCATATAGGGCGCGCGGAAGGCGTCGGGCATGCCCCAGCGGCCGCGCCAGCGGTGGAAGATATGCGCGCCGACGATGTTGGTCATCACCAGGCTCTTGCCCCAGCGCGGCCAGATCGCCTGCGTATGATAATGGGTGGCGAGGCCGACCCCCGGAAAGACGTAGCCGTTCAGTGCCGCCGAGGCGACGCGGCTCGCGCGCAGCCAGTTCGGCTTGCTTGGGCTCCGCGCCATCGCGCCGTCGCAGCTGAAGGTGAACTGGCACACGCCGACGCGCTGCGATCCCTGGAAGACGACGCCGCAGATGGTGTTGGGAAAGCTCGGGTGGCGGGCGCGGTTGACGATCACCTGCGCGACCCCGCGCATGCCGTCGTCGCTTTCCGACGCCGCCTCGTAATAGATGGCGGCGGTCAGGCAATAATGCGCGCGCTCGCGGTCGAGCGCGGTGACGCCGCGAAACACATAGGATTTGGCGGGCGGGCCGACGAAGGCCTCCTGCTGCAGCTTCGACGGATCGACCGGCGGCAGCGCCGCGGCATCGCCGAAGCCGACGCTGTCGGGATCGGGCAGCGTCGGGTCGAGCTTCAGCGCGTCCTCATAATCCTCGGCGTTCATGATCGCCCAGCGCGTCGGGTCATAGGGCTTGAAGTCGACGGGCACGCTGACGGCATAAGGCCCGGGTGTGAAGGCGCGGAGCTGCCCGGTGGTCGCGACGAGCGCGAGGCACGCGAACAGGCTGGCGAGCGCGAGCCCCATCCACCAGCGCCGGTCGGGACCGACGGGCGCATATTCGGCCGCCGGGTCGAGCCAGGGCGATTGCGCGCTGAGGTTGAGTTCGGGCTTCATGCGGTGTTCGGCGTCTCGTGCGGCGCCCGCGCGAGTGATTCGCGCGGGGACAGGCAGCCTGTCTTATGCCGCGAGGTGCGAATAAAATGTTGCGCCGCGGTCGGGGTGTCCCGCGAAGGGACGTTGCCGAAGGCAGGGGTTAAGGGTGGCGGCCGCGGTCAGGCGGCCGATCACTCCAGCTCGGCGATGCGCTCGCGCGTCGCGGCATCGACCAGCCCGCGCATCTGCGCGAGCAGCGGATGCCTGCCCGTATGCTGAGCGCCGTAGCTCAGATTGAACCGGTAATCGAAGCCGGGCGCGTTGCGGCCGATCAGGTGCTGGAGCATCGTCTCAAGCTTGTCCAAGCCCTTGACCATCTGCGCCTCGGGCGTCGCGGCGGCGCCATATTCGTCCCACAAATCCAGGATTTCGCGTGCGAGATCGCCGGGCAGCGGGGCGCACAGGGATTGAAGGTCGGCGCGTTCGCGCGCGGCGCGGTCGTCGCCCGGCCGCTGGCACGTCGCGGGGACGTCGCCCGAAATCGCTTCGCCCAGATCGTGGACGATGCACAGCCTGAGCAATTTCAGCCGGTCGTATCCGGCGAGTTCGCGGTCGAAGAGCATCGCCATCAGGCAAAGCCGCCAGCTATGCTCGGCGGTGCTTTCGGCGCGGCCGCTCGCCGTGATGCCGCTGCGCAGCGTGTCTTTGAGCTTCTCCGCGGCCTGCACGAAGGCGAGAATCGCGGCGAGCCGCGACGGGTCGATGGGCTGATCGTTCGTCATGCGGCGAGGGTAGCGGGCGGCGGCGCCCGCTCAACATCGGGAATATTTTATGCGCGGGCCCGGCGCGCGCCATCCTCGACGAGGCGCGCGAAGCTGCCGTCCGACAGCGGCATGCGCGTGTATCGCAGGCGGCCCGCGGCGATGCTGAGTTCGCCGAAATCGGCCTCCTCGGTGTCGATCGTGACCGCGGGCGCGACCGGCGCGTACCAGCCGAGCGTATCGAGCGCCGCTTCGCCCGCGGCGATGCCCGGCGAGGCAAAGCGCCATAGCGAGCGGCCGACGAGGTCGTCGATCCCGACCCGCCACCCGGCGATCCGCGCCGGCGACGCCGCGAACAGCCGGTGCGTCAGGTCGCAGATCAGGTGCACCGGGCGCGGCGACTGGCGGACGAGGTCGAGCAGCGCGCGATCGGCGGCCGAGCCCGGCCGCGCCGCGAGCAGCTGCGTCACCCGGTCCTCCTCGCGCGGGCCGAGCGGCAGTGTCCCCGCCTCCCAGCGCGATACCGTCGTCTGCGACACGCCGAGTTCCTCGGCGAGCGCGGCCTGCTTGACGCGATTGAGCGCGCGCCAGCGCCGCAGCGAGGCGCCTAGATGGTCGCGGCAGGGCAGGACGGCGTGGGTCATGCCGCGCAGCATAGCGCGGCGGAGGCTGTGCCGGAACGTTCTTGTTAGGCAAATATTGGGAGCGGCAGCCTAAGGTCGTTCCATGACCGCGCCCGCCATCCCCGCCTATAGCCGCAGCGCGCGCACCGATTTCCGGATGTGGCTGTTGCTGGGCTTCGGCATCTTCTTCTTCTGGGCGGGATCGGCAATCGACCCGCGCGACAATTGCAGCGAGGACGGGCGCGGATGCGCGCCCTGGCTCGTGCCGCTGGCGCAGGGCCTGGGCGCGCTGGTCGGGCTCGGCGCCGCGCTCAACATGTTCGCCAATCCGAACCGCGGCAGCCTGATCGATCCTGCGACGGGCGACCTTATCTGGTGGCAGGGGCGCGTCGGCGCGGGCGGCGGCGACGAGGGCCGCATCCACCCCTCGCGCATCGGCAAGGTGCGGATCATCCGGCAGGACGAGAGCGACGACAGCGTATCGCTCTATGACCTTCACGGCGAGCGCCTCGCCTGGTTCAACGAAGAGGTGATCCCCTGGCCCTACGACCGCTGGGCCGACAAGCTCGCAGCGGAATGGCCACATATCGCGGTCGAGATCGAGGAATAAGCCTTCAGGGCCTGACGATCAGCAGGTCCGAAAAATCGAAGCCCATCAACGCGTCGTCATCGTCGTAGCGCGTCGCCTGCGCGTCGGGATCGTAACGATAGATGAGCAGCCCCATCGACCGCAGCGCGCCCAGCATCGTCCGCGCCTTGCCGGGGTCGAGGATAGGCGGCACGAATTCCATCAGCATCTTCAGCCGCGGCGAGCGGGCCAATATCTCGCGCGCGCCGGCGATAATCTCGGGCTCGTGGCCCTCGGCGTCGATCTTGATGAAGTCGATCGCCGGGCAGTCGTGCATCACCGCGTCGAGTGTGTCGGTGGGCACCGGCACCTCGTGCGATGCGCGCCCGGTCTCGCGCTCGGTATGCGTCACGAAGGCGTCGGACACGTCGCGGATCGTCGAGGTCGCCTCATAGCCGGGGAACACGCGCAGCATCGCCTCGCCGCGGCGGTCCGACAGCGCGATCGGGTGGCGGCGCGCGATGCCGCCGAAGCCATTGTTGTGCAGATTGTCCGACATCAGCGCATAGGCAGCGGGGTTCGGTTCGAACGACCAGATCTGCCCCCCCGGAAAGGCGCGCCATGCGCCGAGCACCGAATAATAGCCGGTGTTCGCGCCGACATCGACGACGACATCGCCCGGCGCGACGAGCGAGGCCACCAATCGGCTGTTGTGCGGTTCGACCATGCCGATGTTGATCAGATTGGGCGTCACGATCATGTCGCGCGTCGAGGCGAGGAAGCTGTGGTCGGACCACAGCCGCGTCATCACCACGTCGCCGCCCATATAGACCCCCGCCATCCGGTCGGGCCGCGGCGGAACGGGGCCGAAATCGTGCGCTTCGACGATGTCGGCAAAGGGCCTCGCTTCGGGCTTGGTCAGAATATCGCTGTGCATATCGAGGGAATAACAGCCCGCGGCGGCAGAGGTTGCGGGCGGCGCGCGGCTTTCCTTTCCCCTTGCCGACTCGGTGCGGCCAGCCTATATGCGCCCTACTTCTTGACATGGTTAGCCAGTTGGGACGTCGGGGCCGCGGGCCGCGGCGGCTATACCCACATGCTTTCCGGTCATCCGATTGGGATATGGATTTGGTCGATTTCGACACCCTGAACGCGATCATCGCGCGCGAAGCCGAGGCGATGGGCCTTGCGCTCGTGCGCGTCGCCTTTTTCGGCGGCGACAGCGACCCGACGCTGCAGGTGATGGCCGAGCGGCCCGAGACGCGCCAGCTGACGATCGAGGATTGCGCCGACCTGTCGCGCCGCATCTCGGCCCAGCTCGATGCCTTGGAAGAGGCGGGCAAGGACCCGATCGACGCCGCCTACCGTCTCGAAGTCTCGTCGCCCGGCATCGACCGGCCGCTGACGCGCCGCGCCGATTTCGCCGACTGGGCGGGGCATGAGGCGAAGATCGCGCTGAAAGAGAAATTGAACGGGCGCCAGCGTTTCAACGGCACCCTGGTCGGCATCGATGCCGACGGTGTCGTGACCGTCGTCGACAAGGAAGAAGTCGAGCACAAGCTGCCGTTCGATGCGATCGACACGGCGAAGCTGGTTCTCACCGACAAATTGATTGCCGCAACCGTCCCGCTCTCGATCGAGGGCGCCGACGAAATGGAAGAAGAAGGACAGGACTGATGGCCACTGCCATTTCCGCCAACCGTGCCGAGCTGCTGGCGATTGCCAACAGCGTCGCCAGCGAAAAGATGATCGACAAGGGTATCGTCATCGAGGCGATCGAGGAAGCGATCCAGCGCGCCGCGCGCGCCCGCTACGGCGCAGAAAACGACATTCGCGCCAAGCTCGACGTCCAGACTGGCGATCTTCGCCTGTGGCGCGTCGTCGAGGTCGTCGAACAGGTCGAGGATTATTTCAAGCAGGTCGACCTGGCGGCCGGCCAGAAGCTGCAGAAGGACGCCAAGATCGGCGACTTCATCGTCGACCCGCTGCCCGCGGTCGACCTTGGCCGCATCGACGCGCAGTCGGCGAAGCAGGTGATCTTCCAGAAGGTCCGCGAAGCCGACCGCGAGCGCCAGTTCGAGGAATTCAAGGACCGCGGCGGCGAGATCATCACCGGCGTCGTCAAGTCGGTCGAATTCGGCCATATCGTCGTCAACCTGGGCCGCGCCGAGGGTGTTATCCGCCGCGACCAGCAGATACCGCGCGAACTGATGCGCGTCGGCGACCGCGTCCGCGCGATCATCCTGTCGGTGCGCCGCGAGAACCGCGGCCCGCAGATTTTCCTCAGCCGCGCACACCCCGACTTCATGAAGAAGCTGTTCGCGCAGGAAGTGCCCGAAATCTACGACGGCGTCATCGAGATCAAGGCCGCCGCGCGCGACCCGGGTTCGCGCGCCAAGATCGGCGTGATCAGCTACGACGGCTCGATCGACCCCGTCGGCGCCTGCGTCGGCATGAAGGGCAGCCGCGTCCAGGCGGTGGTCCAGGAAATGCAGGGCGAAAAGATCGACATCATCCCCTGGTCCGATGACACCGCGACCTTCGTCGTCAACGCGCTCCAGCCCGCGACGGTGCAGCGCGTCGTGATCGACGAGGATGACGGCCGCATCGAAGTCGTCGTTCCCGACGACCAGCTGAGCCTCGCCATCGGCCGCCGCGGCCAGAACGTCCGTCTCGCCAGCCAGCTGACCGGCAGCCAGATCGACATCATGACCGAGGCCGACGCCAGCGAAAAGCGCCAGCGCGAATTCGTCGAACGCTCGACGATGTTCCAGGAAGAACTCGACGTGGACGAAACGCTCGCGCAGCTGCTCGTCGCCGAGGGCTTCAGCGAGCTCGAGGAAGTCGCCTATGTGCCCGCCGAGGAGCTGGCCGGCATCGAAGGCTTCGACGAGGAACTCGCCGAGGAACTGCAGAGCCGCGCGACCGAAGCGCTCGAGCGCCGCGAAGAAGCCGCCCGGCAGGAACGCCGTGCGCTGGGCGTCGAGGACGATCTGGCGACGATGCCGCACCTGACCGAGGCGATGCTCGTCGTGCTCGGCAAGGCCGGGATCAAAACGCTCGACGACCTCGCCGACCTCGCGACCGACGAATTGATCGCCAAGAAGCGCCAGGATAATCGCCGCGGTCCGTCGCGCGAACGCACCGAGGACAAGGGCGGCGTGCTCGGCGAATATGGCCTGAGCGAAGAGCAGGGCAACGAGATCATCATGGCGGCGCGCGCGCACTGGTTCGACGACGAACCGGCCGCAGACGCGCCGCAAGGCGGGCCCGCGGCGGAGCCGCAAAACGGGGAGGCCGCCGATGCGGACCCCGCACAATGATCAGCTGAGCGAACCAGACCGCGCTGGACGGCGCGGCCAGCATGTGCCCGAAAGGCGCTGCGTCATCACCGGCGAGGTTTCGCCGGCGGAGCGGCTCGTCCGCCTGGCGCTCGGCCCCGACGGCGGCATCGCGCCCGACGTGCTCGGCAAGGCGCCGGGGCGCGGCGCGTGGATCGGTGTCAACCGCGCCGATCTCGAAACCGCGCAGGCGAAGGGCAAGCTGAAGGGCGGGCTCGCGCGTGCCTTGCACGAGGGCCAGTTCGTCATTCCCGACGACCTCGGCGCGCGGATCGAGGCGCAGCTCCAGCGCGCGACGCTCGACCGGCTCGGGCTCGAATCGCGCTCGGGCACGCTGATCAGCGGCAATGAAAAGATCGAAACCGCGGCGCGCAAGGGCCAGGTCCGCCTGCTGCTGCATGCGAGCGACGCGGGCGAGGACGGGCGCAAGAAACTGGCGCAGGCGTGGCGCGTCGGCGAGGACGACGAAGGCTCGGGCCGCGAAGGCCGGGTCTTGCCGGTGGACCGCGCGACCTTATCTATGGCATTGGGTCGCGAGAATGCGGTGCATCTGGCCTTGACCGACGCCCGCGCTGCCGCCCGGGTGCTCGCGCATTTGAGCCGCTGGCAGTTTTTCACAGGATGGAGTAGGGACGCGGCCAATCGCGATTCCGATCCGCAAAACCCGTCGCCTGGCGATGGAGCAGAAATTGGGGCGGAGCCTGATGGCACCGCCGCTTCGGACGCGTTTTGAAGGAATGATGGTTTTCGATGAGTGACGAACAGGACAAGCCGACCCTTACCCGCAAGCCCCTCGGGCTGAAGCGGACGGTCGAGGCCGGACAGGTGCAGCAGCAATTCAGCCACGGCCGCCGCAACACGGTGGTGGTCGAGGTAAAGCGCCGCCGCGTGCTCGGCCGTCCCGGCGAGGCCGCACCCGAGCCCGTGGTCGAAGAGGTCGAGGCCGCTCCGGCGCCTGCACCCGCCCCGGCGCCCGCCCCTGCGCCCAGGCCTGCGCCGCGCGCCAGCGAAAACGACAGCCTGATGTCGCGTCAGGAACGCCAGGCGCAGTTGCTGCGCGAGGCCGAAGAAGCGCGCATGAACGCGCAGGAGGAAACGCGCCGCCGCGAGGAAGCCGCGCGCGCCCGCGCCGCCGAGGAAGAAAAGGCCCGTGCCGAGGCGCGTCAGGAGCAGCCGGCCGCGCCGGCGCCCGAGCCCACGCCCGCTGCTACGCCCGCGCCGACCGCCGAAGTGGGGCCCGCCGCCGCCGCCGAGGCACCGGCTGCCAAGACCGGCGAAGCCGAAGCCGCTGCACCGCGCAGCACGGCCAGCGCAGCCCCCGCGCCGCGCCGCTTCACCCCGGTCGAGGCGCCGAAGCGCCCCGAACCCAAGCGCCCCGAACCCAAGGCGACCCGCGGTGCCGACAACCGCCGCCAGTCGGGCAAGCTGACCGTAACCCGCGCGCTCAACGAGGATGAAGGCGCGCGTGCGCGCAGCCTCGCCGCGCTGAAGCGCGCCCGCGAAAAGGAAAAGCGTTCGCACACCAGCTTCTCGGGTCCGCGCGAGAAGCAGGTCCGCGAAGTCGTCGTGCCCGAAAGCATCACGGTCGCCGAACTCGCGAACCGCATGGCCGAAAAGACCAACGACCTGATCAAGGCACTGTTCAAGATGGGCAGCCCGTCGGCCGCCGGCGACACGATCGACCAGGATACCGCCGAACTGCTCGTCACCGAATTCGGGCACGAGATCACGCGCGTCAGCGAAGGCGATATCGACATCCGTCACGACGAGGATGTGGACGATGCCGAGCATCTGAAGCCGCGCGCGCCGGTCGTCACGATCATGGGCCATGTCGATCACGGCAAGACTAGCCTGCTCGATGCGCTGCGCGGCGCCAATGTCGTCGCGGGCGAGGCCGGCGGCATCACCCAGCATATCGGGGCCTATCAGGTGAAGGCGAAGGACGGCAGCGTCATCACCTTCCTCGATACGCCGGGCCATGAGGCCTTTACCGAGATGCGTCAGCGCGGCGCGAACGTCACCGACATCGTGATCCTGGTGGTCGCCGCCGACGACGGGCTGAAGCCGCAGTCGATCGAGGCCATTGCCCACGCAAAGGCCGCGGGCGTGCCGATCATCGTCGCGATCAACAAGGTCGACAAGGAAGGCGCCAATCCGCAGCGCGTCCGCGAACGCCTGCTCGAACACGAGCTGGTGGTCGAGGAAATGGGCGGCGACGTCCAGAATGTCGAAGTGTCGGCGCTCAAGAAGACCGGGCTCGACGCATTGCTCGACGCGATCGCGGTGCAGGCCGAGATCATGGAGCTGAAGGCCAACCCCGACCGCGCCGCCGAAGGCACGGTGATCGAGGCGAAGCTCGACAAGGGCCGCGGCCCCGTGGCGACGATCCTGGTCCGCCGCGGCACGCTGAAGGTCGGCGACATCTTCGTCTGCGGTGCCGAAAGCGGCCGCGTCCGCGCGCTGATCGACGACAAGGGCCAGCAGATCAAGGCGGCGACGCCGTCGATGCCGGTCGAGGTCCTCGGTCTCGGCGGCGTGCCGATGGCCGGCGACACGCTGACCGTCGTCGAGAATGAGGCGCGCGCCCGCGAAGTCGCCAGCTATCGCCAGGAACAGGCGACGCGCAAGCGCACCGTGCAGGCGCCCGTCAGCCTGGAGGGCATGTTCGAGGCGCTGGCCGACAAGGCCAATGTCATCCAGTTCCCCGTGGTCATCAAAGGCGATGTGCAGGGCAGCGTCGAGGCGATCGTCAACGCGCTGAACAAGATATCGACCGACGAGATCAAGGTCCGCGTGCTCCATTCGGGCGCCGGCGCGATCACCGAGAGCGATGTGACGCTGGCGGCGGCAACTGGTGCACCGATCATCGGCTTCAACGTCCGCCCGAACGCCAAGGCGCGCGATATCGCGAAGCGCGAAAAAGTGCGCTTCATGTATCACGACGTCATCTATCACCTGACCGACGAGGTCCGGAAGGAGATGGCGGGCGAGCTGGGTCCCGAGCGGATCGAAACCGTCGTCGGACGCGCCGAGGTCAAGGAAGTCTTCCCGGCCGGCAAGCGCGACAAGGCCGCGGGCCTGCTCGTGCTCGAGGGCGTCATCCGCAAGGGGCTCCACGCGCGCCTCACGCGCGACGACGTCATCGTCTCGGCGACGACCATCGCGTCGCTGCGCCGCTTCAAGGACGACGTCGCCGAAGTGCGCGCCGGTCTGGAATGTGGTGTCGTTTTGTCGGATACCAACGACATCAAGGCGGGCGACAACCTCGAAGTCTTTGAAGTCGAACTGCGCGACCGGACGCTCTGACGGGCGTCCGCTCCGCATAACGGGGAGGCGGCAAGATGGCGCGCTACGTCGCCCTGTTCGGCAGCATCAACGTCGGCGGCAACCGGCTGAAGATGGTCGATCTGCGTTCGGCGTTCGAGGCGGAGGGGTTCAGCAACGTCGAAACCGTCGTGGCGAGCGGCAATGTGCTGTTCGACCATGACGCGCGGCCGACGCGCGGGCTCGAGGAAAAGCTGTCGTTGATGGTCGACGAACGTTTCGACATGACGAGCGCGGTGGTGGTGCGCGACCGCGACGAACTCGCGGCAGGCGTCTCGGACAACCCCTTCGCGGGGACGAACGAGGACAGGTTCGTCCACACCATGTTCCTAACCGACCAGCCGACCAAGGCGCAGTTCGATCAATTGGTGGGCGACCATCTGGGGCGCGGTGGCGAGAAGCTGGCGCTCGGCAAGCGCATGCTGTTCCTCGACTATGGCGACGGCGTCGCCGACAGCAAGCTGACCGGTCCCTTCATCGAAAGGCGCTTGGGCTGCAAGGGCACCGCGCGTAACATGCGGTCGGTCGCGCGCATCGTGGCGAAACTGGACGAAGAGAAGAAGGCCAAGTGAAGAAGCCCGAAAAGGACAAGGGACCCTCGGTCCGCGTGCTGCGCGTCGGCGAGCAGGTGCGTCACCTCTTGTCCGAAATCCTCGCGCGCGGCGACGTGCACGACGATGTGCTCGCAAAGCAACCCGTCAGCATCACCGAAGTGCGCATGTCCCCCGACCTGCGCCACGCGACGGTGTTCGTGAAGCCCTTGCTCGGCAAGGACGAGGAAGCGGTGCTCAAGGCGCTGCGCACCAACACCGCCTATCTCCAGAAGACCGTCGCGTCGAAGGTGCGGATGAAATATGCCGCAAAGCTCAAGTTCCTCGCCGACGAAAGCTTCGACGAGGCGAGCCATATCGAAAAATTGCTGCGCGATCCGAAGGTGGCGCGCGATCTGGCCGCGCCCGAGGATCAAAGCGACGCCTAATCTCCGTTCGTGTCGAGCGAAGTCGAGACACGCCGAAGGACGGCGCCAAGCCGAGGGGCATCTCGACTTCGCTCGATGCGAACGGTCTAGGTTTTGGCTTTGGGCGTCTTGATCCCTGCCGCCGCTTCCAACTCGACCAGCGCTTCCTCCAGATAGTCGATCATCCTTTGCGCATGCGGGACGCTCCGCCTGCACGCGGTAATGCCGAAATCGATATTCTCGAAATTCGACACCTGGGTGATGTTCATCGCCATGCCGTCGACGGGGATGCTCGCGGGGTACATGCCGTCGAGGCGCGCGCCGTTCCAGTACATCTGCTCGCGCGGCCCGGGGACGTTCGAGATCGTCACCGAGTAAGCGGGGAATTTGTCGGCGGTGCGCGTCAGCGCGGTGAGCATCATCGGGAAGCTGGTGATCGCGGTGTAGAGCTGGATCTGCGACGCGGTCATCGCGCGGAGCTGCGCCTTCGCCGAATTCATCGATTCCTGGATCGCCGCCATGCGCGTCGCGGGATCGTCGATATGCGTCGCGAGGTTCGCGGTCACCGAGGCGACCGAATTGCCCGAATCGATGTCGTCCTTGGGCCGGATCGATACCGGCGCCATCGCTTTCAGCGGCTTGTCGGGCAGCTCGTTCAGCGACTGCAGATATTTGCGCATCGCCCCCGCGCACATGCCGAGCACCGCGTCGTTGATCGTGCCGTCATAGGCCTTGCCGACGCGGCGGACGCGTTCGAGCGACCAGCTTTGCGCGACGAAGCGGCGCGCGCCGGTGATGTTGCGGTTGAAGCTGGTGCGCGGCACCCCGGCAAAGGGCGTGACGAGTCCGTCGCCGCCGAGCCCGACCATCGCCGCGACATATTGGTTCAATGCCTTGGTCACCCCGACGCTGTTGCCCCATTGCTCCTTCAGGAAATCGCCGATCGCGGCGATGTCGGTCAGGCTAGGGCGTGGCGCTTTCTTGGGCGGCGGGAATTTGCGCTTATAGGCTTCATAGGCCTCGACCGAGAGCGGCGAGGCGGTGCGCCGCTCCTTGGGGTCGGGCGACAGCATCGAATTGTAGAAATGAATGCTCGCCGCGCCGTCCATCAGCGCGTGGTGGATCTTCTTGAAGGTCGCGATCTGCCGGTTGGGCAGCCCCGAGATCAGCGTGATCTCCCACAAGGGCCGGGTGCGGTCGAGCAGCCCCGAATGGAGCCGCGAGGCGAGCTCGAACATCTCGCGGTAGCGTCCGGGCTTGGGCAGCGCCGAGGCGCGGACATGGTAATGCATGTCGATGTCGCGGTCAGGCTCGAGCCGGATCGGGCCATATTGGCCGAGCGCGGTGAGCTTCAGCACCTCGCTGAACGGCCGCCGCAGCCCCTCGGACTGGCGGAGCAGCGCGAGCTGTTCGTTCAGCCAGTCGGTCTCGTCGACATCGTCGGGCAGCGTGTAGAGGTTGATGCCGCCGATATGCATCGGCATCTCGCGGCTTTCGCCCACCAGGAACATCGCATCGCTGATCGGCATCAGGCGCATCGGCAGCTCTCCCCCACTGATTGTGCTGCGTTTATTGTGCGCAGCATGACAGGGGGGCGGGGGGAGTCAAGCGCCCCCCAATCGTCATCCCGGCGAAGGCCGGGATCTCAACCTGAAAGCCTGACGCACCGGCGAGATCCCGGCCTTCGCCGGGATGACGGATCTGGGATCGTTGCGTCGCGGATGGGGAGGAGCTAGCAGCACTGGATGGCCAAGCTCTATTTCTATTATGCCAGCATGAACGCGGGCAAATCGACGACACTGCTGCAGGCGGATTTCAACTATCGCGAGCGCGGCATGGAAACGATGCTGTGGACCGCGGCGCTCGATGACCGTTACGGCGCGGGGCAGGTGACGAGCCGCATCGGGCTGATGGCCGAGGCGCACAAGTTCGATCCCGACAGCGACATCGCCGCCGCGGTGCTCGCCGAGAACCGCCAGCGCCCGCTCGCCTGCGTTCTCGTCGATGAGGCGCAATTCCTGTCGAAGGCCCAAGTGTTCCAGCTTGCGGCGCTCGCCGACGAAGCGAATATCCCGGTGCTCTGCTACGGCCTGCGCACCGATTTTTCGGCCGAGCTGTTCCCCGGGTCGGCGGCGTTGCTCGGCATCGCCGACGCGCTCGTCGAGCTGAAGGCGGTATGCGAATGCGGGCGCAAGGCGACGATGAACCTGCGCGTCGACGAGGCGGGCCGCGCGGTGGTCGAGGGTGCGCAGACCGAGATCGGCGGCAACGACCGCTATGTCGCGATGTGCCGCCGCCATTTCATGCAGAAGCGGCGCGAGGCCGCGGCGGCGCCGGTGCCGGCCTGATCCTGATTTCGCGAAAGGATGATCATGCGTAAAATCGTGTCGCTTGGCGTTGTTGCCGCGCTGCTCGCCGTCTCGCCCGTGGCGGCGAAGCCGGCGCCGAAGCCCGAGGCGGTGCTCAAGAGCAAGGGTTATCAGGCCGCGGTCAAGATCCTCGACCGCGATCACGACCGGATGGTCGAGGAAATCGTCAAGCTGACCGAAATCCCCGCGCCGCCGTTCAAGGAAGCGGCGCGCGCCGCCGCCTATCGCGACATGCTGACAGACGCGGGGCTCGCGGATGTCGAGATCGACGAAGAGGGCAATGCGATGGGCGTCTATCGCGGCACCGGCCCCGCCGGCGGCCCCGCGGTGATGATCGCGGCGCATCTCGACACCGTCTTTCCCGAAGGCACGCCGGTCAAGGTCCGCCGCGAAGGCACGCGGCTCCACGCCCCGGGCATCGGCGACGACACGCGCGGGCTCGCGGTGCTGCTCGCCTATGCCCGCGCGATGAAGGAAAGCGGCGTCAAGGTGAAGCAGGACATCGTCTTCGTCGGCAATGTCGGCGAGGAAGGCCCCGGCGACCTCCGCGGCGTCCGCTACCTGCTCACCAAGGGCAAATATAAGGACCGGGTGAAGGCCTTTTTCTCGATGGACGGGACCGATGCGTCGCGCATCGTCAACGGCGGGGTCGGGTCGAAACGCTATCGCATCACCTGGAAGGGGCCGGGCGGCCACAGCTTCAGCGCCTTCGGGCTGGTCAATCCGATGGCGGCGATGAGCCAGGCGGTCGTCGATTTCTACAAGATCGCGGTCCCCGCGCGGCCCAAGACGACTTACTCCGCCAGCGTCACCGGCGGCGGCACCTCGGTCAATTCGATCCCGAACGAGGTGTTCGTCGAATTCGACACGCGCTCCGAAAGCCCGGCCGAACTCGCCAAGCTCGAACAGGCGTTTCTCGGCGTGGTCCGGAAGAGCGTCGAGGGCGAAAATGCCGCGCGCTCGGTCAAGGAAGGGCCGATCGCCGCCGACATCAAGATGATCGGCGACCGGCCCGCGGGCGAGACCGCTGCTACCCAGCCGATCGTTCGCATATCCGAGGCGATCATCCGCGCGAACGGGCTCGATCCGAAATCCTCCTTCTCCTCGACCGACTCCAACCTGCCGATGAGCCTCGGTATCCCGGCGGTGACGATCGGATCGGGCGGCGATGGTGGGCGCGCGCACGCGCTCGATGAATGGATCGATGTCGAAAAGACCAAAAGCCTGAGCGGCGCCAAGGTCGGCCTCGGCATCCTGCTCGCGACCGCCGGGGTGCAATGATGCAGGACGCGCTCTATGTCGAACTGGCCGACGGCGACCTTCGCCTCGTCAAGCTTGCCGATGAACACCGCGAGGCGCTCCGCGCCGTCTGTGCTGCCGACGCCGATATCTGGCCGATCTATTCGTCGAGCTTCGGCCCCGGCCATTTCGAAAAGAGCTTCGATATCTTGGTCTCGGGCGCCGGGCGCATGCCCTATGCGGTGTTCGACGGCGAGCGGCTGATCGGCATGACCGCCTGGCTGCGTCCCGACTTCTCGGCGCAGACGGTCGAGATCGGCAACAGCTATATCCACCCCGACGCGCGCGGCACGGGCTTCAACGGGCGGCTCAAGAAGCTGATGATCGATCATGCTTTCGCGGTCGGCATCCGCCGCATCGAATTCCGCATCGACGAGCGCAACAGGCGCAGCCAGGCCGCGGTCGCCAAGCTCGGCTGTACAAAGGAAGCGACCTTGCGCTCCGAACGCATCACCTGGACCGGCCATGTTCGCGACACCGCGCTCTGGTCGCTGCTGGCGGGGGAGTGGGCGGAGCACTGCAAATAGAATCCTCCCCATCGACTTGCGATGGGGAGGGGGACCGCTCGCGAAGCGAGTGGTGGAGGGGCGACGACGTAGCGCTACTGCTCCTCCGTCAGCCCTTCGGGCTGCCACCTCCCCATCGCAAGTCGATGGGGAGGATCGTAAGCAAGGTCAGCCCTAGTTCAGACTCGACCCGCTAGGAGCGCGCCATCATGAAACAGAAACTCGCACTCTCCCTGGCCGCCTTGCTGCTTCCCCTTTCTGCAGCGGCGGCCGACGAGCCCGACAAACCCGCGCGTCAGATCGGCGTCGAGGCGAGCATTGCCTTTCCCGCTTACGGCACCGTCCGCAATTTCGAGGCCGACGGCGACGACGGCATCTGGATCGAGGACCAGCGCCGCGACTGGTATTATGCCACGCTCACCGGCTATTGCCCCGACCTCGACTTCGTCCAGGCGATCGGCATCGACACGCGCGGCACCTCGCGGCTCGACAAGTTCGGCGCCATTATTGTGAACGGCCAGCGCTGTGCCTTCACCTCCTTCGTCACCGCCGAAAAGCCGCTGCCGCGCAAGGAGCGGTTGGCGGCAGAGAGGGCGGCCAAGGACGCCGCGAAAGCCGCGGAGTCAAATTGACGCGTCGGCTGCGGCGCCATAGGGCGCGGCGATGAACGGCTGGATCATCCTCGACAAGCCCCTGGGGCTCGGCTCGACGCAGGCGGTCGGCGCGGTCAAGCGCGTGTGCCGCGAGGCGGGGCTGGGCAAGGTCAAGGTCGGCCATGGCGGCACGCTCGACCCGCTCGCGACCGGCGTGCTGCCGATCGCACTCGGCGAAGCGACCAAGCTCTGCGGCCGGATGCTCGACGCGAGCAAGGTCTACGACTTCACGATCCGCTTCGGGGTGCAGACCGACGGGCTCGATGCCGAGGGCGCGGTGGTCGCGACGAGCGATGTGCGGCCGACCTTGGCCGAGGTGGAGGCGGTGCTGCCGCGCTTCACCGGGCCGATCGAGCAGGTGCCCCCCGCTTACTCGGCGATCAAGATCGACGGCGAACGCGCCTATGACTTGGCGCGCAAGGGGGAGGCGTTCGAGATGAAGCCGCGCGCGGTGACGGTCTATGCTCTCTCGATCCTCCCCACTTGTGGGGAGGTGGCAGCGCGGAGCGCTGACGGAGGAGGTTCGCGGCCTGAAACCTCGGCTGAAATGGAAGGCCCACTCCACCACCCTTCGGGCGGCCCCCCTCCCCGTGCCGGGGAGGATTTGCAGGAAATCACCCTCACCGCCCACGTCTCCAAAGGCACCTATATCCGCAGCCTCGCGCGCGACATCGCGCTGGCGCTCGGCACCGTCGGCCATGTCACCATGCTGCGCCGCACGCGCGCGGGGCCGTTCACCGCAGATCAGGCGATTTCACTGGACAAATTGAATGCTTTCGGTCAAGGGGCCGCCCAATCAGAAATCATTCTGCCGCTCGAGGCAGGGCTGGTCGACATCCCGGCTCTGAACCTTTCCCCGGAAGCGGCAGGGGCGATCCGTCAGGGTCGCGTCTGGACCGGGGGGTGCACGGACGACGGGCTCTATTGGGGAAGGGACAGCGAAATGCGTCCCGTTGCCCTGATCGAGGCTTTGGCGGGAACGCTGAAGGTCGTGCGCGGCTTCAACCTCTAAAGCACGATGTTCGAAGGAAAAAATACAATGTCGATTACCGCCGAACGCAAGGCCGAAGTCATCAAGGAACATGCCCGCGAAGCCGGTGACACGGGTTCGCCCGAGGTCCAGGTCGCGATCCTGACCGACCGCATCAACAACCTGACCGGCCACTTCAAGGCGAACCACAAGGACAATCACAGCCGCCGCGGGCTGCTGATGATGGTCAACAAGCGCCGTACCCTCCTCGCCTATCTGAAGAAGAAGGATGAGGGCCGCTACGCCGACCTGATCGCGAAGCTGGGTCTTCGCAAATAAGAATGAGAGGGCGGCTCCGGATCACCGGGGCCGCTTTCATATTGGTCGCTCGCATATGTGCGCGACCGCAGGGCCGCTCCCGCATCCGGCGGGACCGCCACAGGGGCATCAAAGCGCCCCGTACCGCCCCGGGCCGGATTGCCCGGACACAGAGGCCCCGCCCGGCATAGGGCCCGGCGGGCGAAGGAAACCACATGTTTGACGTGAAAAAAGTATCGATCGAGTGGGGCGGTGAAACGCTGACCCTCGAAACGGGCAAGGTTGCCCGCCAGGCCGATGGCGCGGTTGTCGCGACGCTCGGCGAAACGATGGTCCTGGCCGCGGTCACCGCCGCCAAGACGGTTAAGGAAGGGCAGGATTTCTTCCCGCTCACCGTCCATTATCAGGAAAAATATTCTGGCGCAGGCCGCATTCCCGGCGGCTTCTTCAAGCGCGAGCGCGGCGCGACCGAAAAGGAAACGCTGGTCAGTCGTTTGACCGATCGCCCGATCCGTCCGCTGTTCCCCGAGGGTTTCTACAACGAAATCAACGTCATTGCCCAAGTTCTGAGCTATGACGGCCATAACGAGCCCGACATTTTGGCGATGGTCGCCGCTTCGGCTGCGCTCACCATCTCGGGCGTGCCCTTCATGGGCCCGATCGGCGCCGCGCGCGTCGGTTATGTCGACGGCGAATATATCCTGAACCCGACCGACGCGCAGGTTGCCGAAGGCGACCTCGACCTTGTCGTCGCCGCGACTTACGACGCGGTGATGATGGTCGAATCGGAAGCCAATGAGCTGTCGGAAGAGATCATGCTCGGCGCCGTGCTGTTCGCGCACGACGCGTGCAAGGAAGTCGTCAAGGCGATCGTCAAGCTGGCTGAACAGGCTGCCAAGGATCCCTGGGACATGGCCGAACAGGCCGACCTGACCGCCGCCAAGGACAAGCTCAAGAAGCTGATCGGCAAGGACATCGCCGCCGCGTACAAGTTAACCGACAAGTCGGCCCGCTCGAACGCGCTGAACGAAGCCCGCGCCGCCGCCAAGGCCGCGTTCGCCGACGCTGCGCCGCAGGACCAGATGGCCGCGGGCAAGCTGATGAAGAAGCTCGAAGCCGAGATCGTGCGCGGCGCCATCCTGAAGGACGGCAAGCGCATCGACGGCCGCACGACGACCCAGATTCGTCCGATCGTTGCCGAAACGCACTTCCTGCCCCGCGCGCACGGGTCGGCGCTGTTCACCCGCGGCGAGACGCAGACGATCGCGACCTGCACCCTGGGCACCAAGGACAGCGAGCAGATGATCGACGGCCTGAATGGCCTGTCGTACTCGAATTTCATGCTGCACTACAACTTCCCGCCCTATTCGGTCGGCGAAGTCGGCCGCTTCGGGGCGCCCAGCCGCCGCGACATCGGCCATGGCAAGCTGGCATGGCGTGCGCTGCACGCGGTGCTGCCGACGAAGGACGAGTTCCCCTATACGATCCGCATCACCAGCGACATCACCGAGTCGAACGGCTCGTCGTCGATGGCGTCGGTCTGCGGCGGTTCGCTGGCCATGATGGACGCCGGCGTGCCGATCAAGCGCCCCGTCTCGGGCATCGCGATGGGCCTGATCCTCGAAGGCAAGGATTATGCGATCCTGTCGGACATCCTGGGCGACGAGGATCACCTCGGCGACATGGATTTCAAGGTCGCGGGCACGTCCGAAGGCATCACCACGATGCAGATGGACATCAAGATCGCGGGCATCACGCGCGAGATTTTCGAAGCCGCATTGAACCAGGCCAAGGAAGGCCGTGCGCATATCCTGGGCGAAATGGCCAAGGCGCTGGGCGAAGCCCGCACCGAGCTGTCCGATTATGCGCCGCGCATCGAAACGATGCAGATCGACAAGTCGAAGATCCGCGACATCATCGGCACCGGCGGCAAGGTGATCCGCGAGATCGTCGCGACCACCGGCGCCAAGGTCGACATCGACGACGAAGGCCTGATCAAGATTTCGTCGAGCGATCCGTCGCAGATCGAAGCCGCACGCAAGTGGATCAGCGGCATCGTCGAGGAAGCCGAAGTCGGAAAGATCTATGACGGCAAGGTCGTTAACCTCGTCGATTTCGGTGCGTTCGTGAATTTCATGGGCGGCAAGGACGGTCTCGTCCACGTCAGCGAAATCGCCAACGAGCGCGTCGAGAAGGTCTCGGACGTCCTCAGCGAAGGCCAGGAAGTCAAGGTCAAGGTCCTCGAGATCGACCAGCGCGGCAAGGTTCGCCTGTCGATGCGCGTCGTCGACCAGGAAACCGGCGCCGAGCTGGAAGACACCCGCCCGCCGCGCGAACCCCGCGGTGATCGTGGCGACCGCGGCCCGCGCCGTGACGGCGACCGCGACCGCGGCCCCCGCCGCGACGGCGGCCGCGGCGATCGTGGCCCCCGCCGCGACGGTGGCGGCGAAGGCCGTAGCGACCGCGGCCCGCGCCGCGAACGCAACGACGGTCCGGAAGACCAGGGCCATGTGCCCGACTTCCTGAAGGACTAAGCGCTTCCGCTATCGGAACAGGAAAGGGGCTGCCGAGAGGCGGCCCCTTTTTGGCGTCGGCATGGGGGTTGGTGAGCCGCCGTTCTTAATCCTTCCTGCGGCGAAGCCGTGGGGAGGTCCCCCTCCCCATCGCTGCGCGACAGGGAGGATTACGAGGTCCGGCCCGGCGCCTACCCACCCAGCCGCCGCGCCGCATCCTCGCGATACGGCGTCCAGTCGGTCGGACACGCCTTCACCGTCCTGGGCACCGCCTGCATGCCCTCGGTCACCCAGCAGTCGCCGTAGATCGAGCAATAACAGGCGCGTATCTTCAGCTTCCAGCGCTCGCGGTTGAACGCGGCCCAGGCCGCCTCATTCTCGGTGGTGCGCGGCAGGCCGATGAAGCGTAATTGCTCGCCCGGTCGTATCGCGACGCCGGTCGCGGGCGAGGTCGCGAAGGACAGACGCTTGGCGTCGCCGCTGCAGCAGCTCTGCAGCAATTCGCTGGGGCTCGCGATCGCCTTGCCGCGATAGCGGATCTCGACCGGCCCCATGATCGCCGGGCCGACGCCGTTGTTGGTCATCGACAGCGAGATATCGGCCTTGCCCTCGTCGTCGACATTGCTGGTCCCCAGCGTGACGAAGGGCATTACCCCGCCAGTCTGCATCTTCTGCGTCGCATCGGCCTGGACGAAGGCGAAATAGGCGAGCGCGAGCGAGGCGATCAGCGCGGGCAAGCCGATCAGGAAATGCGCGACGGTGATGAAGGGGAGATAGCGCAGCAGGCGGAGCGGAAACTCCGGCGATGGCGGCGGAGCGGGCGGGGGCGTTTCAGTCATCGCGCCATGCTAGCGCCGCAGTCCGGCCAATCCAATGACCTGTCGCTGCGCGGTAGGTTCGGCTGCCGGTGCCAGCTTGGCCTTCAGGGGCCGCGCGGGGCGGCCCCTTCCGGCAATCGACGATCTCTGGATCAACGCGCGAAGCGTTCGGCATATTCGGCGCGGAGCTGCGCCCAATTGTCCCAATGCGGCTTCGGGGTCATGCCGCGCAGCTTCGCTTCGAGCACATCGATATGCGCGTGCCAGCCCGCGCTGACGTTCAGCAGCACCGCCGGATCCTCGACGCGCTTGTGGACGAGGGTCAGCAGGACTTCCTCGCCCTTTTCGGACAGGGTGAAGGTCACGCCGCCGGTGCTGCCCCAGCTGATGACCAGCTTGCGCGGGGCGTCGATCTCGACGATTTCGCACGTCATGCTGTGCTCCGCCCCCATGCCCTCGGGGCGCTTGCCGGGCGGGTCGGTCAGCTCGTCGTTGCGCCAGGTCAGGGTAACCGGCGCGCCGACCTTTTCCTCCATCGCGCCCGCCGCGAGCCATTTCCGGCGCAGGTCGCCGTCGGTCAGATAGGACCAGACGCGCTCGATCGGGCCGGGCAGCACGCGCACGATCGTCAGGGTCGCCGGCTCGGTGAGCAGGCCATAATGGTCTTCGGCAATCATGGCAGTCATCATCATTCTCCTTCTTTCCCGGGGAGGGGTTTTTTCGGCGGGGGCGGCGCGGCATCGGCGGCGCGCAGCAGCGCCTCCAGGTTATCGAGCTGGCTGGTCCAGAAGCGACGATAGATGCCGAGCCACTGGTCGGCGCTCATCAGGGGCGCGGGGTCGAGGCTGCAGACATGCGTGCGCCCGCGCACCTCGCGGCGCACCAGCCCCGCGCGTTCGAGCACATTGATATGCTTCGACGCCGCCGCGAGCGACATGGCGAAGGGCTCGGCGAGCTCGCCGACGCTGCGCTGCCCGGTGGCGAGTTCGCCGAGCATCGCGCGCCGCGTCGCGTCGCCGAGCGCGTGGAAAATCGTATCGAGGGTGTGCGAATCATGTTCAACCATGTGGTTTAATATGAGCGATTCGCGGCTATTGTCAACCGATGGGTTGAATATGGGCGCGCTGCAGAAAGACGGGCGCGACAAAGGGCTTTCGGGCGCGCCGCGGCCGCGGCATAAAGGCGGCATGATCAGCCTTCTGTTCGCGCTCGCCGCCGCCGCCCAGTCCCCGACCGTCCCGCCGCAGGCGACGCAGCTGCCGCCGTCGCCCGCCCCCATCCCGGCGCCGATCACCCCAGTGGTCGAGGTCGACACGCGCCCTTATGTGGCGCTGGTCACCGACCTCGGCACGATCACCGTGCGGCTGGAGGACAAGCGCGCGCCGGTCAGCACCAAGAATTTCCTGCGCTATGTCGATTCGAAGCGGATGGACGGGTTCAGCTTCTATCGGACGACGAAGAGCTGGGGCCCGGCGAGCCAGCTGATCCAGGCGGGCAACCGCGGCGATGCGCGCAAAAATTATCCGCAGATCGCGCACGAGCCGACCAACGTGACCGGCCTGTCCAACTGCAAGGGCGCGCTGGTGATGGCGCGGCTTTCGCCGGGCGACGCGACGACCGATTTCTTCCTGCTCCTATCGGACATCCCCGGTTTCGACGCCGATCCGAGCCAGAGCGGCGACAATGCGGGCTTTGCGGTATTCGGCGAACTGGTCGGCGGCGCCGACGTGGCCGAGAAGATCTTCAACGCGCCGATCTCGCCGACGAAAGGCGAGGGGGTGATGGTCGGGCAGATCCTCGACCCGATGGTGACGATCAAGTCGGCGCGCCGCGTCGCGGCGCCGACGGATGCGCCGAAAGGCTGCGTCGTCAAGAAAGGATCGTAGTCGCGAGCCGATGCCGCAATCAGCGTAGACTTTGACGTCAATTTAAGGGAATAGACCGAATTCTGTTAAAATCGAGGCGGTGTTTATAACTCAATGTCAGGAAGCGATAAGCACAGGCTCAATCCGACACTAATCGGCGCCATCTCGATCGCGATCATAACAGTCATTCTTTACTCGGGGATGTCCTACAGTGCAGGCTATCAGTCGGGGTGGAATGATAGAAAGGCTCAAATAGAAGCCACGCATTATGCAAGCGATGCCCCTAATCGAATTGAACGGGAATGCGCAGGGTTCACGGGCAAAGCCGCCAGAGAATGTGTCGCGCAGATTGTGGACGCCCAGCGCGAAAATGAGCGCGGCGAGAGCGACCTAGCGGCCCAGTGGAAGGCGGCTGATTGGGTAATGCTGGGAGGAATCGTAGCGGGCATACAACTCCTCGCTTCGATTATCGGCCTATATTACATTAAAGGGACATTGGACGAGACTGCCAAGGCGGTGGCAGAAACGGGCGCGGCTACAGTAGCGATGCGACAAGCAAACCAGCTTGCCGAAGAAATGTCGAAGAGGCAGTTGCGAGCTTATATCTGCAAGGAGCAGGTTTGGGCTACAGTCTACACGCACGATGATTACACCTTAGAACACGTCAAGTTAGCTGTTCTGATTCAAAACAGAGGGCAAAGCCCTGCGATAATCGAGTATCCCATGGTTGATGCCCATCTGATCGGACCGGATGATCCCATCCCTCCCATCAGAACCGATTGGCCCGAAATCACAATTCTCAACCGTCATCTTGGGCCAGGGAGTCAAACGTTTCTCGATCCTCAGTTCCTCTCGCGGTCGGGAATGGATCTCGTAGGAAACAGGCAAAAGCGGCTGATACTGAACGTCTGGATCGCCTATCGCGACATCTTCGGCGATCGGTGGGAGACGGCGGGCTCTATCGAAGTCATACCAGTCAAAGATCCCACAAAGCATGAGGAGCTATGCAAAGCCAGGGGGATTAAGCAGCCTTGGGACGGTATGGCTAAGGAGATGTTCGTATACCCTGACATAAACGGGACAGGGCGCCACAGCTAGCGAGGTTGGGGCGGATCGTGCCGCCCATGAAAAGTCCCGATCATTTATTTTGCGTTCATGCGCGCTGTGGCTATACCGCGCGCATGACTCAGCGTCCCACCCTGCGCGCCTCGATGCGCCTGCTCGCCGCCGCCCTTGTGATCACCCCCCTGCTCGCCGCCTGCGGCGGGGGCAGCGGCGTCAAAAAGGACACGCGTTATGTCGCGCGCGACGTGAGCACGCTGTACCGCGCGGCGCAGGACCGGCTCGACCGCCAGCAATATGGCCTAGCCGCTGCGCTGTTCGACGAGGTCGAGCGCCAGCACCCCTATTCGCCCTGGGCGCGCCGCGCGCAGCTGATGAGCAGCTTCAGCTACTATATGGACCGCGAATATACCCCGGCGATCGAGGCGGCGCAGCGCTTCCTGGCGATCCATCCGGGCAACAAGGACGCGCCCTATGCCTATTATCTGATCGGGCTCAGCTATTATGAGCAGATCAGCGACGTCACCCGCGACCAGAAGATCACCCAGCAGGCGCTCGCCGCGCTGGGCGAGGTGATCCGCCGCTATCCCGACAGCCGCTATGCCGCCGACGCTCGCCTCAAGGTCGACCTGGTGCAGGACCATCTCGCGGGCAAGGAGATGGAGATCGGGCGTTTCTATCAGCGCAGCTCGAACTGGCTCGCCGCGTCGATCCGCTTCCGCGAAGTGACCGAGAAGTTCCAGACGACCAGCCACACGCCCGAGGCGCTGTATCGCCTGACCGAATGCTATCTGGCGCTGGGTGTGCCCGCCGAGGCGAAGAAGTCGGCGGCGGTGCTCGGCGCCAACTATCCGGGCAGCGAATGGTACGACCGCGCGTACAAGCTGATGCAGAAGAATGCGCCCACGGCGTGACGTGACGCGCGGGGCATAGATTCGCATTTTGTTCTGGGGTAAGGGCAGGCCATGCTGACGGCGCTGTCCATCGCCAATATCGTCCTGATCGAACGGCTCGACCTCGATTTCGCGGCCGGTCTCGGCGTGCTCACCGGCGAGACGGGGGCGGGCAAGTCGATCCTGCTCGACGCGCTGGGGCTCGCGCTCGGCGCGCGCGCCGACAGCGCGCTGGTGCGCCAGGGCAGCGACAAGGCGCAGGTGACCGCGAGCTTCGCGCCGCCCGCCGCGGGGACGCCGCTCGGCCGGCTGCTCGCCGCGAACGACATCGAGATCGAGGCGGGCGAGCCCTTGCTGATACGCCGTACCTTGAAGGCCGACGGCGGCAGCCGCGCGTTTCTGAACGACCAGCCCTGTTCGGCGGCGCTGCTGCGCGAGGTCGGCGGGCATCTGGTCGAGATCCATGGCCAGCACGACGACCGCGGCCTGCTCGCGCCCGTGGGGCATCGCGCGTTGCTCGATACTTTTGGCCGCTGTGACACGGCCGCGGTCGCCGCGGCGCATGGCGAATGGCGCAGCGCGGAGGTGCGGCTCGCGGCGGCGCGCGCGGCGCTCGACGAGGCGACACGCGACCGCGAATGGCTCACCCATTGCGTCGCCGAACTCACCGCGCTCGCCCCCCAGCCGGGCGAGGAAGCCGAGCTCGCCGAAGCGCGCAGCGCGATGCAGAAGGGCGAGCGTATCGCCGCCGACATGGGCGCGATCATGGCGGCGTTCGAGGGCAGCGACAGCGGCCCCGCGCAGCTGCGCGCCGCGGCGCGGCGGCTCGACCGGCTCGCGGGCGATCACCCGCTGCTCGCCGAGGCGCTGGCGGGGCTCGACCGCGCGATCATCGAGGCCGACGAGGCCGAGACGAAGCTGAACGAGGCCGCACGCGCGCTCGAATATGATCCCGCGCGGCTCGATGAGACCGAGACGCGGTTGTTCGATCTCCGCGCCATGGCGCGCAAACATCATGTCCAGCCCGACGAACTCGCGACGCTCGCGGGCGACCTCGCGGCGCGGCTCGACGCGATCGAGGGCGGCAGCGAAGGGCTCGCGAAGCTGGAAGCCGAGGTCGCGGCGAAGGCCGCCGCCTATACCCACTCCGCGACCGCGCTCTCCGATGCGCGGCGCAAGGCGGCGGCGCGGCTCGACAAGGCGGTGGCGGGCGAACTCGTCCCGCTCAAGCTCGACGCCGCGCGCTTCCAGACGCTCGTCGAGCGCCTGCCCGCCGAGCGCTGGGGCGCCGAGGGCATGGACCGCGTCGAATTCCTTATCTCGACCAATCCGGGGGCGCCCTTCGCGCCGCTGATCAAGATCGCATCGGGCGGCGAATTGTCGCGCTTCATCCTCGCATTGAAAGTGGCGCTCGCCGAGGAGGGCGGCGCCGACACGATCATTTTCGACGAAATCGATCGCGGCGTCGGCGGCGCGGTCGCGAGCGCGATCGGCGAGCGGCTGGCCAAGCTGGCGAGCGGCGCCAAGCAATTGCTCGCGGTCACCCACAGCCCGCAGGTCGCGGCGAAAGGCGCCGCGCATTTCCTGATCGCCAAGTCGAGCCAGGGCACGGTGACCCGCACCGGCGTCCGCGCGCTCGACGAAGCCGAACGCCGCGAAGAAATCGCGCGGATGCTGTCAGGCGCGGAAGTGACCGACGAAGCACGGGCGCAGGCCGAAAGGTTACTGGAGACCGTCGGGTGACGGTCCGGCTCCTCACACGCGAACAGTTCGACGCCTGTTTCAAAGCGCCGATGCAACGACTTGATGACGCGATGCATTTTGCGGACATCGGGCCCTACATCGACGAAGTCGTTGCTGGCGAGCCATCACTGCAACAGGTCGGCGACATTTACTCAATCTATCGCGACGCCTTGGGCCGCGTTGATCAGGTGCTTTTGGAAACCGGTCAGGATGAACGCCACCTCGTACTGATGGTCGATGTCGCCCAAGCCACCATTTTCGGTCACTTCCTGATTGATTTCAAAGAAGAATATGGAATCGCCTGAATGACCGACCACCCCCTCGACCGCCCGGTCTGGTCGATGCTCACCGGCCGGCAGGCGCATCTCGCCGAGGGCGGCTTACCGGCGTTCCGCGTCGACCGCGGCTATGGCGTGTTCGGGGTCGCGGCCGACACCGGCGCCGAGGCACAGGCGGCGCTTGCCGCGCTGATCCCCGCCGACGGCGAACTGTGGATCGTCGAGGGCGAGCCCTGGCCGATCCCGCCCGGCGCTCGCGAAATAAAACGTGCGATACTCGCTCAGATGGTCGCCGAGGGCCCGCCGCCCGCCCCGCGCGAAGGCGAGCCCGGCATGATCGCGCTCGGCGACGCCGACGCCGCCGAAATGGCCGCGCTCGCCGACCATGCCAAGCCGGGGCCTTGGGGTCCAAAGACGCATCTTTACGGCCCCTTCTTCGGCATTCGCGAAGAGGGCCGCCTGCTCGCGATGGCGGGACAACGCATGCTGATGCCGGGCATGGCCGAGGTCAGCGGGGTCGCGACCTGGGAGGATTGCCGCGGGCGCGGGCTCGCGCGTGCGCTGATCGGGCATGTCATGCGCGAAATGGTGGCGCGCGGCGAAACGCCGTTCCTGCACAGCTATGCCGACAATGCCGGCGCGATCGGCCTCTACGAATCGCTCGGCTTCCGTATCCGGCGCGAAGTGCATGTGCTGGCGATCGCGCGATGAACCGCCGCGAGCATCTCGCCCTGCTCGCGATGGCAGCGGCGCTGCTGCCAGCGACGAAGCTGCGCGCCCTGGAGGACATCATGGAAGAAGCCGACCCGCACTATGGCCTCATCGGCCAGATGCTCGCACAGCCCGGCAAGCGTGCCGAACTGGTCGCGGCGCTGACCGAAGGCACCGGCGCGATGCCCGGCAACATCGCCTATCTGATCGGCGAGGACAGCGCGAACCCCGACGCGATCTGGATCGTCGAGCTGTGGGACAGCAAGGAATCGCACGCCGCCTCGCTGGCGCTGCCCGCGGTGCAGGCGGCGATCCGGAAAGGTCGCCCGCTGATCGCAGGATTTGGTACTCGCGCCGAGTTCAAGCCGGTGGCAAAGACCGGTGCATGACCGAGATTGAATCGCTGTCCGAAGCCGATGCCGCCAACGAATTGATGCGGCTGGCTAAACAGATCGCCTATCACAGCAAGCGCTATCATGCCGAGGACGCGCCCGAGATTTCGGACGCCGATTATGACGCGCTGGTCCGCCGCAACAACGAACTCGAAGCCGCTTTCCCGCAGCTGATCCGCGCCGACAGCCCGAACAATGCGGTCGGCGCCGCGGTCGAGGCGTCGCCGCTCGCCAAGGTTACGCACCGCCAGCGGATGATGAGCCTCGACAATGCGTTCGGCGACGACGATGTCGCCGAGTTCATCGCGCGCGTCCGGCGCTTCCTCAACCTGCCCGAGGATGAAATCGTCGCGCTGACCGCCGAGGACAAGATCGACGGCCTCTCCTGCTCGCTGCGCTACGAAAAGGGTCGGCTCGTCCAGGCCGCGACGCGCGGCGACGGCAGCGTCGGCGAGGACGTCACCCCCAACGTCGCGACGATCAAGGACATCCCGCAGGAACTGAAGGGCGAGGTCCCCGACGTCTTCGAGATCCGCGGCGAGGTCTATATGGCCAAGGCCGACTTCACCGCGCTCAACGCGCGGCTGATGGAGGAGGGTCAGGCGCTCGCGGCGCAACGCGAGGCCGAATTCGACCCGGCGACCGTCCGCCAGTTCGCCAATCCGCGCAACGCCGCCGCGGGCTCGCTGCGCCAGAAGGATGCGAGCGTCACCGCGTCGCGCCCGCTGCGCTTCCTCGCGCACGGCTGGGGCGAGGTCAGCGACCTGCCCGCCGACACGCAGTATGACATGATGAAGCGGATCGCGGCATGGGGCATCCCCGTGTCGCCGCTGCTGAAGCGTTTCGAAAGCGTCGGGGACGTCCTCGCACATTACCGGATGATCGAAGCCGAGCGCGCCGAACTGCCCTATGATATCGACGGCGTCGTCTACAAGGTCGACCGGCTCGACTGGCAGGCGCGGCTGGGTTTCGTGGCGAAGGCGCCGCGCTGGGCGATCGCGCATAAATTCCCCGCCGAGCGCGCGCAGACCACGCTGGAGGCCATCGACATCCAGGTCGGCCGCACCGGCAAGCTCACCCCCGTCGGGCGCCTCACCCCCGTCACGGTCGGCGGCGTCGTCGTCTCGAACGTCACCCTCCACAACCGCGACGAGATCGGCAGGTTGGGCGTCCGCCCCGGCGACCGCGTCGTCATCCAGCGCGCGGGCGACGTGATCCCGCAGGTCGTCGAGAACCTCACTCGCGACGAAGCGCGCGCCGCTTACCTGTTCCCCGACCATTGCCCCGTCTGCAACAGCGAGGCGGTCGCCGAGGAGGGCGAGGTCGATGTCCGCTGCACCGGCGGCCTCATCTGCAACGCGCAGAAGTTCGAGCGCCTGCGCCACTTCGTCAGCCGCGGCGCGCTCGATATCGAGGGGCTGGGCGAAAAGAGCATCCAGGAATTCCTCGACTTGGGCTGGCTCGACAAGGGGCCTGCCGACATCTTCCGCCTGAAGGGGCATCGCGACGAACTCCTTACCCGCGAGGGGTGGAAGGAGAAGTCGGTCGACAATCTCTTCGCCGCGATCGAGGCGAAGCGGCAGCCCGATGCCGCGCGGCTGCTCTTCGGGCTCGGCATCCGCCATATCGGCGCGGTGACCGCGCGCGACCTGCTCAAGGGCCTCGGCGACATCGCGCGGCTTCCCGAAGCGGCGGCAGGCATCCAGGGCTGGCTCGCCGCCAATCCGCAGGGCGAGGGCGAATCGGACGGCAAATATCTCGCGCGCCGGATGGAGGCGATCAAGGCGATCCTCGAGGTGCGCGCCGACGGCATCGGCCCCGCGGTCGCCGAGGCGCTCGGCGATTTCTTCCACGAACCGCACAACCGCGAATTATGGGACGATCTGTTGAGCGAAGTCTCGCCGCCGCCCTATGTCGTCGAGACGCGCGAGAGCAAAGTGTCGGGCATGACCGTGGTCTTCACCGGCAAGCTCGAAACGATGAGCCGCGACGAGGCCAAGGCGCAGGCCGAGGCGCTCGGCGCCAAGGCCGCGGGCAGCGTCAGCGCCAAGACCGACCTGGTGGTCGCGGGTCCGGGCGCGGGGTCGAAACTCAAACAAGCCTCGGCGCTCGGCATCCGCGTGATCGACGAGGCCGACTGGGCGGCGATCGTGGCCGCGGCGGGTTAGGGCGATTTCAACCGGTGCGCGTCATCACAGACGGCGCGGCCGAAATGCCGTGAGGGGGACACATGGCACAGCGTGATTATCTTCAGAATCTGATGCGCGATCTCGAATCGCACACCGAGGTGCGGCGCTTCGGCAGCGGCTGGCTGTCGGGCTTTTTCGCGCTGCTCTTTGCGGTCGTCGGTTTCGGCCTGGTCATCGCGCTGCGCTTCCCCGACTGGTTCGCAACCCCCGAACTCGCCATCGTCAAGGACTGGGGCGGCTTCCGCGGCGTCGTCCATCTGATCCTGCTCGCCAGTTACGGCCTCGCATTGCTCAGCCTGCTGCTGCGCCCGCGCAAGGTGCTCGGCGCGACCGCGCTGATCGTAGCGCTCACCGCGACCCTGATCGGCGGGGCGAACGTCCAGCCCGCGGAGACGCGCGACTGGGGCATTTTCTTCGGGCTCGACTTCTTCGTCGTGAACCTGCTGATCACCGGTTTCATGTTCGCGCCGCTCGAGCGCGCTTTCCCGCATCGCCGGACGCAGCGGTTGTTCCGCACCGAATGGCGCGAGGATCTCTTTTATTATCTGGTCAGCACGATGTTCGTGCAGGTGCTGGGCTTCCTCGCGCTCGCGCCCTCGACGATCATCAACGAGAATACGAGCAATTGGGAGGCGTTCCGCGCGACCGTCGCCTCGCTGCCGTGGGTGGTCCAGTTCGTCATCGTGCTCGTCGCGTCGGACTTGGCGCAATATTTCTTCCACCGCAGCTTCCACCGCTGGCCGTTCCTGTGGGGTTTCCACGCGGTGCACCACAGCGCCAAGTCGATGGACTGGCTCGCGGGATCGCGGATGCATTTTATCGAGATCATCCTGCTGCGCGCGATCACCTCGCTGCCGCTCTTCACGCTCGGTTTCAGCCCCTCGGTGATGCAGGCCTATATCGGCTTCGTCTATGTCTGGTCGTCACTGCTCCACGCCAATGTCGGGGGCAATTTCAATCGCCTCGGCCACTGGATCGCGACGCCGCGCTTCCACCACTGGCACCACGGGCTCGAGCGCGAGGCGTTCGACGTCAATTTTGCGATCCACTTCCCGTGGATCGACAAGCTCTTCGGCACCTTCCATTTGCCCAAGGACCGCTGGCCCGAAAATTACGGCATCCCCGAGGATGTGCCGCGGAGCTATTGGGGGCAACTCCTCTATCCCTGGACGCGCACCGGCAAGAAGACCGACGAGACGCCGGCGGAATAGCCACTTGCCGGCGACGGGGACGGCGCATAGGAGCGCCCGCGTGGGCCTCCTCGCCGCCTTTCGCCGTCCGGGCATCCTCCTGTTGCTGCCGTTGCTGCTCGCGCTCGCCGCGCGCATCCTCGTCGCGCCGGGCTGGATGATCGAGACCGACGCGTCGGGGTCGATCACCGTGCGTATCTGCTCGGACCCGAGCAATCCTGGCGGCACGATGACGATCCCGATCGAAAAGGCCGCGGGCCACGATGGCGAGGCGCAGCAGCATTGCCCGTGGGGCGCGCTCGCGGTCGCGCCGATCGTGCCCGCCGAACCCGTGCTGCCCGCCGCGCCGCTGGCGGTCGAACCCGCACCGGTCGCGATACCCTCGCTCGGTTTTGCCCCCGGCATTGCCTCGCCGCTGCCGCCGAGTACCGGACCGCCCCTCTTCGCTTGATCCAGCCTGAACCGCCGTCCGCGTCTCTCGCGCGGTGCGGCCCCATGCCTGTATCCAGGGAAGATTATCTATGAAGAATCACGCTACCCGCGCGGCGCCCTTGCTCGCGCTCGCCTTCGTTCCGTTCGCCGCCCATGCCGAAGAGGCCACCGACGCCACCATCATCGTCACCGCACCGCAGCTCACCGACGCCGCCGAGGCCCAGATCGCGAAGACCCCCGGCGGCGCCGACGTCGTCGGTCATGAGGATTATGCCGACAAGTCGATCATGTCCCTGCGCGACACGCTCGCCTTCTCGCCCGGCGTCTATCTCCAGCCGCGCTACGGGCAGGAGGTGCGGATCTCGATCCGCGGGTCGGGTCTGTCGCGCGGTTTCCATATGCGCGGGCTGACGCTGCTGCAGGACGGGGTGCCGATCAACCTCGCCGACGACAATGGCGATTTCCAGGAGCTGGAACCGATCTTCTTCGACCATCTTGAGGTCTGGCGCGGCGCCAATGCGCTGCGCTTCGGCTCGGGCACCTTGGGCGGGGCGGTCAACGGCGTGACCCCGACCGGGCGTACCGCCGAGGGCTTTTACCTGCGCGGCGACGTCGGCAGTTTCGACAGCTACCGCGGTCTCGTCTCGGCGGGCATCGCCGGCGACCGCGTCGATGCCTGGGGCGCGATCAGCGCCGACACCTCGGACGGCGACCGCGCTCATGTGAAGCGTCGCAGCTTCCGCTTTCACGGCAATGTCGGGATGCAATTCAGCGATGTCGTATCGAACCGGCTCTATGTCAGTTTCAACAACATCGATCAGGAGATTCCGGGCGCACTGACGCGCGCGCAGGCGTTGACGACGCCGCGTATGGCGAACGCCGGTGCGGTCGCGCTCGATCAGGCTCGCGACATCGATTCGCTGCGCTTCCAGAACCGCACGCGCTTCGACTGGGGTGCGCTGACGCTCGACGTCGGCGCGTTCATCAACGCCAAGTCGCTCTACCATCCGATCTTCGAAGTGATCGACCAGGAAAGCCTCGACCGCGGCGGCTACTTCCGCTTCGACTATGCGGGCGATATCGTCGAGGCGACCATCGGCGGCGAACTGCGCGTCGGGGACATCGGGTCGAAACGCTTCGTCAATCTCGCGGGCAAGCGCGGCGCGGTGCGCTTCAACGCGGATCAGGACGCGCGCGCCGCGACGCTTTATGGCGAACTGCGCGTGAAGCCGGTGGAGAGGCTGTCGCTGATTGCGGGCGGCATTTACGCCGACGGCGAGCGCAAGCAGGTGATCAATTTCAACGCTGCCGCGCCGGCGCAGAACGGCACGGTCGGGCGCGCCGACTTCGTTGCTTTCTCGCCCAAGTTCGGCTTGCTGTTCGAACCCGCCGCGGACGTCCAGCTTTACGCCAATTACAGCCGCTCGGTCGAATTCCCAGGCTTCAACGAACTGGCGCAGATCGCGAGCTTCGTCGCGCTCGACCCGCAGCGGGCCTGGACCGCCGAGGTCGGTACGCGCGGGAAAACCGGACCGCTCGGCTGGGACCTCACCTATTATCGCAGCGATATCAAGGGTGAGCTTCTGCAATTCAATGTCGGCCCGGCGATCCCGGCCTCGACCTTCAACGCCGGGCGCACGCGCCATGAAGGCGTCGAGGCTGCGGTGCAGCTCGACCTGACGGACTGGCTGCGGCTGCGGCAGGTCTATAACTGGAGCAACTTCCGCTTCCGGGGCGACGCCGACTATGGCGACAATCGCCTGCCGGTGGTGCCGAGGCATGTCTACCGCGCCGAATTGCGCATCGGCACCGACGCGCTTCACGTCGCGCCGAACCTCGAATGGGTGCCCGACGGTCCTTTCGCCGACTATCGCAATCTCGTCTCCACCCCCGGCTACGCGCTGATCGGTGTCACCGGCGGCGCGCGGATCGCTGAGGGCATCGATGCCTTCGTCGATATCCGCAATATCACCGGCAAGAAAGCGATCGGCGATATCAGCGCGGCTATAACAGTAACGCCGACCTCGGCGATCTATTACCCCGTCGAGGGCCGCGCGATCTCCGCCGGCCTCCGCGCGCGCTTCTAAAGGGGACGGGGGATGACCGACAGCAACCGCATTCCGCTCTATCGCACGATCTGGCGCTGGCATTTCTATGCCGGGCTGTTCGTCATCCCCTTCATCCTCATCTTGTCGGTGACGGGCGCGGCCTATCTGTTCAAGCCGCAGCTCGACCGGTGGGAGGAGCGCGGCTGGCGCGGCCTGCCGACCGCGAGCGCGGTCGATGCCGATGCGCAGGTCGCCGCCGCGCTCGGCGATTTTCCGGGCGCCAGTTTTCATTATTATCGGATTCCCGAGGCGCCCGGCGACGCCGCGGTCGTCCATCTCGGTCTCTCCAACGGCACGATGCGCGACGTTGCGGTGTCGCCGCAGGGGCAAGTAATCGGCTCGGCCGATTCCGAGCGGCGCCTCTCGGCGTGGCTCGCGAAAATCCACGGCAGCCTGTTGATCGGGCGTACGGGCGGCCTGATCGTCGAACTCGCCGCCAGCTGGGCGATCGTGATGATCCTGACCGGCCTCTATCTATGGTGGCCGCGCGGGCGCGGGCCGGCGGGGGTGGTCTGGCCGCGGCTGTCGCTCGGCGGCAGGGCGGCGCTGCGCGACCTGCACGCGGTGACCGGCTTCTGGGTATCGGGCCTCGCGCTCGTGCTGCTGCTCACCGCGCTGCCCTGGACCGACGTCTGGGCCAGCAGCTTCCGCGCGCTGCGCGCCGAGATGGGTTGGGTATCGGGCGCGCAGGACTGGAAGAGCGGCGGCGCCGACCACCACGCCGCGCACGACCATGATGCGATGGCGATGGCCGATCATGGCGGGCATGCGGCGCCCGCTGTCCCGCTCGCCCGCATCGTCGCGCTGGCCAAAGCCGAGCAGATGCCCGCCCCCGCGATCGTCCAGCCGCCCGGCGCGCCCAACCTGTTCGGGCCGCCCAACGGCAATGTCTGGACGCTGACGACGCAGACGCAGAACCGCCCGCTGGTGCGCAAGGTCGGCTACGACCCCGTGACCGGCGCCGAAGTGTCGCGCAGCGGTTTCGCCGACAAGCACGCCATCGACCGCGCGGTCGGTTACGGCATCGCCTGGCACGAGGGGCAGCTGTTCGGCTGGGTCAATCAAGTCATCGGCGTGGCGACCGCGCTCGCGCTCTTCACCCTCGCGATCTCGGGTTTCCTGATGTGGCGCCGCCGCAAGCCTGGGGATGCGCTCGGTGCGCCGCCAACCCTGCGCGACCCGGCGCGGCTGAAGGGCGCCGCGGCGATCCTGCTGCTCCTCGCCGCCCTGCTGCCCTTGCTCGCGGCATCGCTGCTCTTGCTGTGGATCGCCGAAAGGCTCATCCTGCCGCATCTCCCGCGCGCGGGGCGCTGGCTCGGAGTCGCGCGCGCGTAAAGGTTTCATTTGCAACTATTTCATGCTAGGCCCTCGCCCATGAAAGACGGCTTTACCCACGTCCACGAAAGCCCGCCGCCCGGCGCCGCGGCCGACTGGACGATTTCGCAGGATTGGGACGCCTTCACCGCCGACGAGCATAAGATGTGGGACCGGCTGTTCGCGCGCCAGTCGGCGATGCTGCCGGGCCGCGCTGCCGAAGCCTTCCTCCGCGGCATCGACGTGCTGCGGCTCGAAAAACCGGGCATTCCGGACTATCGCGAGCTCAACGCGCGGTTGACGGCGGCGACGGGGTGGCGGGTCGTCGCGGTGCCGGGGCTCGTCCCCGACGCGGTGTTTTTCGACCATCTCGCGAACCGCCGCTTTCCCGCGGGCAATTTCATCCGCACCCCCGAACAGCTGGACTATCTGAAAGAGCCCGACGTCTTCCACGACGTCTTCGGCCATGTCCCGATGCTCGCCGACCCGGTGTTCGCCGACTATATGGTGGCGTATGGCGAGGGCGGGCTGCGCAGCCTGAAATTCGACGCGCTGAAACAGCTCGCGCGGCTGTACTGGTACACGGTCGAATTCGGGCTGATCCGCGAGGCGGGCGGCCTGCGCATCTACGGCGCGGGCATCGTGTCGAGCTACGCCGAGAGCGTTTTCGCGCTCGACAGCGACAGCCCGAACCGCATCGGCTTCGATCTCGCGCGGGTGATGCGCACCGACTACCGGATCGACGATTTCCAGCAGAATTATTTCGTGATCGAGAGCCTCGATCAGCTGCTGGGCACCACGGTGAATACCGACTTCGCGCCGCTCTATGCCGCGAATGACGCACTGCCGCCGATCGCCATCGCCGACATATTGCCCGGCGACGAAGTGATTACGCGCGGCACGCAGGATTATGCGCTGGCGAAGCTCACCGCTTAATAAACCCCTCCCACCTGCGGGAGGGGAACTGGCCTCACCAGCTACCGAAGCTCGCGTCGGCCGGGTCGGTGCGGTGGAAGGCGCGTTCCTTGCGGCGGTATCCATGGCGCCGCCGCTTCTCCAGCAACAGGCACGGCCAGTCGGCGCTGCCGCCGCGCGCGACGAGGCGGAAGCCCTGCGCGCGATAGGCCGCCAGCACCGGCTCCATCTGGCGCGCGATCAGCCCTGCGAGGATCGCGCGGCCGCCGCGCGCGGTGACGCTCGCGATATCGGGGGCAAGGGTGATCAGCGGCCCGGCGAGGATGTTCGCGATGACGAGATCATAGGGCGCGCGGTGGCGGATCGACGCATGGTCGGTCCCCGGCGCGACCGCGACCGCCAGCCGCCCGCCGCCGCGCCCCAGCGGCACGCCGTTGATCGCGGCATTGTCCCTGGTCACGAAGATGCTTGCGGGGTCGATGTCCGACGCGATCGTTCGCGCGCGCGGCCACAGCGCCATCGCCGCAAAGGCGAGCAGCCCGGTGCCGGTGCCGATATCGGCGATGTTGCGCGGGCTTACGCCCTGCCGCGCCAGCCGGTCGAGCATCGCCAGGCAGCCCGCGGTGGTGTCGTGCCCGCCGGTGCCGAAGGCCTGGCTCGCGTCGATCAGGAAGGGCGTCGCGCCCGCGGGTACGCGGTCGGCGTGACTGCTGGTGTGGACGAAGAAGCGCCCCGCCTGCACCGGCTCCAGCCCCTGCTGCGACAGCGTGACCCAATCCTCCTCGGGCAGTTCGGCGACGACGGGTTTGGCGCCCTTCGCGCTCGGGACAAGCGACTGGAGCAGCTTCAACAGCGCGGCGCCGGGCTGGTCGTCCATATAGGCGTCGAGCTGCCATTGCCCGGCCTCCTCGTCGATCTCGCGCGTCACCACGACGGGCGCCTCGGGCGCGGCGTCGAGCGCGGGAATTTCCCCCGATAGCGCCTCGGCCTCGGCGCGCGTGCAGGGGAGCGAGACGATCCAGCTCATTTTGCGGCGGCTTCCTTCGCCAGTCGCTCGTCGAGGCGTTTCGCCGCGGCGGCGGCATAGGTCTTGCAGCCGTTCGCATCGATAAGCGGGGCGTCGCCGGAAAGCCGCGCGAAGAGATTGCTCGCCGACGGGTGCGGGGTGATCAGCAAGTCGCAGGGCAGCGTTGGCACTTTGGCGAAGGTCGCGCGCATCATCGCGACATAGTCGGGATGGTCGCTGAACCGGTAATCGTCGGCGGACACTGCCGATAGGCTGTCGACATAGGCGATGGTGCGGCAATCGCCGCCCTCGCACGACCGCCAGGTCCAGCTCGTGCTCCCCGGCGTATGGCCGGGGGTCGCGTGAAGGGTCAGGCGGATATCGCGGATCGGCAAGGCCTCGCCGTCCTTCACTTCGCGCGCGACCTTGACGCCGCGGAAGGGCGGGATCGCACCGCGCTGCGGATCGATCGCCTCGGGCTCGCCGCTGGTCAGCGTCGCGACGGCTTCCTTCCGGGCGAGCACCGCAGCGCCGGTCGCATCCTGCAGCGCCTTCAGCCCGCCGACATGGTCGAGATGCTCGTGGCTGGCGAGCAGGTAACGGACGTTCGCGGGGTCGAAACCGAGCGCGCGGATATTGGCGAGAATGGCCAGCGCGGCCTCTTCGGTCGCGCCGTCGATCAGCACCAGCCCGTCGGGGCTCGCGATCAGCAGCGCGGTGATGCCGCAGGTGCCGACATAATAAGTGTTGCCGTGGATCTTCGCCGGCGGCGCGGGGTCGCTCCACCCGTCGCTGCCCTCGCAGGCAGCCGCGAGCGCCTTGCCCGTGGGGCCGGGCGCCGCGGCAATGGGCGCCGATTGCGGCGCGCAGCCCGTGAGCGCCAGCGCGGCGAGGATCGCCAGCCTAGCGGACATAGCTCGCCCCGTTCACGTCGAGCACCGCGCCGGTCATCGACGCGGGCGCGTCCAGTGCGCACCAGCGCGCCATTTCGGCGACTTCCTCGGGCATTGCGACGCGCCCCAGCGGAATGTCGGCGAGCAATTTGTCACCTCCTCGGCTGCTGAGATATTCTTCGGCCATGCCCGTCATCGTGAAGCCGGGGCAGATCGCATAGGCGAGGATATTCTCCTTCGCATAGGCGCGCGCGATCGTCTTGGTCATCGCCACCATGCCCGCCTTCGACGCGGCATAATGCCAGTGCGCGGGGCTGTCGCCGCGATGCGCGGCGCGGCTCGCGATATTGACGATCCGGCCGCCCCTTTTTTCTTTTGCCTCGCCGCGCTCCTGCCAGTGCAGCACCGCGCGGCGGCAGAAGAGCGCGCTCGCGGTCAGGTTGATCTGTTGCGTGCGGTTCCAGTTCGCGAGCCACTCGGCGTCGTCGGCATCGACCGGGTTCGCCTCGAACACCCCGGCGTTGTTCACCAGCACGTCGATGCGCCCGTCGAGATGCGCGAGCGCGCGGTTCCAGATGCGGTCGGGGACCGCGGGATCGGCGAGGTCGCCGTCGACGCTCGACAGCGCGACGACCTTGGTCGTGTCGGAAACCAGCGCCTCGGCGATCGCCGCGCCGATGCCGCGGCTCGCGCCGCTGATCAGGATATGGGTCTGCATGGCCTCGCCTTAGAGGCCTCGGCGATGCCGCGCTAGAGCGCAACCCCGGCAGAGGCCGGGGTCCGGTGGAAAGCTGTGGACGACGCGCTCAGGCGACCCGGCGGCTGAACTCGCTCGCGGCCTTTTCGAGCGACTGCAGCCGCTCGCCCATGCGCGAGAATTCTTCGCTCAGCACGCTGATCTCGCCCGCGACCATGCCCGAATCGTTTCGGATGCTGGCGATCGTGGACGACATCGAGTCGGCGGCGAGCGCGGTTTCGTCGACCGCCGCGGTGATCGAGGTGACCGTCTGCGCCTGCGCGTCCATCGCGTCGCGGATGCGCTGCGCCGAATGCTGGACCTCGACGATCGTCGCCTGGATCGACTGGTTGGCGCTGACCGATCCGCGCGTCGCCTGCTGGATCGCGGTGATCTTGCCCGCGATGTCGTCGGTCGCGCGCGCGGTCTCGTTGGCGAGGCTCTTCACCTCCTGCGCGACGACGGCAAAGCCGCGGCCCGATTCGCCCGCGCGGGCGGCCTCGATCGTCGCGTTGAGCGCGAGCAGGTTGGTCTGCCCCGCGATCTCGCGGATCAGGCCCAAAATGGACTCGATCGATTCGGCGTGGTGCGACAGCGCTTCGGACATGGCAACCGCCTCGCCCGCCTGTTCGGAAGCGCGCGTCGCGACGCTGGCCGAGGCCTCGACTTCGCTCCGCGCATCCTCGATCGCGCGGATCAGCCCGGCGGCGGTCGAGGCGGCTTCGCGCATCGCGATCGCCGACTGTTCGGACGCCGCGGCGACCTCGCTCGTCTTGGCGATCATGCCCTTTGCGGCCTGGTCGGCCGAGGCGGCCTGCTTGGCGAGCTCGCGGCGCACGCCGTCGGTGTCTTGCACGAGCGAGGCGATCGATTGGTCGAAATCGCCCGCGAGCGCCTGGCGCTCGGAAGAGACGACTGCACGGTCGAGCTTTTCGGCATAACGCTGCATGATGTCATATTCGAGCAAACCGAGCCGGTTCAGCGCACTTTGCAGCCGGACCAGCCGCGCCTCGTCGCCGCGGCACGCCTCGGCGATATATTCGAAGGTCAGCCGCTGGCTTTCGGCCATGCACGACAGCACCGACGCGAGCGGCAGGTTCACGCGCCGCGCCATATGTGTGTTCTGGCACGCGATGGTGGCGACCTCCTGGCCGGCGGCGTCGCGATATTTGACCGCGCTGTGGTGCGCGCTGCCGCGGACATAGCTGTCGTAGAGGTCGCCCTCGACGCGGCGATCGACCGAGGGCAATTCGTTGAACACGTCCCAATAGGCGCGCGCGATCGCTTCCTCGCGCCCCGCGATGATCTGATAGATTTCGGCGCCGTCGGCGGCGAGCCGGCCGTCGAGGTCATAGAAGGGAAAGCGCTCCGACATCGAAATCGGATCGATCTGCTGCTTATGAATCGGATTTTCCTTCACCATGATCCTGCTTCCCTCACCATGTTCGTGGCGCGCGGCGCTGCCGTCCGCTGTCACCGGCGAAAATCATGACCGATCTATGTGGGGAAGGGGTAAATTCGGCGTTAACTAGCTCTGCGAATTTTGCCTCAAGCCTCGCCGCGCACCGGATAGCCCTCGAACGCCTTGATTGTGCGCAGCGCAAAGGCGCTGTGCATCGCCGCGACCCCGGGCAGGCGCGACAGGCAGTGGCGGTGCAGCCGGTCGAAGTCGGCGACGTTGCGCGCTGCGACGCGTAGGCGATAATCCGACGCGCCCGACAAGAGCTGGCATTCGAGGATTTCGTCGAAACTCTTCACCGCCGCCTCGAATGCGGTGAGCGCCTCCTCGCTTTGCGAATGCAGGCTGATGTCGACGAAGACATCGAGCCCCAGCCCGATCCGCTCGGGAGCGAGGCGCGCGGCATAGCCGGTGATGATTCCCTCCGCCTCGAGCGCGCGGATGCGGCGGTGACATGCCGAGGCCGACAGCCCGACCTTTTCGCCCAGCTCGGCCGCGGGGCGCGGCCCCTCGCGTTGCAGCAAGTCGAGCAGCCTTATGTCGATCCGGTCCATGATTATGCGTGTTTCCCGGGAATGACGCAAAAATTGTGCGCCCTTCTCCGAAATCCGCCCATGATATGCAAGCACCTCGCGCAACAATTTTGCTATTAGCGCGTCATCACAAAGAGGCGCCGATGGACCGGGTCCGCGGCCCCCGCGGATGGAGAGCGACCATGATCATCGGCACCCCCAAGGAAATCAAGAATCACGAATATCGCGTCGGCCTGACCCCCGAAAGCGCGCGCGAACTGCATGCGCACGGCCACCGCGTGCTCGTACAGACCGGCGCGGGCGCGGGCATCGGCGCGCACGACCGCTTCTACGAGGAAGCCGGCGCCGAGATCGTCGCGACCGCCGAAGAAATCTTCGCAACCTGCGAGATGGTGGTGAAGGTCAAGGAACCCCAGCCCGGCGAGCGCGCGATGCTGCGCGAGGGCCAGATCCTCTACACCTATCTCCACCTCGCGCCCGATCCCGACCAGACGCGCGACCTGATGGCGTCGGGCGCGGTGTGCATCGCCTATGAAACCGTGACCTCCCCCCATGGCGGCCTGCCGCTCCTGAAACCCATGAGCCAGGTCGCGGGCCGCATGTCGATCCAGGCCGGCGCGACCGCGCTCGAAAAGGCGCATGGCGGCCGCGGCGTGCTGCTCGGCGGCGTCCCCGGCGTTGCGCCGGGCAAGGTCTGCGTGATCGGCGGCGGCGTCGTCGGATTCAACGCGGCGCAGATGGCGGCCGGCCTCGGCGCCGACGTCACCATCCTCGACCGCGACCCCGAAGTGCTCGAACGCGTCGGCACCTTCTTCGAAGCGCGCGCCAAGACGCGCTTCTCGAACCGCGCCAACCTCGCCCAATGCGTCGCCGAGGCCGACCTCGTCATCGGCGCGGTGCTGATCCCCGGCGCCGAGGCGCCGAAGCTCGTCAGCCGCGACATGCTGAAGACGATGCAGCCGGGCTCGGTGCTCGTAGATGTCGCGATCGATCAGGGCGGCTGCTTCGAGACCAGCCACGCGACCACCCATGCCGAGCCGACCTACGTGGTCGACGGCATCGTCCATTATGCGGTGGCGAACATGCCCGGCGGCGTGGCGCGCACCAGCACCTATGCGCTCAACAACGTCACGCTACCGCACGCGCTGCGCATCGCCGACCTGGGGTGGAAGGAAGCGCTGAAACGCGATGCGCATCTTGCGCAGGGACTTAACGTCTGGAATGGTAAGGTGACGTTCGAGGCCGTCGCCGAAGCGGTCGGGACGGACTATGTGCCTGTCGAGCAGGCGCTGCTGTAAAAACAAGGATTTGACACGGACATGACCCCCCAGGAAGACCTCCCCGACACCGGCACCGGCGAAGAGACCGAAAACGAAGTGCTGCGCGCCGCGCGCGAACTCCAAGCGCAGAAGGAAGCTGCCGAAGCGACCGAAGCCGCCGACAAGGGCGCGGAGGGCGGCAAGAAGATCGGCTGGAAAACCGCCGCGGCGGCCGCGGGCATCGGCATCGGCTCGGCCGCGGTGCTGGCGGCGCTGCTTTACGCGAACCGCGGGAAGATCAAGTAGACGCTTCTGGCGGCGCTCCTGCGCTGATTTGCAGAGCGCCCACTATTTCCGTTCGTGTCGAGCGAAGTCGAGACACCCCGAAGGCGAGCGCGCCCCTAGCGTGTCTCGACTTCGCTCGACACAAACGGAATTTACCGGGTGGCTTGCCGGCTCCCCCAAAATTACTCCCTGACCGTCCTAAGCATTTGCATATCCCGCGCGGAAGGCTTAACCGGCCCCATCGACCATTAGAGTCAGAAAAGCGGGGCTGATATGGCTGGCAAGGAAACGAGCGGGCGACCGCGCTCGCCGCATTTACAGGTGTATAAATGGGGACCGGCGATGACGGTCTCGATCCTTCACCGCGTCAGCGGCGACGGTCTTGCGATCGTCGGCGCCAGCCTGTTCCTCTGGTGGCTCTATGCCATCGCCGCGGGCCCCGAGGCCTATGCGGCGTTCGTGGCGATCGTGTGGAAGGATCCCAGCCCCGAAATCACGCTCTTCCACCAGATCACCAATATCCTCGGCAAGGTCGTGCTGGTCGGGTTGACCTGGGCCTTTTTCCAGCATCTCTTCTCGGGCCTCCGCCATTTCGTGCTCGACACCGGCGCGGGCTATGAGCTCAAGGCCAACAAGCTCTGGTCGGCCGTGGTGATCGCCGCGGGGCTGTTCGCGACCGCCGCGACCTGGCTCTTCATCCTGTGGGGGAACCTCAATGGGTAATGGCACCCACCTCGGCAAGGTCCGCGGGCTCGGCTCGGCGCAGCATGGTTCGCACCACTGGCTGCAACAGCGGCTCTCGGCGCTCGGCAATCTGCTGCTCGTCGGCTTCCTTATCGCTTCGCTGCTTCGCCTGCCGCTCGGAGACCATGGCGCGGTGTCGCGCTGGGCCGCGAACCCGATGGTCGCCTTCGCGCTGATCCTGCTCGTCGTCAGCGTCTTCTGGCACCTGCGCCTCGGGCTCCAGGTGCTGATCGAGGACTATGTCCATGGCGAGGCGACGCGCCTGCTCGCGCTCGTCTTGTTGAATTTCTACGCGATCGGGGGCGGCGCCTTCGGCATCTTCACGATCGCCCGCATCGCATTGGCACCCGTGGTGGCCGCTCCGGGGGGGATGTGAGATGACCGACGCGTATAAGATCATCGACCATGTCTATGACACCGTCGTCGTCGGCGCCGGCGGATCGGGCCTGCGCGCCACGATGGGCAGCGCCGAGGCGGGGCTCAAGACCGCCTGCATCACCAAGGTGTTCCCGACGCGCAGCCATACCGTCGCGGCGCAGGGCGGCATCGCCGCCAGCCTCGGCAACAATTCTCCCGACCATTGGCAGTGGCACATGTACGACACCGTCAAGGGCTCCGACTGGCTCGGCGACCAGGACGCGATCGAATATATGGTGCGCGAGGCGCCCGCCGCGGTCTACGAGCTCGAGCACGCCGGCGTGCCCTTTTCGCGCAACCAGGACGGCACCATCTACCAGCGCCCCTTTGGCGGCCATATGCAGAATATGGGCGAGGGCCCGCCGGTGCAGCGCACCTGCGCCGCGGCCGACCGCACTGGCCACGCGATGCTCCACGCGCTCTACCAGCAGTCGCTGAAATATGACGCGGACTTCTTCATCGAATATTTCGCGCTCGACCTGATCATGGAAAATGGCGCGTGCCGCGGCGTGATCGCGCTCTGCATGGAGGATGGCAGCATCCACCGCTTCCGCTCGCAGGCCGTCGTGCTTGCGACCGGCGGCTACGGCCGCGCCTATTTCACCGCGACCTCGGCGCACACCTGCACCGGCGACGGCGGTGGCATGGTGCTGCGCGCGGGCCTGCCGCTGCAGGACATGGAATTCGTCCAGTTCCACCCGACCGGCATCTATGGTGCGGGCGTGCTGATCACCGAAGGTGCGCGCGGCGAGGGCGGCTACCTCACCAACAGCGAAGGCGAGCGTTTCATGGAACGCTATGCCCCCTCGGCAAAGGATCTGGCGTCGCGCGACGTCGTGTCGCGCTCGATGGCGCTCGAAATCCGCGAAGGCCGCGGCGTCGGCCCGCACAAGGACCACATCTACCTGCACCTCGACCATATCGATCCCGCGGTGCTGCACGAACGGCTGCCCGGCATCACCGAGAGCGGCAAGGTGTTCGCAGGGGTAGACCTGACGCGCCAGCCGCTGCCGGTCGTGCCGACGGTCCATTATAATATGGGCGGCATCCCCTGTAACTATCATGGCGAGGTCGTGACGCTGAAGGACGGCAATCCCGACACCGTCGTCCCCGGCTTGTTCGCGGTCGGCGAAGCGGCGTGCGTGTCGGTCCATGGCGCGAACCGCCTCGGCTCGAACAGCCTGATCGACCTTGTGGTCTTTGGCCGCGCGACGGGACATCGCCTCCGCGACATCATCAAGCCAGGGGCGGCGCAGGCGGCGTTGCCGGCCGACAGCGCCGACCTCGCGCTGGGCCGTCTCGACCATTTCCGCCATGCCAATGGCGCGTCGCCGACCGCCGAAATCCGCCTCGAGATGCAGCGCGCCATGTCGGCGCACGCCGCGGTGTTCCGCACCGACGAGCTGATGGCCGAGGGCAAGGAAAAGCTGACCAAGACCTATCAGCGGATGAACGACATCGGCGTCACCGACCGCAGCCTGATCTGGAACACCGACCTTATCGAAACGCTCGAGCTCGACAATCTGATCAGCCAAGCGACGGTGACGATGCATTCGGCCTTCAACCGCAAGGAAAGCCGCGGCGCCCACGCGCACGAGGATTTCCCCAATCGCGACGACGCGAACTGGATGAAGCACTCGATCAGCTGGTTCGACGGCTGGGGCGGCAAGGGCGGCGGCGTCCGCCTCGATTACCGCCCGGTCCACGAATATACGCTGTCGGACGACGCCGAATATATCAAGCCGAAGGCGCGCGTTTACTGATGCAGCCGGTTGACGCGACGGCGTCGATCCTGATGGTCGCCCCGATCATCGCATTTTTTGCGGTGGGCCGAATGAGCGAACGGATCGACGTCCGCGCGTTTTTGGCAATGGCGGTGATCGCGCTGGGGGTGCAGATCGGGCCGATTCAGCTGCTTACCGGGCTGCGTGTCGGAGGTTGGCTCGTCGGCTGGGCGATGCTGACGCAGATTCCCTTATTCCTGCCCACCAGCTGGCCCGAGATCCTGCTGCTCGCGGCGATGACGGCGGCCGTTTACACCGCCGCCTTCTTTGCCGGCTATCTGTTCGGGAAATATCTGCGCTCGCGCGCCGATCCGCCGATGTACGGCTGAGCGGGCTTACTCGAACCACCCGCTGATCGGATTGAGGTCCGAGAAGGGCTCGTCGACACTTTGGCCGAGGATCCACAATTTCTGGCACGCGATGGTGAAGAAGAGCAGCGCAATCGTCCAGACGATGATCGTCTTGATCACCTGCCAGCGCTTCGCCTCATAGGCTGCGCGCGCGCGCGCCTTATAGTCTATGCCGAGGTCGCCTTCGAATTCGGCCACCAGCTGCGCGCGGCGGGTGCGCGAAATATTCGCGAGGCTCGCGCTTTGTTCGTCACCCGTCGGTCGGCGAGTTGCCATGTCCCTACCCTGCGCAAAACGCTAATGTCAGGCCTTTCACGATAGGGACGAGCCCCTGACAAAGGGTTAACCCGCGTGCCGGGGCCGCACTCGGTTCATCGCAAAACGCCGTGTCAGATGGTGACCACCAGCTTGCCCACCGCGCTGCGGTCGCCCAGCTTGGCGATCGCCTTGCCGCCGTCGGCGAGCGCGAAGCTTTCGGTAACACGCGGGCTGATCTTGCCCTGCTCCCACAGCTGGAACAGCCGCGCGATATTGGCGCGGTTGCGCTTGGGCTCGCGCGCGACGAAGGCGCCCCAGAAGACGCCGGCGACGTCGCAGCTCTTGAGCAAAGTCAGGTTCAGCGGCAGCCGCGGGATACCCGCGGGGAAACCGACGACCAGATAGCGGCCTTCCCATGCGATCGAGCGCAGCGCGGGCTCGGCATAATCGCCGCCGACCGCGTCGTAGATGACGTTCGCGCCGCCCGGGCCGACGGCTTCCTTGAACTTGTTCGCCAGTTCCTTCGACTGGTCCTTGTCGAACGGCTCGCGGCCATAGACGACGACCGCGTCGGCTCCGGCCTCGCGCGCGATCCCGGCCTTCTCTTCGCTCGATACGCCAGCGACGACGCGTGCGCCGAACGCCTTGCCCAGCTCGACCGCGGCGATGCCGACCCCGCCCGACGCGCCGAGGACCAGCAAAGTGTCGCCCTCCTTGATGTGGCCGCGATCGACGAGCGCATGGATGCTGGTGCCATAGGTCATTAGCAGCGACGCACCCGCGGCGAAATCATGGGCTTCGGGCAAATGATAGACATTGTGCACCGACACGGCGATGGCTTCCGACATGCCGCCGTTGCCGCAGCCCGCGATCACGCGGTCGCCGACCTTGAAGTCGGTCACGCCCTCGCCGACTTCGGCGACCAGCCCGGCGACCTCGCCGCCGGGGGCGAAGGGGCGTTCGGGCTTGAACTGATATTTATCCTCGATGATCAGCACGTCGGGGAAGTTGACCGCGCAGGCCTTCACATCGATCACGATCTGCCCGGCCCCCGCGGTCGGGCGCGGCAGTTCGCCCAGCTTCAGCGTTTCGGGGCCGCCGGTGGCGGTCGACAAGAGAGCCTTCATCATCTTCTCCTCTGTTGCTTTCATGCCGCGGGTCGCATCCACGGACGCTCGGCGTCGAGCTTCTTTTCATAATCGCCGATCGCGGCGGCGCTTTTTTCTGTGATCGAAATCTCGTCGAGCCCCTCAAGCAGGCACATCTTGCGGAACGGATCGATCTCGAAAGTGAAACGGTCCTGGAACTGCGTCGTGACCGTCTGGTTTTCGAGGTCGACATGCACCGGGTCGGTTTGTGCCACCTCCATCAGGCGGTCGATTGCCGCCTGCGGTAGGACTACGGGCAAGATGCCGTTCTTGACCGCATTGCCCGAGAAGATGTCGGAGTAGGAGGGCGCGATGACGACGCGGATGCCGAGGTCGCCGAGCGCCCAGGCGGCATGTTCGCGGCTCGACCCGCAGCCGAAATTGTCGCCCGCGATCAGGATCGGCGCGCCTTTGAACTCGGCGCTGTCGAAGATATTGTCGGGGTCCTTGCGGATCGCCTCGAACGCGCCGCGGCCCATACCCTCGCGCGTCGTGCCCTTCAGCCAGTGCGCAGGGATGATCACGTCGGTGTCGACATTCTTGAGGCCGAACGGAATTGCGCGGCCATCGACTTCGCTCAGCGGGGTCATGCCATCAACTCCCGCACGTCGGTAAGCCTGCCTGTCACCGCCGCCGCCGCCGCCATCGCGGGGCTGACCAGATGCGTGCGGCTGCCGGGCCCTTGGCGGCCGACGAAATTGCGGTTGCTCGTCGAGGCGCAGCGTTCGCCGGCGGGGACTTTGTCCGGGTTCATCGCGAGGCATGCCGAGCAGCCCGGCTCGCGCCACTCGAGGCCCGCGTCGGTGAAGATGCGGTCGAGCCCCTCGGCCTCGGCCTGCGCTTTCACCAGGCCCGAACCGGGCACCACGATCGCCCATTTGACATTGGCGGCTTTCTTGCGGCCCTTGATGACCGCGGCGGCGGCGCGCATGTCCTCGATCCGGCTGTTGGTGCAACTGCCGATGAAGATATTCTCGACCGGGACATCCTGCATCCGCGTGCCGGGTTCGAGGCCCATGTAAGCGAGCGATTTCGCGGCCGCGGCCTGCTTCGAGGGATCGGCGAAGCTCGCGGGATCGGGAACGACACCGGTAATCGGCACGACATCCTCGGGGCTGGTGCCCCAAGTCACGCTCGGCGCGATGTCGGCGGCGTCGATGATCACGACCTTGTCGTAGGTCGCACCTGGATCGGTCGCGAGACTCTTCCACCAAGCGACCGCGGCGTCCCAGTCGGCGCCCTTGGGCGCATAGGGACGGCCCTTGAGATATTCGAAGGTCGTCTCGTCGGGCGCGATCAGCCCGGCGCGCGCGCCGCCCTCGATCGCCATATTGCTGATCGTCAACCGGCCCTCGATGCTCAGCGCGCGGATCGCGCTGCCGGTATATTCGATGACATGGCCGGTGCCGCCCGCGGCGCCGATCGTGCCGGTGATGTGGAGGATGATGTCCTTCGCCGAAACGCCCGGGCCGACCGCGCCCTCGACGCGCACTTCCATCGTCTTCGACGGCTGGAGCAGCAGCGTCTGCGTCGCGAGCACATGCTCGACCTCGCTCGTTCCGATGCCGAAGGCAAGCGCGCCGATGCCGCCGTGGCACGCGGTGTGGCTGTCGCCGCAGACGATCGTCGTGCCGGGCAGCGAAAAACCCTGTTCGGGGCCGACGACATGGACGATGCCCTGCTCGGGCGCGACCGCGTCGATGTAGCGGATGCCATATTCGGGCGCATTCTTCTCAAGCGCCGCCAATTGCGCCGCGCTCTCAGGGTCGGCGATCGGCAGCTTGTTGCCGTTCGCGTCGAGCCGCGCGGTGGTCGGCAGATTATGGTCGGGCACCGCGAGTGTCAGATCGGGACGGCGCACGGTGCGCCCGCTGGCGCGAAGCCCGGCAAAGGCCTGCGGGCTGGTGACTTCATGGACGAGATGACGGTCGATGAAGATCAGGCATGTACCGTCGGGGCGCTGTTCGACGACATGCGCGTCCCAGATTTTCTCGTAGAGGGTGCGGGGCCGAGTCATGCGGGTTCACTTACGCCTGCCGGATAACTTTGCAAGCGAGTGGGACGCAAAAACGCAATTTTCGGTCGCGCGCCTTGGAGTATAAGCGGAGCATGTCGCTGCTCGCCATCATCCTGCTCGTCCTTGCTACCGTCGTGGCCATGGAATTCGTCGCCTGGGGCAGCCACAAATATATCATGCACGGTTTCGGCTGGGCCTGGCACCGCGATCATCATGAGCCGCACGATAAATTGCTCGAAAAGAACGACCTGTTCGCGATCTTCGGCGCGGCGCTCAGCATTTCGATGTTCGCCCTCGGCAGCCCGATGATCATGGGCGCGGCGGCGTGGGAGCCGGGGACGTGGATCGGGCTCGGCGTGCTCTTTTACGGCATCATCTACACGCTCGTGCATGACGGCCTCGTCCACCAGCGCTATTTCCGCTGGGTGCCGCGGCGCGGCTATGCGAAGCGGCTGGTGCAGGCGCACAAGCTCCACCATGCGACGATCGGCAAGGAGGGCGGGGTCAGCTTCGGCTTCGTCTTCGCGCGCGACCCGACAAAGCTGAAGGCCGAATTGAAAGCGCAGCGCGAAGCGGGGATCGCGGTCGTGCGCGAGGCGCTGACCGACTAGCGGTAGGCATCGACCGTTTCGAACAGCGCCGCGACGCCCTTGCGGTCGGCCTCGCTGAGTTCGGGGCGCCAGATGTCGAAGATCAGCACGACGCGGTCGCTGTCGGCGTGGTTGATCGCCTCATGCTCGATCGTATCGTCGAAGATGATGAGCTTGCCTTCCTCCCACTGCCGCGCCTCGCCGCCGACGGTGAGCGCGCCGTCGCCGGGGACGATCAGCGGCAGGTGGCAGATCAGCCGCGCGTTGATCATGCCGTAGTGCGGCGCGATATGCGCGCCCGCCTGGAGCAGCGAAAAGAGGATCGACGGCGAGCGCACCGAGATGCGGCATTGCGGCACCGCATCGAGCGCCGCGAAGGTCGCCGGGAACCGCGCCACCAGCTCGGGAATCACCGTGCCATTGTGGACGAGGTGCAGCGCCGACCATGACGCATTGTCGTGCATGCCGTTGAACTCGACGCGCGGCCGGTCGGGGGCGTGGGTCAGATAGGGTTTGAACAGGTCGGGATCGGCGAGCGCGGTGCGCAGCTCGGCGCGGATCGCATCGGTCGCCGCCTCGAACGCCGGCGCCCAATCGAACTCCTCGCGCTCGTAGAAGCGCCGCTGGGGCAGGCCGGGAAAGAGGAAGCTCGACGGACGCTGCAGCACATAGTCGACATGCTCCTCGCCGCGCATCACCGCGAGTGCGCGCGCGAAGCCGGGGCTGCGCGCCGCGGGCGGCAGGCCGCGCGCGGCGAGCCCTTCCTCGACGCCGACGCTGAATTCGACCTCCAGCTCGGCCGCGGCGGCGCGCGCCTCGTCGACCAGCGGGACCAGCGAGGCGGGCAGCGCGACCATCTCGGCGCGGCGCAGCGCGGTCTTGTACCAGCTCGCGGCGACGCGCCGTTCGCCCCCGGCGCGGCGGCAGTCGCCCTTCCAGACGAGCGCGCGGATCGCCCCGCCATCCTGTTCGAGCAGCGCCTCGGCCATTTTTTCCTGCCCCGCGCGGTCGCCCGCCAGCCGGTATGCCTCGCCCAGCATCAGCAGGATCTGCGGATTGGCGTGCCCCGCATCGACGACGCGCTGCAGCGTGTCGCGCGCTTCGGTCAGATCGCCCTTCTGCAGCGCCGCGCCGCCCTGCTGCGCCAGCCGCGTCGCTTCGGCGATGTCCATCTTGGTATCAGCCATGGCGATAGTCTGCCGTGATCGCGCCCGCCGCGGCAAGCTCTTGCTCGTGGCTCTCCTCGCGCCAGCTCTCGGCGAGTGCCTGCCGCTCCCATTCCAGCATCGCGGGGTGCGCGAGCATATGGTCGACCCACGCCTGCCCGGCGCCGACGTCGAGGCCATAGGTGCGGATGCGGAAAGCCACCGGCGCGAAGAAGGCATCGACCGCCGAGAAATCGGGGCCCGCGAGCCATGGCCCGCCGAAGCGCGCCAGCCCTTCCTCGAATAATTCCCGGATTCGCCTCAGATTGGCGGTGAGCGCGTCGGACATCGGCTTGGGCGTCACGCGCACCCCGACATTCATCGTGCAATCGTTGCGCAAGGCCGCAAAGCCGCTGTGCATCTCGGCGGTCGCGCACTGCGCCCAGGCGCGCGCGTCAGGATCGGGCGGCCACACCCCGTCGTGCCGGTCGGCAAGATAGAGCGCGATGCCGAGCGAGTCGTAAATGGTGCGCCCCTCGTGCAGCAGCGCGGGCACTTGCCCCGTCGGCGAGAAACTGCGGAAGGCTTCGTAATTCACCGGTTGTGCAAAAGGCTCGATGCGATCCTCGAACGCGATGCCGAGCCCCTGCATCAGCATCCACGGGCGCAGCGACCAGCTCGAATAATTGCGGTTGGCGGTGATCAGCACATACATGCTTCGCGCTCCTGGGCGACGATCGGAGAGGTGTAGGCCGGGTCGTGCGCGAAGGGCAGCGCGGTGCCATCGCGCAGCGCGGCGAGCACGCTGCCAAAGTCGGTCTGGGCGCGCCAGCCGAAGCGGCGCTCGGCGCGCGACGGGTCGTAGACGCGGTCGATCGTCTCGGGCAGCACCCAGCCCGCCGCGGCGTAAAGCTCGGCGGCATCGGGATGGTGCCGCGCGATCACCGCGCGCGCGTCGCGGGCGAGCTCCTCGGCTTCCTCGCGGACGAAGGGCGGCGGAGCCGAGAGGATGAAGGTGTCGCAGCCGATCTGCGGCGCGGCTTCGAGCGCGGCGAGATGCGCCGCGGCGGCATCTTCGACCGTCAGGCGGCGGTTGAGCAGCTCGTTCGCTTTCAGGTTCGGCCCGCTCGGCACCGCGTGCGTGTCGTCGTCCTCGGGAAAGAAGCGCCCGGTGCGCAGGATCGCGACGTTGATGCCATGCTCGCGGTGGATCAGCCGGCACGCCTGCTCGGCGGCGAGCTTGGTGATGCCATAGATGTTGCGCGGTTCGATCGGACCGAAATCCTCGTCCATCCACCAAGCGCCCTCGGCGCCCGCGCCCTCGCGCACATCGGCGCGCACCATCAGCGAGGTGGTCGAGGTGAAGAGGAAGCGGTCGTTGCCCGCCGCGACCGCGGCCTCGATCAGGTTCAGCGTGCCGCTGACATTGACGTCGATAAAGGCCTGGCGCGGATAGCGCACGATGTCGGGCTTGTGCAGCGCGCCGCCATGGATGACCGCTTCGATGCCATGCTTGCCCATCACGCGCTCGACCAGCGCGCGGTCGGCGACGGTGCCGACGATGTCGGTGTCAGGACCCGGCACGACGTCGAGGCCGGTGACCCGGTGTCCCGCCCCCCGCAGCATGGGCGCAAGGAAGCGGCCGAGCCAGCCCGTCGACCCGGTGAGCAGCACGCGCATCGATGATTCTCCGTCAGAAAGTGGAGCGCCTCTTATCGCCGCGAGCGAGGGCGATGCAAGGCCGGCGCCCGATCGCTCGTCAGGCGGCCTTGGCGCGCGCCGCGCGGCGCTGCGAATGGTCGGTGGCGCGCGTTTCGGCGACCAGCGGCGAGGCACTGTCGCCGGCATCGGCACTGATCGCTCGGTCGCGATAGGCGAAGCGGCTCGGGTCGGTCACGATCCGCCGCATCATCCTATAGAGCCGCACATAGGTCACCAGGCTGCCACCGAGCGCACGGAACGTATGCGCGGCATAGCCCGTCCAGAAGGAGAAGAGGTTCTCGCGCGGCAGGCCCGGCCGGCGCTGCGTTCGCCGCTTGATGCGGACATAGCCCGATTCGAGCTTGGCGACGCCCTCCAGCCGCACCGCCTCGCGATAGGCGAGCAGGCGGTTGACCGTCGTGCGCTTCTTGTTCGACCCCAGTGCGGCCATGCGGCGCAGGATGCGCTCCATATGATCCCAGCTGTAGAAGCTGCGGTGCGCGTCGCGATAGGCGCGCTCCCATTCCTCGTCGCTCATCGTCGGGTGATGGGTGACGCGGTGGTTGAGGTCATATTTGTTGAGGTCGGGGTCCATCCACACCCCGCCGTCGAGCAGGCGGCGATGGTCCTCGCTGCCGGGCAGCGGGGTCAGATAGTTGAGATAGAGCGTGTCGACCGGCAGCTCTTCCTTCAGCATCGCGATGTCGCGCATCACCGAGGCATAGCTGTCGTTCGGAAAGCCGATGATATAGCCGCAGGTGATCACCACCGGATGGCGCTTCCACGCGAGGAACATCTCGCGATACTCCTCGACGCGGTTCTGGCGCTTTTTCGCGGCCTCCAGATTGTCGGGATTGATATTTTCCAGCCCGATGAAGATCTGGTCGGCGCCCGCCGCGACGCATTTGTCGATGAAGCCGTCGATGCGATGCGCGAGCGTGTCGACCTGGATCGCCATACGCACGCCCAGCCCCTCGGCCTGCAGCGCGATGAGCCGGTCGAGCAGCGGCTCCCAATGGCGGTTGCGGGCAAAATTATCGTCGGTCAGGAAAAAGCGCGACACGCCCTGCGCCGCATTGGCGCGGACGATCGCCTCGAGGTCGTCGGGGGTACGAAAGCGGCTCTTGCGCCCCTGGACGTTGATGATCGTGCAGAAGCTGCATTCGAACGGACAGCCGCGCCCCAGGTCGAAGCTCGCGTAGCGGTTGATGTTGCGATCGACCTGCGCCTTGGGCAGCAGCGGCAGCGGCGCGCCTTCGAGGTGCGGGGTCTTGCCCAGCCAGTTGTAAACGGGCTTCATCGCGCCGTTCGCGGCGTCGACCAGCACCTCGTCGATCCGGCCTTCCTCGGCCTCGCCGGCGAAGAAGGAGACGCCCATCGCCTGCGCCTCGACCAGTTCGGCGGGCATGGTCTTGAGCATCGACAGGCAGCCCGAGACGTGGAAGCCGCCGATCGCCACCTGCACGCCGCCGGCGCGGAATATGCGTGCGAGGTCGAGAGCGCGCGGGAACTGGTTCGACTGTACGCCGACCAGCCCGACGAAACCCGCGCCGGCGCGGCGGATCGAGCGCGCGATCTTCGCGGCGTCGACCTTGCTGTGGATTTCGTCGATCACCTCGATGCGCACCTCGCGGCCCGCGAGCACGCCGCGCGCCAAGGCATCCTCGATGATCCCGGTCAGGCAGGCGAGCGAGTTCGACGGAATGATCGAGCGCCACCATTGCAGCGGATAGCCGTCGTCGTCGTAGCGCGTCGGCTTGACCAGCCAGATGTGGAAAGCGCCCCCGTCGGAAGCGGTGTGGCGTTGCGCGGGCAGGGATGATTCGTCGGCCAAGACCATAGTCCTAGCGCGCGGCAGGGGAGGCCGCCAGCCCCCGATTTCCCGTGCCCCGACCGGCGCTAGCCGTTGCTGTGCTCGCTCGCCGCGGGCGCCGCCACCGGCGCCGCGCCGCGATGCGGCAGCTCGGTCATGTCGAGCCAGTTGGTGCCCTCGCGGTGGTGATAGCTGTCGATCACCGCAAAGGGCACGCGGAAGGGAAAGCCCCAGTCGCTGTTCCACAGCACCACGACGCCGGTCCGCGTCGCGGGCTCGAAGATCATCGTCGCGCGGTACCCCGCGACCGCGCCCGAATGCCCCTCGAGCTGGCGATCGCCATAGGCGAAGCGCCGCCAGCCGAGGCCGTAGGACGCATTGCTCGTCGCCTGGCGCAAAGTGCCGCCATAGAGGCGCCCGGTGCCGACGCGCGGACTGTGCGCGATTTCGAGCACCTTGCCCGGCAGCACGTCGGGGCGCGCGCCCATCATCGCCTGCATCCAGGTCGCGAAATCGACGATGTCGCTCTCGACCCCCGCGGCGGCGGGGACGCGCCAATAGGCTTCTTTGACCTCGCGGACATGCTGGCCGTTGCGATGCGGCCGCGCCCAGTCCTTGGCGCCGGTCAGCCGCGCCATGCCATAGCCCGCGCTGACCATGCCGAGCGGGCGGAAGAAACGCTGCTCGACCGCGTCGGCGAAGGGCTCGTTCGCCGCTTCAGCCAATATCTCGCTCGCAGTGTCGAAGGCGATATTCTGATAGGTGTAGCAGGTCCCGGGCTGGCACTGCAGCGGCGCGGTGGCGAGACCGGCGCGCAGGAACTGGGGATTCTGCCCTTCCTCCAGTTTCTCGTCATAGGCGTTTTTGGTGAGGCCGGTGCGCTGCGCGAGCAGGTCGACGAGGCGGAGCTGCGTCTCGGCCCCGCCCGGCAGGCGCAGCGACGAACTGCGCCATCCCGCGACCGGACGGTCGAGGTCGACCGTGCCGTCCTTCGCCAGCTTCGCGGCGAGCACGCCGGTCGCGGTCTTCGAGACCGACGCCCAGCGGAACAAAGTGTGCGGCGTGACCGGCGCGCCGGTCGCGGCGTCGGCGACGCCATAGCCGCGCACGAAGCTGAGCTTGCCGTCTTCGACGACCGCGACCGCCAGCCCCGCCATTTCGGGGCGCTGCGCCAGCGCGCCGAGTTGCTCGTCGAGTGCGCGATAGTCGATCCGCCCGCGCCATTCGGCGGGGGTGTCGGGCAGGTCGGTGGGCGGTTTGATCGGGATCGCGACGCTGGCGAGCGCATGGTCGTTGCCCCCCGCCAGGCGCAGGCCGAACCAGCCCGCCGATCCCAGCACGGCGACTGCGACCAGCGCGGCGAGGAAGCGCTTTGTGGATTTGTGTTTGGACTGCTGCGACTTCATATTTTGGCGTGGTCTTAGCCGCGACGAACGCCGCCGTCACCCCCGCTGCGATCAACGCCCCAGAAAGTGCCACGCCTTGAAGGTTCCGACGGCATAGACCACGCCATAGACGAGCACGATCAGCGACGACCAGATCGCGAAAGCATCGCTATGCTGCGGTCTCCAGAGGTGGAGCGGCACGAACATCAGCGCGCGCAGCAGGTAAATGGCGGTGATCACGACCAGCCCCGTGCGAAGCAGGGGCAGGCGCGGAAGCGACCCCCCGCCCGAAAAGGCATAGGCGGCCCAGATCAGCAGCACGGCCGTAATGCCCAGCGTGATCAGCGTCGGCTGCAAGTCACCGCGCGCCGCCGCCCGTGCGATGCCCTCGCCGGCGCCGAAGAAGCGGTACCATTCGGGCCCGCCGAAGATGCAGGCAAGATGAAGCAGCGCGGCGAGAACCGACAGCCATCCCCCGACGATCAGCCAGCTGGAGCCCGGGTTCGCCGCGACGTCAGGCAATATAATGCGCCGTGGTCTTGTCGGCGACTTCCTCGGCGGTGACGCCGGGCGCGAGTTCGATCAACCGGAACGGGCTCCTATGATCGTCGCGCTTGAACACCGCGAGGTCGGTGATGATCATGTCGACGACATTCTGGCCGGTCAGCGGCAGCGTGCATTCGGGGATGAACTTCGGGCTGCCGTCCTTGGCGTTGTGCTCCATGACGACGATGATCTTCTTGACCCCGGCGACGAGGTCCATCGCGCCGCCCATGCCCTTGATCATCTTGCCCGGGATCATCCAGTTGGCGATGTCGCCATTTTCGGCGATCTCCATCGCGCCCAGCACGGTCAGGTCGATATGCCCGCCGCGGATCATCGCGAAGCTGTCCGAAGAGCTGAAATAGGCCGACTGCGGCACTTCGCTGATCGTCTGCTTGCCGGCGTTGATCAGGTCGGCATCCTCTTCGCCCTCATAGGGGAAGGGGCCGATGCCGAGCATGCCGTTTTCCGACTGGAGCGTCACCGTCATCCCCGCGGGGATATGGTTCGCGACCAGCGTCGGGATACCGATGCCCAGGTTGACGTAATAGCCGTCCTGCAGTTCCTTCGCGGCGCGTGCCGCCATATCGTCGCGCGTCCAGGGCATTATTTCGGCTCCCAATGTTTGTCGGAGGGAAAGGCGTCGTCCCAGCCCAGTTTTTCCCACGGGCCATAGACGGGGTTGGGGAACAGGAACCAGCCCTTGTCCCAGAGGGCGGTGGCGCCCGCGCTGGTCGCGAGCGCCATGCGCTGCGCGGCGAGCAGGTCCTTGTCGTTGAACTGCTGGCTGAAGTCGCCGAGCTGGTCGCCGCCGAGGATGATCACGCAATAACGCGACGCGATGGTTGCGCGGCGACCATCCTTGCTCGACCCGCCGGCGTCGTCGCCCATCAGGAACAAGGTCTCGCCATGCTTGAACTCGCCGAGCCCGGCGGCGCGCAGCGTGTCCTCGCTGCCCTTGGCATTGGCGGCGCTGCGGTTGGTGTTGGCGATGACGGTGATTCCCGCGGCGCGGAGCCTGGTCACCATCTCAACCGTCCCGGGCATCGCGACCGCCTTGCCCGCACCGGTCTTTTCCCACTGGTCCCAGATTTTCGGATCATAGGCGGATCGCGCGAAATGGCGCATCGGCCCCAGATTCCAGATCAACGTCTCGTCGGCGTCGAACACCGCGCCGAACGGCTTGTCCCCGCACGGCTCGAACGCCGGGGCCTCCACGGTGGCGTCGGGGGCGAGCACGACGCTGTCCTTCGGCCGCTCCTTGATCCGCCACACGCCATAATCGGCGATCCGCTTATTGGTCGCGCGCACCGCCACCGCGGCTTCGGGCGAGCCGTACAGATATTGCAGCGCCACCGGCGGCTTGGCGGCTTCGGCGGGCGTGGGTGCCGGCAGGGCGGCGTCGGGCGGCGGAGCCGGGGCCGTCGCCACCTCTGCCGGCGCGCTCGCGCACCCGGCAAGGAGCAGCGCGGCGGTAAGGGTGAGGCTACGCATCACGCGGTCTCGCGCGGGCGCGTCGTGCGGAATTCGATCTTCTTGTCATAGGGCGCGCCGACGATCATGCGCTTCACATAGATGCCGGGCAGGTGGATGGCGTCGGGGTCGAGGCTGCCGGTCGGCACGATTTCCTCGACCTCGGCGACGCAGATCTTCGCCGCGGTCGCCATCGGCTGGTTGAAGTTGCGCGCGGTCTTGCGAAAAATGAGGTTGCCGCTCTCGTCGGCCTTCCACCCCTTGATGATCGCGAGGTCGGCGAAGATGCCGCGCTCGAGGATATAATCCTGCCCGTCGAAATTCTTCACTTCCTTGCCCTCGGCGACGAGCGTGCCGACGCCGGTCTTGGTATAGAAGCCGGGGATGCCCGCACCGCCCGCGCGGCAGCGTTCGGCGAGCGTGCCCTGCGGGCAGAATTCGACCTCGAGCTCGCCCGCCAGATATTGCCGCTCGAACTCCTTGTTCTCGCCGACGTAGGACGAGATCATCTTCCTGATCTGGCGCGTGCGGAGCAGCTTGCCGAGACCTTCGCCGTCGATCCCCGCATTGTTGCTCGCGATCGTCAAATCCTTGGTTCCGGCGTCGCGGATCGCGTCGATCAGCCGCTCGGGAATGCCGCAGAGGCCGAAACCGCCCGCGCAGATCTGCATGCCGTCGAAGAGCAGCCCTTCGAGTGCGGCGGCTGCGTCGGCATAGCGCTTGTTACCCATGAACGGACTCCTCGTGGTTGCGGCGCGGCGACTGTGGCCGACAAAATCCATCAATTCTAATTATTCTATTTTTCGATTATGCATAAGCAATGTCAATCAGTCGCGTCTCGCTCTATCATCTCGAAACCCTGCTGTGGATCGACCGGCTCGGCACGTTTTCGGCCGCGGCCGAGCGGCTGAACACGACACAGCCCGCGGTGTCGGCGCGCATGCGCGAATTGGAGCAGCGCCTCGGCTCGACGCTGTTCCGCCGCGACGGGCGGACGATGTCGCTGACCGCGGCGGGGCGCAAGCTGGTGCGCGACTGCGATCCGTTGCTGCGCGACATGCAGCTAGCGCTGCTCGGCAGCGGCGGTTATGGCGAGGCGAGCGGGGTGGTGCGCATCGGCGCGGGCGAGATCGCGGCGGCGAGCTGCCTGCCCGGTTTCGTCGCGGCGCTCAAGGCCGATATGCCCAACGTCGGCCTCGAGATCGAGATCGACCTCACCGCCAACCTGATCCAGCAATTGCTCACCGGGCGCACCGACATGGTCTTTGCCGCGGGGCCCGTCGCGCACCCCGCGCTCAAGACCAGCCCGATCGGTCAGGTTCCGCTCGTCTGGCTCGCGAGCCCCGCGGTCGCGGCGGCTTTCGGCGAGGGCGCGAGCGTGCCCGTCTGGTCGCTCGCCAGCCCGTCGCCGATTCACGGCCGGATGCGCGATGCGATCACCGCGTCGCGCATCGCACAGAAATCGCTCAACCTCTGCAACAATGCCCGCACGATGATCGACATCGCGCGCACCGGCGGCGGCATCGGCATCTTCCCCGAACCGATGGTACGCGGCGCGCTGGCGAGCGGCGCGCTGATCGAGATCGCCGGTATGCCCGCGCTGGCGCCGGTCGAATTCCACGTCGCGATGCGCGTCGCCGACAGCGAGCCGCTGCTCGCGCAGATATTCGGCCGCGCGGCCGAGCTCGATCTGGCGGATGTGCAGGGTTGAACGACCGGTATCGGGCTGGAGCTGCCATCCAAATCGTGGGGAGGATCTTTAGGTCCGTTCCCCACCCCAAAACCGCCGCCCTCAAAAAAGGCCTTTCCTAATAAATCCGGCTGTGCAAGCGTCGATCTTGGCTCTGTCACGCGGTCGACAGAAGCGGTTGCCGAGGTCCTCTTGGGAAGCGCGCAGGGCTGAACTTTCCTGAACTTTGGAATAGGATGAAGGCCGCTTCCCGCCGCGAAGCCGCCAGCCGCTTCTGACAGAAACGGCTCGTCAGGGCAGTCCGACCCCCAGCGCCGCCGACAGGTCGGCCAGCGCCTGTTCGCCGCTCGTCACCTTGATCGCGTGCATGCCGAGCGCCGCGGCGGGTTTGCAGTTTATGCCCAGATCGTCGAGATAGACGCATTCGCTCGGTTCGACGCCGAGCTTTTCGCACATCATCAGATAGATGCGCGGATCGGGCTTGCGCACCCCGGCCTTGCTAGATTCGATGACATGCTCGAAACGCGCCATGATGCGCGCCACCACGGTCGCGGCCTCGTTGCTGCGCGTCATGCCGGCGCCCTTAACGCCTTTGCCGCCGGGAACATTGTTAGTGATGCAGGCGATGCGCAGGCCCTTGGCCTTCAACGTGTCGAGCGCTTTTACCATATCGGGGCGCACCGCACCCGCGATGACGGCGAGGACCGCTTCGCCTTCCAGTTCATGACCCAGCGCGCGCGCCTCGCTCGCAAACAGGCTGTCGAACGCCGCGGCGTCGATCTCGGCGCGCTCGAACTTCGCCCAGGCATTGTCGTCGGGGTTGGCAGCATTGACCCGCCGCACGAAATCGCGCGGCAGCCCGCGTTCCTCCTCCAGCCGGTTGAACGCCTCGAAGGGCGAGGCGGTGATGACGCCGCCGAAGTCGAAGATGACGGTGGTGATGGTCATGGCAACACGACGATCCCCGCCTTGGGGTCGGCGCGGCCCGACAGCATTTCCTGGTAAGCGGCCAGCGCCGCCTCGCCGCCATGCCGCTTGTCGATCGCCGCGAGCCGCGGCGCGACGGTCATGAAGGCCAGCCAGGCCTCGGCGATCTTCTGTCCAAAGGCCGCGCCGCCCCAGTCGGCGATCCGCTTCTGGCTGCGGCCGGGGGCGAAGAAGCCCTGGCGCTCGGGGCCGGGCAGGCCCTCGACATCGGCCTGCGCGTCCCAATGCGACTTGCCGACGATGATCGAAGCCTTGAGCTGATTGCCGAAATGGCTGTGCACGACGCGCGTCACCGCGCCATTCCCCGCCATGTCGACCAGCGCCGAGGGGGCAGCGGGATTGAGCGTCATGATCTGATCATAGCTGATCACGCGGTCGTAAATGCCCTGCGCTGCGAGCGCCTCGACATTGGCGGCACTGGTCAGGCCGATCGTTTCGGGGCGATGTCCGCTGCGCTGCGCGAGCGAAAAGCCGAGGCCGATCGCGGTCTTGCTCGACGCGCTGGCGATCAGGATTTGCGCCGCGCCATAATCGCCCTCGTCCTCGAACTGGCCGGCGATCAGCCAGCCCGTGAGGAACAGCGGACGGAACACCGGCCAATAATCATGGTCGGTCGCGCGATAATCGTGGAGCGCGCCGATGCGCTGATAATTGTTGTATATGGGCGGCAGCGTGGTGCGGCGCGGCGTTACGTCGGTAAAGCCGCCGGGGCCGACATTGCCGGTGTTCAGCACCGCATGGCTCGCCATCGGATAATAGCCGTAGAAGGTATCGCCGACCGCGATTCCCTCGGCCGCGCTCTCGGTCACCGTCGCGAACCCCCAGACGGGCAGGCGCCCGGGCGTTCCGCGCTCGGCGAAGAAATCCCAATAGCCCTGGTCGTTGCCGAACAACCCCGCGGGCTTGCCGAACACCGCATAGGTGATGTTGTTCGCGGTCATCGCATAGCTGTCGACGGCTACGCGGACCTGTCCTGGCACCAGCGGCGCGGCGGGATCACCGACCAGTTCGGCGCGCGCAATATCGTCGCGATCGATGTCGATCGCCCATCCGGTTTCACTCATCTGCGGACCCCTCCGGCTGCTTGCCCGCGGACGCGGGTTCGGCGATAGTCATACAGATGGCAGCGCCCCTGACAATCGCGGTCAAACGCATCCACGAACCGGCCGATCCCGGCGACGGCGCGCGCTTCCTCGTCGACCGACTGTGGCCGCGCGGGGTATCGAAGGAGAAGGCGGCGCTGGCGGCGTGGCTCAAGCCGCTGTCGCCGAGCGATGCGCTGCGCAGGACCTATCACGGCGCGACCGTCGATTCGGACGAGGCGTGGCACGCCTTCCGCACCGATTATTTCGCCGAACTCGACGCGGGCGGCGGGGAGGTCGAGACAGCGCTCTTCACCCTCGACGCAGCGCTGAGCGCGGGGCCGGTAACCTTGCTTTATGCCGCGAAGGACCCCGAGCGGAACAATGCCGTCGCGCTGCGCGACTGGCTGGCGGGCCGCTAACCCGCGACGGTCCCGAACAGCGATCCGATCGCGATCGTCGCCGCCATCGCCATCGCGCCCCAGAAGGTGACGCGCACCACGGGGCGCAGCATCGGCGCCTTGCCCACCCGCGCCCCGAGCGCGCCGAGCAGCGCGAGGAAGATGAGCGACGCGCCTGAAACCGTCCATGGCAGCGAAGGCCCTGAGTCGAGCAGCACGACGAGCAGGGGCAGCGCCGCGCCGACCGTGAAACTGGCGGCCGACGCCGCGGCCGCCTGGATCGGCCGCGACGCCGTCGCCTCGGTCATGCCGAGTTCGTCGCGCAGATGCGTATCGAGCGCGTTATGCGCGGTCAGCTCCGCCGCGACCTGTTCGGCGAGCGCGCGGCTCAGCCCGCGCTGCTCGTAAATCTGCGTCAGCTCCTCGAGTTCGAATTCGGGATCGGCGGCGAGGTGGCGCTTTTCCAGCTCGACATCGGCTCTTTCGGCGTCGCCCTGCGAGCTTACCGACACATATTCACCCGCCGCCATCGACATCGCACCCGCGACGAGCCCGGCGACCCCGGTCAGCATTATCGCATGCGGCGCGGCGCCCGCTGCCGCAACTCCCGCGATCAGGCTGGCGGTCGACACGATCCCGTCATTGGCGCCCAGGATCGCGGCGCGCAGCCAGCCGATGCGCGTGACGGCGTGGGTTTCCTCGTGCATGCGCGGGCTCCACTTACCAGAAGCGAATGATGCCGAACTGGTCGAACAAGGCTTCTTTCGAAATCAGCGTCAGTTCTTCGATCTGCGCCTGCGCGATCAGCATGCGGTCGAACGGATCGCGGTGCGGGATCGGCAGCGCGCCGGCGAGCCGGGCGTGGTCCGCGGTCAGAGCCAATGTCTCGAGATTGTCTTTGGCGATTTCGTCGGAGAATTCGAGCGCATGGGCTCGTGCGAAATCGAGCTTTCCGACGCGGTGCTTCTGCGCGATCTCAAACGCCGAAATCGCCGACGCATAGATCGGTGCGTCCCGTCGTTGCAGCAGGTCCCTTACCCGGGATGGCAGCATGTCCGGCGAATAGGTGGCCCACAACAAGCTGTGGGTGTCGAGCAGATAGCCTTCGCTCACAGCTTGTCGTTGGGATCATCGGCGTCGCAATTCCACAACGCGAGGTCTTCTTCAGGCAAAGGATCCCAGAAGCCGTCTTCCAAGGGGTCCTTGCCCGGCGGGATCAGGTGCGCGAGTCGGCCGAGTTGCCGCTTCGGCTTCACCACGTCCTTCACCGGCATCAGCTTGACCACCGGTTCCTTGCCGCGCGCGATCGTCACCTCTTCGCCCGCGAGCACGCGGGCGATCAGGCGCGACAGGTGTGTCTTGGCTTCGTGGATGGTCACGATCGTCATGCCATCCACTTAGCTAAGTCACTTGACTAAGTCAATGCGGCAGCTTCAATCCCGGCCGCGCCCAACGCGTCTTCACCAGCCGTCCGGTGCCCGACAGCGTCAGATAGGCGTCCTGCATATCGTCGCCGCCAAAGGCGATGTTGGTGGTGAAGATATCGTCGGTGGTGACGAATTCGACCAGCTCGCCCGCGGGCGACACGACGCTGATCCCGCTCTCGCCGATCGTCGCGACGCAGATATTGCCGTTCGCCTCCATCGCCAGGCTGTCGAAGAATTTATAGCCTGCGGGGCGGTAGAGCGGGATGCCCGGGCCGCCGGGCCCCGCGTCGGGGGCGACCTTGCCGGGGGCGATGATGTTGAACTGGGTCAGGCGGCAGGTGTAGGTTTCGGCGGCGTAGAGCTTGGTCCCGTCGGGCGACAGGCCGATGCCATTGGGGTTGTAGCTCGGGAAGATCACCTCTTCGACGAAGCAGCCGTCGGCCTTGCCATAGAAGATGCCGACGATGTCGTGGCAGCGTTTTTCATAATCGACCTTGCCATGGTCGGTGAACCAGAAGCCGCCGTGATCGTCGAACATGATGTCGTTGGGTCCGCGCAGCACGATGCCCTGGTCGCCGGTCTTGTAGAGGATTTCGACTTCGCCCGTGTCGATGTCGATGCGCTCGATCCGCCCGCCCGAATAATCGTCGGCGATGCCGTGCGGCGCGAGATAGCCGTTCGATTCGACATAGTTGAAGCCGCCGTTGTTGCAGCAATAAAGCTTGCCGTCGGGGCCGATCGCGAGGCCGTTGGGACCGCCGCCGGGGGTCGCGACGACCTCCTTGCGCCCGCCGGGCCAGCAGCGCGTGATCCGCCCCGCCTCGATCTCGACGACGATGACGCTGCCGTCGTCCATCACCACCGGCGCCTCGGGAAAGCGCAGTCCGTCGGCGATCAGTTCAAACTCGGCCATCCTCGTCTCCCTTGCTTGTGCTTTGCTGCTGTGCTTTGCGGCCATCATGCCCGTTCGTTCGCTCTTCGCCAGCCTTTTCTACGAAGCCGACGCCGGGTCGGCGGACCTGTTGGAAGAGTTGGAGCATAGCTGCCGCCAACTTGCCGAGGATGACCTCGCCGGCCGGCGCTGGAGCCGCGAGCATGGCTATAAGGGTTACACCAGCTACGCGAGCCTCGGCGACCTGCCCGAGCGCGACCCGGCGTTCCATGACCTCAAGCGCCTGCTCGACAAGGAGGTCAAAGCCTTCGCCAGCGCGGCGCATTTCGACCTCGCGAAACCGCTGAAGCTCGACAGCCTGTGGGTCAATATCCTCAAGCCCGGCGGCACCCACAGCGGCCATATCCACCCGCACAGCATCGTGTCGGGAACCTTCTACGTCGCGGTCCCGCCGGGATCGGGCGCGCTCAAGCTCGAAGACCCGCGCCTCGCGATGCTGATGGCGGCGCCGGGGCGTACCGACGACGCGCCCGAGCATCTTCTGCCCTTCGTCTATGCGCAGCCCGCGGCGGGCCGCGTCTTCCTGTGGGAAAGCTGGCTGCGGCACGAGGTTATGCCGCATTCGGGCAAGGGCGAGCGGATCAGCATCAGCTTTAACTATCGCTGAGCGGGCCTATATGGGGCGCATCTGACCAACCCCATCCCGTTCGTGTCGAGAAGTCGAGACACGCCAGCGCAGCGCGAGAGGCCTCTCGACTTCGCTCGATGCGAACGGAAAAGTTAGAAAGCCCCCCATGACCGACACCGCGACCTACGACGCCGACCTCCAGCTCTTCATCGCCGGCGCCTGGCGGAGCGGCGAGGGCCGCGACGCGCGGCCGGTTTTCAACCCGGCGACCGCGCGCACGATCGCCGAGCTGCCGGTGGCGACCGCCGCGGACCTCGATGAGGCGCTCGCGGCAGCCGAGCGCGGCTGGCCGAGCTGGCGTGCGAAAACCCCCGACGAGCGCGCCGCGCTGATGCACAAGGCCGCAGGGCTGATCCGCGAGCGCGTCGAGCATATCGCGACTCTGATGACGCTCGAGCAGGGCAAGCCGATCGGCGAGGCGCGCGGCGAAGTGCTGTCGGCGGCCGGGCTGCTCGCCTATTTCGCCGAACAGGGCAAGCGCATCGAAGGGCGCGTGCTCCAGCGCCCGCTCGGCCAGCGCGCGATGGTCACCAAGCATCCGGTCGGCCCGGTGGCGGGCTTCTCGCCCTGGAACTTCCCGGTCAACCTGATGGTCAAGAAGATCGCCCCCGCGCTCGCCGCGGGCTGCGTCGTGATCGCCAAGGCGCCCGAGGAGACGCCCGGCTGTACCAGCGCGATCATGCGCTGCCTGATCGACGCCGGCATCCCCGGCGATGCAGCGCAGCTCGTCTATGGCGACCCCGATATGATCAGCCGCCACCTGCTGGCGAGTCCGGTGATCCGCAAGGTCAGCTTCACCGGCTCGACCGCGGTCGGCAAGCATCTGATGCGGCTCGCCGCCGACCGCGCCCAGCGCATCACCATGGAACTGGGCGGGCACGCCCCGGTGCTGATCTTCGACGACTGCGATCTCGAGAGCACGCTCGACAAGGTGGTGTGGCAGAAGTTTCGCAACGCGGGCCAGGTGTGCATCTCGCCGACGCGCTTCTATGTCCAGCAGGGCATCTATGACACGTTCGTCAAAGGATTTGCCGAACGCACGGCAAAAGTGAAGATCGGCAGCGGCCTCGACGCCGACACGCAGATGGGGCCGCTCGCCAACGCGCGCCGCATCCCCGCGCTGGAGGCGCTCGTCGCCGACGCCAAGGCGAAGGGGGCGCGCGTCATTGCGGGCGGCGAGGCGACGGGTAATGGCTATTTCTTCCAGCCGACCGCGATCGCCGACGTGCCGATCGAGGCCGATGCGATGAACCACGAACCCTTCGGACCGATGGCGCTGATCCGGCCGTTCGGGACCGAGGAAGAAGCGCTCGAACAGGCGAACCGGCTACCCTATGGGCTGGCTGCCTTTGCTTTCACCGAGAATGGCCGCCGCATCAACCGCATCGTCGATTCGATCGAGAGCGGGATGGTCGGGGTGAACAGCTTCGTCATCTCGACGCTCGACATGCCCTTCGGCGGCATCAAGGAATCGGGCTTCGGCAGCGAGAGCGGGCCCGAGGGGCTCGACGGCTATCTGGTGACCAAGGCGGTGCATATTTACTGAAATCGTCGCCGGATGCCGGCCGCCGCACGGCGATTGCCCCCCGCCGGGCTTGATCCTATGCTCCCAACATATTGATTCGCGAGGCAATCGCCGGTGAATCACGGGGGAGGACGGCCATCAGGCGAGGGGCAATCGCCGCGCTCACTCTATCGGCCCTCACGGGATCGATGGTAGTTGCTGTGGAATCGGCGCGCGCGGCCGAACCGGCGACGCTTGCCGCGCCGGCGATCTTATCGCTGCCGCCCGATGATTTTTCATTCGCGCTGGCCGATGTCGCGGTCGATGTCGCAGCCGATGACCGGACGCTGGGCGGCTATGCCCCCGGCGGCGATCCGTTGGGCCACGACCCGTTCGGTGGGGATCCGTTTGACGCTCTGCCGCGCGTAACCTTGCCTTTCGACCCCGCGAGCGCGCCCGCCATCGCGGCGCTGCTCGTCGGCCCGCCCGATCTGCCCGGATATGGCCCGGATGAGAGCATCGGCGCGGACGACGCCGCGCCCGCACGGCCCTATCGCGGGTTCGGACGTCAATTGGGCGCGATCAAATGGGAAATCGGCGCGGTCGCGGCTTATTATACCATCGCCAACAGCCGCAAATTGTTCGAGAACCCGATCGCGCCGCATACGCAGAAAGAGGGTTTCTTCGGCCGCTCGACGCGCAACGTCGGCGTCGACAAGCTCGCGCACGCCTATAGCGCCTATGTCGTGTCCGAACTTTTCCATGCGCGGCTCAAGCACAAGACCGATGGAGCGCCGGGCATCGAATATACCGCCGGGGCGCTGGGCTTCGCGACGACGCTCTACACCGAATTATGGGACAGCGTCGAACGCAGCGGCGGCTGGTCGTGGGAGGATGTCGCGATGAACTCGGCCGGCGCGGGCTTTTCGATCCTGCGCAATTCGGTGCCCGGTCTCGACCGGAAACTCGACTATCGGCTGATGGTGGTGCCCAATGACAATATCTTCTCGATCGAGGGCAAGGCGCATTTTGAACAGCAGCGCTATTTCTTCGCGCTCAAGCTGAGCGGCTTCGACGCGTTCGAGCACAGTCCGCTACGCTATCTCGAACTGCACCTCGGCTATTTCGGCAAGGATTTTTCGAACGAGGACCGCGCCGCGGGCATACGGCCGCAACGCCGCGTGTTCGTCGGCTTCGGGATCAACCTGCGCGAGCTGTTGTTCCCCGATCCCTCGTCGCGCGCCGGTCGCGCGGCGGGCGAGGTGCTCGATTATTTCCAGCCGCCCTATACCGCGCTTCAGGTTCCGCTGACGCGCTGAACCCGGGTCAATCGCGCTCCAACGCCACAAAATCGCGCGCCATTGGCGTCAGATGGGCGCCGCCATCGACAAAGATCGTCTGCCCCGTCACCGCCTCGGCCCGCGCGAGATAGACGACGGCATCGGCGACCTGCCCCGGCGTCGGCAGCGCGCCCAGCGGCATGCGCTGCGCCAGGCGTTCGACCTGCGGCGCGGTATAGTCCCCGGTCGCCATCGTCAGCCCCGGCGCGACCGCATTGACCCGCGCGCGGCCCCCGAACGCCACTGCCAGCGTCGCCGTCGCCTGCCACAGCGCCGATTTGGATAGGCTGTACGCGACCTGGTCGGGCACCGGATGCACAACACGCTGGTCGACGATATTGACGATCGCCGGGCGTTTACCTTCGCTCGCCGCGACGAGCGCCTTGGCGAGCATCACCGGCGCCGACAGATTGACCTGCATCATCTCCGCGAGCGCCGCCGCCGACAGGTCGCCCCACTCGCCCTCGGCGAAATGCGCGGCATTGTTGACGAGCAAGTCGGGCGTGCGCCCGAATTTCTCGATCACCGCGGGGATCAGCGCATCGACCGCGGCGGGGTCGCTGAGGTCGGCGGCAAAACGATGGCCGACCGCCCCCGTTTCCGCCAGCGCCTCGGCGAGCACCGGGTCGGCCTCGGCGGCGCTCCTTTTGTGCAGCGCCAGCGCATAGCCCTCGCGCGCCAGCCGCGCCGAAATCGCGGCGCCGACACGGTGGAGCCCACCCGTCACCAGCGCCAGCTTCGCCGTCACTTGCGCGAGTCCGGCCGGCTTCGGCGCATCGTAATCCCGATCTCTTCGCCCTCCTCGGCGATGGCGAGCTTGACGATCTTGACCTCGACCTCGTCGACCTTGTCGTCCTGCAGGAACAAAGTGTCGATGATATGGTCGGCGACGCTTTCGATCAGCACGAAATGCACATCCTTGGGCAGGCCTTCGGTCGCCGCGAATTTGAGATGCATGTAATTTTTCGAGCGGCTGAGCGGCGTGGTCGGCTCATAATGATCGGCCATGGCGAGCTTGGCGCGCACCGAAATGCGCAGCGGCTGCGGCAGATGCGTTTCTTCGGAATAGATGCCGGTGAGGACGTCGACGGTCAGCCCGTTCACCTCCAGCCACAATGTATCGGTCACAAGAAATTCCTGTTCGGCGGGAACGACATTCGGCTTTGCTTCGCCGCGCCGCACCCCTAAAGCGCCGCCGCATTAGCGAAAGGGCACGTGTTGGTCGAGTTACTTCCATTGTCGGATATCACGCCGTTGGCGGTCGAGGATATTCTCGACGCCGCGTTCGGGGCGGACCGCTTTGGACGAACCGCCTATCGTTTGCGCCAAGGCATGGACGCGATCCCGGCGCTGAGCTTCGCGGCCGTAGAGGATGGCGAGCTGGTGGGCACGATCCAGTGCTGGCCGGTCGCGCATCATGCGCCAGACGGCAGCGCGACCCCGCTGGTCATGGTCGGCCCGGTGGCGGTGCGCCCCGACGTCCAGCGCGGCGGGCACGGCCGTTTGCTGATGGCGCATATGCTTGAAGCGGCCGAGACCGCGGCCGATGGCGCGCTGATGATGATCGGCGACCCCGAATATTATGGCCGCTTCTTCGGTTTCGCCGCCGATGCAACGGGGGCGTGGAACCTGCCCGGGCCCTATGAGAAGCACCGCCTGCTCGCGCGCGCGGTGAATGGGCATGGCCTGCCGACGGGCGCGGGGATGATCGGGCCGCGCTGATCCACTTGCCCTCCCCCTTGATGGGGGAGGCAGCGAGACTTGGCAGCTTGCTGCGTAGTCGCAGCGGTGGGGGTGCGGTTCCGGTCTGAAACGTCCGGGTGCACGCAGGCACCATCACCCTCATCCAACTTCGCCTAAGCCGCGGCGCGGCCAAGGCTTCGTATCCTTCTCCCATCAAGGGAGAAGGGCTGTCGCGCGAAGCCGACTTGCACCATCCGCCCGTCCGCCTATGTCGGATGGATGGTCACCCCCGCGCCATCGCTCCCAAAGAACTTCTCGCAGCTCTCGCTGACCGAGGCCGCCGAGCTTCTTGCAGCGCGCAAGCTGCCGCCGGTCGAAAGCTGGCACCCTGAACGCAGCGGCGACAGCTTCATGGAAATCCGCGCCGACGGCAGCTGGTATCATGAGGGCGGGCGCATCAACCGCCCCGCGATGGTCAAGCTCTTCTCGACGATCCTGCGCCGCGAACCCGACGGCAGCCACGTCCTCGTCACCCCCGCCGAGAAGCTCGCCATCGCGGTCGAGGACACACCTTTCCGTGCCGTAGAGATGAAGAGCGAAGGCGAGAGGGAGAACCGCAAGCTGGTCTTTCGCCTCGACACCGACGACCTCGTGATGGCGGGGGCGGACCATCCCTTGAGCTTCGGCAACGACCCAGACGATCCCGACCCGCGCCTCCACGTCCGCGGTGCCATCGGCAATGGCCTCGAGGCGCGTATCGACCGTGCGCTCTATTACGAGATTGCCGAGTTGGCATTGGCCGAGGGGGGCGACCCGCCCGCGATATGGTCGAACGGCGCGCGCTTTCCTTTGTTGAGCGCCGCCTGATGCTCTCCGAAAAATTGCGCGCCGCGCTCGAAAACCTGCTTCCCGGCGAGGATGAGGACGAGACATATCTCGGCACCCCGACGCTGCGCGACGCCGCGGTGCTGATCGCCTTCACCGACCGTCCCGACCCCGGCGTCATCCTGACCCAGCGCCCGCAATGGCTGCGCAGCCATGCAGGACAGGTGGCCTTTCCCGGCGGCAAGATCGATCCGGGCGACCGCGACGCGGTCGACGCTGCGCTGCGCGAGGCCGAGGAGGAGATCGGGCTCAATCGCCGCGACGTGATGATCGCGGGGACGACCGAAGCCTATCGCTCGGGCAGCGGCTATCACATCACCCCCGTGCTCGGGGTGATCCCGCCCGACCTGCCGCTCGATCCCAACCCCGACGAGGTCGAGGACTGGTTCGAAGTCCCGCTCGATACGCTGTTCGACCCCGGCAATTACGACCGCCAGCAAGCGCATTGGCAGGGCCATGACCGGCATTATTATGACATGATGTGGCAGGGGCGGCGGATCTGGGGCGTGACGGCGGGCATCATCGTCAATCTGGCGCGGCGCCTGCCCGCGGGCTGGCACCGATGACCGTTCTGCCCGACGCCGAATGGCGCCATCGCGACGGGCTGAAGCGCATCGTCGCGGCGCTCACCGCGCGCGGCGGCGCGGTGAAACTGGTCGGCGGCGCGGTGCGCGACACGCTGCTGGGCCTGCCGGTCGCCGACATCGACCTCGCGACCCCGCTCACCCCCGACAAGGTGACCGAGAAGCTCGAGGCGGTCGGGATCAAGGTCGTGCCCACCGGCATCGCGCACGGCACCGTCACCGCGATCGCCAGCCACGACCGGCACGAGATCACGACCTTGCGCCGCGACGTCGAGACCGACGGTCGCCGCGCGACCATCGCCTTCGCCGACGACTGGCGGGAGGATGCGGCGCGGCGCGATTTCACGATCAACGCACTCTATGCCGACCCGAAGACGGGTGCGATCGACGATTATTTCGGCGGGCTTGCCGACCTTGAAAGCGGGCGCATCCGCTTCATCGGCGACGCCGCGACGCGCATCGCCGAGGATCACCTCCGCATCCTGCGCTTCTATCGCTTCGTCGCACGCTTCGGGCATGGCGAACTCGATGCCGCCAGCCACGCCGCGGTGATCGCCGCGCGCCAGTCGCTGAAAAGCCTGTCGCGCGAACGCGTCGCCGACGAACTCACCAAGATATTGGCGCTCCCCGACCCGCGCGCGATCGTCGGGCAGATGGCGACCGACGGGATGTTCGAGGTGATCCTGCCCGAACTGGCGCCCGACTTTGCGGAAACGCTCGACCGGCTGCTCGCCAATGAGGGGCTCGCCGCAGCCGAACCCTCAGCGCTGCGCCGTCTCGCCGCGCTGCTGCCCCCCGACGCGCCGACCGCCGAGCAGGTCGCCAGCCGGCTGCGTTTCTCGACCCGCCAGCGCAAGCATCTCGCCGCCATCGCCGGGCATCGCACTACGGCGCTGCCGCCGCCGCGCCGTCTCGCGCATGCGATCGGCGTCGAGGCGGCGGCGGACGTCTATCTGCTCGCCGCCGACCCCGCGGCCGCATCCGAAGCGCTGCGGTCCTTGTCGCAATGGTCGGTTCCCGACCTGCCGCTCAAGGGCGGCGACATCATCGCGCGCGGCGTGACCGCGGGTCCCGAGGTCGCGCGGCTGCTCAAGGCGGTCGAAGCCGCGTGGGTGGCAGAGGATTTTCCTGGCGCGCCGCGCGTCGCCGAATTGCTCGATCAGAAAATCGGGCGGCTCAGCGACTGACGCCAATAGTCGAAGGCTTCGCCCTCGGCCATCGGCCGCGCGAAGAGGTAGCCCTGCCCGAAGTCGCAACCGAGCGCCGACAGCAGCCGCGCCTGGTCGGCGGTCTCGACCCCCTCGGCGGTGGTTTTCATGCCCAGAGCTTCGGCCAGGCTCTGGATCGTGCGCACGATCGCGACCTTGTCGCGGTCGTCGACCATATGCTCGACGAAGCTGCGGTCGATCTTGAGCACGTCGAGCGGCAGCCGCTGGAGATAGGCGAGGTTCGAATAGCCGGTGCCGAAATCGTCCATCGCGACGCGGGTAGACAGCGCCTTCAGCTCGTTGAGCACCGACAGCGCGAGGTCGGGGTCGCCGATGATCGCGCTTTCGGTGAGCTCGATCATCAGCCGCTCGCCGCCGATCTGGTTCGCGGCGAGCGCCTGGCGCACCACCGCGGCGACATCGTCGCGCACCAGCTGGATCGCCGACACGTTGACCGAGAAATAGCAATCGACCGGCGTGCCGCCGTTCTGCGAATCCCAGGCGGCGAGGGTGCTCGCGGCCTTGGCGATCGCCCATTGGCCGAGCGGCACGATCAGCCCCGAATCCTCGGCGACGGGGATGAATTCGGTCGGCGATATCGAGCGGTCGCCGTCGTCTTCCCAGCGAGCGAGCGCCTCGAAGCCCGCCACCTTGCCCGTCGACAGCTCGACCAAGGGCTGGAAGGCGAGGTGGAGCCGGTCCTCCTCGATCGCGTTGCGCAACGCGGTTTCCAGCCCGAAACGATTGTCCGAGAGCATTGCGGCTTCGGGTTCGTAGATTTCGATGCGGTCGGTCTGCTTCGCCCGCTTCAGCGCGATCTGCGCGTGGCGGATCTGGTCCGCGACATCGGTGTCGCCGCCGGGCTGGATCGTGCAGCCCAGCGCGCAATCGACGCTGACCTTGAGCTCGCCGATGCGGAAGGGATGGTCGAAACAGCCGCGGATGCGCCGCGCGATCTCGCGCACATCGGCGCGCCCGCCGGCGATGCGCGACGAGATGGCGAATTCGTCGCCGCCGGTGCGGGCCAATATATCGCCGCTGCGCAGGCTCGACTTCAGCCGCCGCGCGACGGTGATGATCAGCTCGTCACCCGCGAGCGGCCCGATATGTTCGTTGATGCGGCTGAAGCGCGCGAGGTCGAGCAGCAGGATCGCATGGTCCGATTCGGCGTCGGCGGCGATGCGTTGTTCGACCAGCTCCTCGAACCCGGCGCGGTTGGGTAGGCCGGTCAGGCTGTCCGACACCAGCTCGCGGCGCAAATTGCGCTCGGTCATCATTTCCTGCGTGCGGTCGATCAGCGTCAGCAGGAACAGATCTTCATCGCCATATTCGCCGGGCAGCGGGCCGATCGATGCGCGCAGGTCGCGCGCGGCGGGACCGTCGCCCAGCTGGCACGAGAATTCCTGGCTGTCGTCGGGGTTCTGCGCGGTGCGTTCGATCGCGCGGCGCAGCTCGATCGGGGCGTTCGCGCCCGCGGGCGACAGGTTCAGCCGGTCGAAGGCGGCGTTGCTCGCGTGCAGGCGGAAATTGCCGCGCGGCAGCGGCCGGATCAGCGCGGCGGGTACCGGAAGGGCGTCGATCCAGCCGACGAACAGAAGCGGCCGGTCCTCGCCGGTGCGATCGATGGGCATAAAAGAGGGTTTTGTGCGACCTTTCCCCATGGCTCTTGGGCGTAGGGGCGGGGGGTAAAAAAGCTATTTACGTCAACGTGGAAAAGCGATCAGTCGAACCGGTTGCTCCTCGGAAAGCCCTCGGGGGGATTGCGGCCCGCGGCGCCGCGCGCGACGCGCCATAGAGAAACGTCGACATTGCTGCGCATCCGCCCGCTTTCGCCGCCCATTTTCCAGCTGAGCCCTTCGGCCAGCACGATGGTCGTCGCGTCGGACAGGCCGCCGTCGCGAAAACGCTGGAGCGCGACGCCCTGGCCGCGCGCCATCACCGGCACTTCGCTCAAGGGAAAGACCACCAGCTTGCGGTTCTCGCCGATCGCCGCGACGCTGTCGTCGCCGGCGCCGACCGGGCGGACGACGGCCAGCTGTGCCTTGGGCTTCAGATTGACGACGTTGCGGCCCTTGCGCGTCTCGGCGATCAGCTCGGCCATCTGCGCGATAAAGCCGTGCCCGCTGGTCGAGGCGAGCAGCAGGCGGCCGTCGGCGCTCGCGGGCAGCAGCGCGACGATGCGCGCCTCGGGATCGATATCGACCATCAGCCGTAGCGGCTCGCCGAAGCCGCGCCCGCCGGGCAATTTGTCGGCGCCGACGGTGTAGAAACGCCCGTCGCTCGCCGCGATCAGCAATTTGTCGGTGGTCTGCGCGCGCACCGCGAACAGCAGCTCGTCGCCTTCCTTGAACTTGAACTCGCCCCACTGTTCGGGCGCGACATGGCCGCGCTGCGCGCGAATCCAGCCGCGCTTCGACAGGATCACCGTCACCGGCTCCTTCTCGATCATCGCGTCGAGCGGGATGTCGCGCGCCGGGGCGGCCTCGGCGATCGTCGTCCGCCGCGCGCCCAGCAGCGTGTCGAGGCCATAGACGGCGCGCAGTTTCTCGAGGTCCTTGCGCAGCCGCGTTTTCTGCCGCGCCGGGCTGTCGACCAGCTTCGCCAGTTCCTCGCGTTCGGCGGTCAGGTCGGCCTGCTCGCGCTTGAGTTCCATTTCCTCGAGCTTGCGCAACGACCGCAGCCGCATGTTCAGGATCGCCTCGGCCTGGCGGTCGGTCAGGACGAATTCTTCGATCATCACTGGCTTGGGCTCGTCCTCGGTGCGGATGATCTCGATAATCCGGTCGAGGTTGAGAAACGCAATGATATAGCCCGCAACGAGTTCCAGCCGGTCGTCGATCTTCGCGATGCGGTGCTGTGCGCGGCGGACGAGCACGACGATCTGGTGCTGCAGCCATTCGGTGAGCAGCTGTTTCAGCCCCATCACCTTCGGCGTGCGCGTCGCGTCGAGCACGTTCAGATTGAGCGCGAAGCGGCTTTCGAGATCGGTCAGCCGATAGAGGCTTTCCTTCAAAATGTCGGGATCGACGTTGCGGCTCTTGGGTACGATGACGATGCGCAGATCCTCGGCGCTCTCGTCGCGCACATCTTCCAGGATCGGCAGCTTCTTGTCGGCGATCAGCTGCGCGATCTGTTCGATCAGCTTGCCCTTGGCGACGCCATAAGGAATTTCGCTGATGACGAGCTGCCAGATGCCGCCCGCCTGCCGCTCGATGCCGCTCTCTTCCCAGGCGCCGTCCGCCTTGCCGGTCGAAAAGCGCGCGCGGACGCGGAAGCCGCCGCGCCCGGTCTCATAGGCCAGAGCGATCGCCTCGGGGCTGTCGACGACGATGCCGCCGGTCGGGAAATCGGGGCCCTTCACATGCTCGAGCAATTCGGCAAGTTCGGCGCGCGGGTTCTCGATCAACACCAGCGCCGCATCGATCACCTCGGCGGCGTTGTGCGGCGGTATGTTCGTCGCCATGCCGACCGCGATCCCGCTCGCGCCATTGGCGAGCAGGTTCGGGAAGAGGCCCGGCATGATCTCGGGCTCTTCGTCCTCGCCATTATAGGTCGGCTTGAAATCGACGGTGCCCTCGTCGAGCCCCTGCATCAGATCGACCGCGACGCGCGTTAGCCGCGCCTCGGTGTAGCGATAGGCCGCGGCATTATCGCCGTCGATATTGCCGAAATTGCCCTGGCCGTCGACGAGCGGGTAGCGGAGCGAGAAATCCTGCGCGAGGCGGACCATCGCGTCATAGACCGCGGTGTCGCCGTGCGGGTGGAACTTGCCGATGACGTCGCCGACGACGCGCGCCGACTTCTTGTAGCCCTGGCTCGGGTCGAGCCGCATCGCGCGCATCGCCCACAGCAGGCGGCGGTGCACCGGCTTCAACCCGTCGCGCAGATCGGGCAACGAGCGCGCGGTGATCGTCGACAGCGCATAGACGAGGTAGCGCTCCGACAGCGCGCTGTCGAAGGGGGTGTCGCTCATGCCGGGTACGGGGTCGGAAGGAGGAAGGTCGTCGTCGTTGGTCGCCATTGTCCGGCGCGGATAGCAAGCCCCGCGCCGCATGGCAAAGGGCGATACGGGTCAGTGGAAATTGATCTTCGCGATCGGACGCGCTTGCGTGGACGGGGCGCCCGGCGTCAGCAATTGCCCGGCGTCTTGCCCTCCGACCGGCAATTCTGCTCGTAGCGCTGGTAATCGGCGTCGGAGCCATAGCCGGTGCCGCCGCCGCCGCCGCCCGGCGGGGTCATCAGCCCCTGGATCAGCGCGCCCATCAGCGCCGGGCCGCTGCCCTGACCGACACCGCGGCAGCGCCCTTCGTCGGCGAATTGCAGGCATTCGACCTTGTTGCCGCTCATGATCGCGCCGACCATGCTTTCCTGCCCGTTGGCATAGGTGAAATAGGCCTTGAGGAAGGTCTTGCCGCTCGGCTTGTCGAGCTCGGTATCGACCAGATCGACCGACCCGGCGCGATATTTGTTGACCGCCCAATAGCGCGAATCCTCGAGCACCGCGCTTTCGAGCAGGGGGCGATAACGCGCCTCGGCGCCCTTCGGCAGCGCGGCCTTCAGCGCCTTGCATTCGGCGATTGCCGCCAGCCGCGCCTGTTCGGCCTGCGCCGCCTGCTCGGCGCGCTGGACCGCGAGTTCGCGGTCGCGCACGACATAGTCGACGACCTCGGTCGCGTTCCCGACGGTCTTCGATTCCCACCGCGGCGACGCGCCCGGCGCGCTCTTGCCGACAAAATCGAGCGAAGCGGCATTGCAGATACCGACGACGGTGCCGTTGACCTCGTTGACCAACTCGCACCGATCGCCGGTGCGCGTGCCCGACACCGTGCCCTTCGCCGAGCGCCGCCCGTCGCTCATCTGCCAGGTGCCGCTGACCAGATTGCTGTCGAACTCCAGCTCGTAACGGATCGTCCCGTGATACGGCTTGCCGTCGAGCTTGAGCGCGCTGCCGATCAACCCGCCCAGCGTGTCGCCCCGGCGGTTGCCGCCGGTTTTCGGATATTCGACGCCTTCCAGCTGGCCTTCATAGACGACCTTGCCGCGGAAATTGGGGTCGATCGATCCGCCGTTCGCCGGCGCGCGCGCGACCCATTGGCCCGACGCATCCTTGCACAAGGTGGTCTTTTTGGCCTTTCCGCCCTCGACGACGCTCGACACGCGGCACTCCTGCCCGGCCTGCATCGCCTGCGCGTCGCCGCTATACATAAATGCCGCCAGCGCCGCGGCGCCGAACAAAATTCCCTTGATCATCCGAATCACCCCCACGTCATCGAACTGGCCAAGAAGTATCACATGCTCCAAAAGTGAAAAGCGGCCTTCGCGGACGATCACTGCAAAGTTGCGGATAATATAGGGCGCTGGTGTCAGGGCTTGTCGGCATAGGCCTTCACCAGATCGACCATATAGTCGCGGCCCACATAGAGCGATTGCACCGCGATGCGCTCGTTGAGGCCGTGCACACCATTGCCGTCGGGATCGCCCCACATGCCCGGGATACCATAGGTCGGGATGCCCACCGCGCCGAGGAAGGTCGCGTCGGTATAGCCGTTCGCCATCGACGGGAAGACCTTCAGCCCAGGCCAATATTTGGCGACGAGCTTCTCCATCGGCCCGATGATCTTCGGGTCGAGCGGCGGCGCGGGCGGGGCGGGGCGCTTTGGCGGCAGCTGGGTGATCGTCACTTTGGGATCGTCGATGACCTTCGCCAGCTCGTCCTTGATCGATTCGATGCTGTGCCCCGGAAAGATGCGGCAATTGATGTTCGCGCCCGCGCGCTGGGGCAGCGCGTTGGCGGCGTGGCCGCCGTCGAGCAGGGTCGCGACGCAGGTGGTGCGCAGATTGCTGTGCAGGAAGGGATCCTTGTTGACGATCGCCTCGGCCGCCGTGTCGGCCGGGTTCTTGGCGAGCGCGACCATCGCCTTGCCGATGTCGTCGCCGCGGATCGCGCCGGCCTCGGCGAAATAGCGCCGCGTCACGTCGGTCATCTCGACCGGAAATTCATGCGCCTCGATCCGGCCCAGCGCGCGCGCGAGTTCGTAGATCGCATTGTCGGGCATCGGCGCCGAGCTGTGCCCGCCGGGGTTGCGCGTTTCGAGGCGGAAATTGGCGAAGGTCTTTTCGCCGACCTGCACCGACTGGCCGATGACCTTGCCCTTGCCGTCGCTGTCGCCGCCGCCGCCTTCGTTGAGCGCGAATTCGGCGTCGATCAGCTCGCGCTTGTTGGCGGCGAGCCATTCGACGCCGTTGAACGCGCCGTTGGTCTCCTCGCCGCAGGTCAGCGCCATCTTGATCGTGCGCTTCGGCTTGTAACCCGCCTGCCGGAAGCGGATCAGCATGTCGACCCACACCGCGGCCTGCGACTTCACGTCGAGCGTGCCGCGGCCATAAAAATAGCCATTTTCCTCGAACAAAGTGAAGGGATCGCGCTCCCAGTCGGCGCGCTTCGCCTCGACGACGTCGATATGCGCCATCACCAGGATCGGCTTCGCAGTTTTCGAGGTACCCGGATAGATGGCGACAAGACCGCCCTCCTTGGGGTTTTCCGGCGTCGCGAAGAGATGGAGTTGGCTGTCGGGAAAGCCCGCCGCCTTCATCCGCGCCGCCATGCGCTCGGCCGCGAGCGTGCAGCTGCCCGACGACAGCGTCGTGTTGGTTTCGATGAGTTCCTTGAAAATCTCGCGAAAGGCGAGCTGGTCGGGGCGCGGCGCCTCCTGCGCGGCGGCGGGCGCCGAAAGCGCCAGCGCGGAAAGCATCGACAACCAGATTTTCTTGATCATGGAGATCCCCTTTGCAGGTGAAGGGAGCAGAAAGCGCCAACCCCCGCAAGGCGCTTTGTTTTTCTTGCGCGCCCCTCGCCTTTCGCGCATCCCGGCCGCGGGAGAGGACCGACCGTGACAGCTTATGACGATCATCCGCCGGGACTGGTGGCGCGCGCCGTGCGGCGGCTGTTGCTGGCGATGTACCGGCTGCGCGGCTGGAAGGCCGAGGGCGAGGTGCCCGAGCCGCGGCGCTTTATCATCATTGCCGCGCCGCACACCAGCAATTGGGATTTCGTGAACTTCCTCGGCCTGACCGCCGACCTCAAGGTGCGTCCGCATTTCATGGCCAAGCTGTCGCTGTTCAAATGGCCGATCGGTGGCTTCATGAAACAGATGGGCGGCATTCCGGTCGATCGCCACAACGCCTCGAACGCGGTGCAACAGATGGTCGAGCAATTCGCGCGCCGCGCCGAATTCATGCTCACCGTCGCGCCCGAAGGAACGCGCGGCAAGGCGAAGAAATGGCGCACCGGCTTCTATCAGATCGCGCTCGCGGCGAAGGTGCCGATGGTGGTCGGAATGATGGACTATGGGACAAAGACCGGCGGCCTCGGCCCCCTCATCTGGCCGACCGGCGATTTTCGCGCCGACATGCTGAAGGTGCTTGAAATATACAAAAGCTGTATCCCCAAATTTCCCGAGCGGGCGGTGACGTCGATCGATGATATTGTGGGCGTGGATTAGGGGTTGAGGTTCCTCCCCCTCGATGGGGGAGGCAGCGAGACTTGGCAGCTTGCTGCCTAGTCGCAGCGGTGGGGGTGCGGTTTCGGTCGGGAGCGACGTCGCGAGGACGCAGCATCACCCCCATCCAACTTCGCCTAGCGCCGAAGGCGCAAGGCTTCGTATCCTTCCCCCATCAAGGGGGAAGGTGGTAGAGGGATCGGTCAAGGAGCGTGGCGATGACGGGTGTGGCGATCGTGCTGGCGACCAATTTTTTCGGGCTGATCCTGGTCATCGGGCTGCTCTGGCTGATCGCGCTCGCGATCCGCGACGTGTCCTTCATCGACGCCTTCTGGGCCTTCGGCATGGTGCTGCTGGCGTGGGGCACCGCGGTGCAGGTCGGCGGCGAAGGGCTCCGCGCGCATCTGCTGCTCGGGCTCACCACCCTGTGGGGGCTGCGGCTGTCGATCCACCTGCTGCTGCGCTGGCGCGCGACGGGCGAGGATCCGCGCTATCAGAAGATCATCGCGAGCATCATGAAGAAGCGCCATTGGGGCTGGGAAATGACCGCACTGGTCAGCGTCTTCCTGACGCAGGCGCCGCTCCTTTTCATCACCAGCCTGCCCGCGCAGATCGGCATTTGGGCGAGCGCCGCGGCGCCGGCATCGGCGATCGGCCTGCTGGGGTGGATCGGCGTCGGCGCGGCGCTGACCGGCATCGCGTTCGAGACGATCGGCGACTGGCAGCTGCACCGCTTCCGCGGCAACCCTGACAATCATGGCAAGATCCTCGACACCGGGCTGTGGCGCTACACGCGCCATCCCAATTATTTCGGCGACGCGCTGACCTGGTGGGGCATCTTCCTCGTCGCCGCCGACGCCGCCTTCTGGGTTGCGGCGGCAAGCGTCATCGGGCCTTTGTTCCTGACCTTCACGCTCACCAGATGGTCGGGCAAGGCGCTGCTCGAACGCGGCATGAAGCACACGCGCCCGGGCTATGACGATTATATCGCGCGTACCTCGGGCTTCATTCCGTGGCCGCCCAAAAAGCGTGGCGCTTGACCCTGGCCTCGAAGGCGCGGCGCCGGTCCCGGCCGACGCCGGCGCGCTCGGCGACGCCCCGCGCATCCGCGCGATTCTGACCGAAGCGGCGCGCGAAGGGCGCAGCGTCAGCTACTCCGAGCTGCTCGGCGATCTCGGCTTCCGCTTCACCCGTCCCAAGATGCGCGCGGTGTGCAAGACGCTCGAAGAGGTCGACCGGCTCGCCGCGCTGGACGGCGAACCCGACCTCGCGGTGCTGGTGGTGCGCGAAAGCGACCGCTTGCCGGGGCAGGGCTGGTGGGTCGGCGGCACGGCGCTGCTGCTGGGTTACGACGGCCCGTGGGAAGGCGCGGCGGCGGCGCGGTTTATCAGGGAGCAGCAGCAGGCGGTGTTCGATTTTTGGGCGGAGCAGTAAGGGTGCGCGAACTCGGTGTGTCGATCGTGCGGACCATCCTTGCGCTGATGTTGCTCGGCGGGCTCCACGAATATGCGCCGCCGTCGTGGGGCGCTGGCATACTCGTCGCCTTCTTCGGCCTCTCCCTCGTCGTTACGCTGATCCACGAATTGGGGCACGCGCTGGCCGTCTGGCTGCAGCGCGGTACCGTTATCGAAATTTCTGTGTTCGGCCTGGCCTATGCCCCGGCGGACCGTGGTTTTTCCTTGAAACCGCTTCCACCGGGAGGCGACCTCGCCGGCTATGTCCATTTCCTGCCGCCCGAGGCGGATTGGACAAGGCGGCAATATGGCATCGTCACCGCAGCCGGACCGCTTGCCGACGCATTGCTTGCGCTTCTGGCGCTCTCGATGTCGATGTGGCTGGCGGCGCCTGATCCGTCGATACGAGCGCCTATCGCAGTCGTCGCTTATGACGATGCACCGTCGATTCCGACAACAATGCGTAGCAATCTGCCTTCGAACGAAGAGCATGCGCGCAACATCGCAGAAGAGCGGGCCCGCAGAAAATGGGCGCCATTCAAGGATCTGGAAGCACTAGCCCCGATGCTGATGGTCGTCGCCTTCATCTCTTCGCTCGGGAATTTGCTGCCCTATCGCGGCAGCGATGGCGCGAAGCTGCTCGAACTCTGGCGCGGACGAAACCGGTTCGCTCGCACGCCAAAGCGGCGATAGGCCCTACTTCTTCAGCCCGATCTCCCGCAGCCGTTGCTGCAGATACTCATCCGCCGTGATCGGCGTCGGATAGAGGTTCGGGTGCGCCGCATCGATGCAATTTTCCAGCGTCTCGATCGGATAGTCCGAGCGGAAGTGGAGGAAGAAGGGCATCGAGTAGCGCGCGACGCTGGCGCGGCCTTCGTCGGGGTTGCGCACGCGGTGGGTGGTCGAGGGCAGGCGGTTGTTGGTCAGCCGCTGGAGCATGTCGCCGACATTGACCGCCATCGCGCCAGGCGGCGGCGACACGGGGAGCCAGCTGCCGTCCTTGTCGAGGATTTCGAGCCCGGCTTCCTCGGCGCCCAGCAGCAAGGTGATCGTGTTGATATCCTCATGCGCCTCGGCGCGGATGCCCTTTGCGGGGGCCTCGACCGGCGGGTAGTGAAGCAGGCGCATCACGCTGTTGCCGTCCTTCACCGTTTCGTCGAAGAAATCGGGGTCGAGCTTGAGGTAGCGCGCGATGCCCGAGAGGAGCCGCCCGCCGACGCGGTCGAATTCGGCGAAGAGCTTGTCGTAGGCGGTGCGGAAGCCCGCGACCTCGGCGGGCCAGACATTGTTCGGCTGCTGCGCGGCCAGACGATGACCCGCGGGCAGGTCGCGGCCGACGTGCCAGAATTCCTTGAGGTCGACCTCCTTCGCGCCCTTGGCGATCTCGGTCCCGAAAGGCGTGTAGCCGCGCGCGCCGCCGCCGCCGGGGATATGATAGGCGCGCTTGGTTTCCTCGGGGAGCGCGAAGAAGGCCTTGGCCTTGTCCCACGCTTCGTCGATCAGCTCGGGGTCGATGCCATGATCGGTGATCATCGCGAAGCCGAAGCGCTCGAAGGACGCACCAAATTCTTGCGCGAAGCGGTCGGCGGGAAGCGCCATGGAAATCACGGGTACGGCGGCGGTCATCTTGTTTTCCATCTGTCTGGGGGCGGCGCCGGTGGCGCGCGTCATGCGATGCGATTTAGGCGCTGCGGCGCGCGCGTTAAAGGGAAAAAGGCGGTTCCGTCGCGCGTGCGGCTCGGCTAGACCCGCGGCCATGGCAAAACAATATTGGCTGATGAAATCCGAACCCGACGCCTATGCGTGGGAAACGCTGGTCAAGGACGGCAAGGGCATGTGGGACGGGGTGCGCAACCACACCGCCAAGCTCAACATGATGGCGATGAAGGTCGGTGACGAGGCGCTGTTTTACCACAGCAATATCGGCAAGGAATGCGTCGGGATCATGGAGATCGTCGAGGAACATTCGCCCGATCCGACCGCCGACGAAGGATCGCCGTGGGTTATCGTGCGCGTCGCGCCGGTGCGCGCGCTGAAACATCCGGTGACGCTCGCGGCGATCAAGGCCGACCCCAAGCTCGCCGACATGGACCTCATTCGCCAGTCGCGGCTGTCGGTCGGGCGCGTCACGCCCGCCGAGTGGAAGCATATCCTGAAGAAGTCGGAAAAGCCCGAGGGCTGAGCGTCAGCCTTTCAGGCGGCTCAGCGTCGCCTGCATATGCTGCGCGACCGACGGGTGGAGCGGCGAGACGAATTCGCAGCCGAAACCGATGCCCTCGTTGCGGCGCACCACCGCCTCGATCGCCTGCAGGCCGGGCAGGTTCACCCACACGTGCATGCCGATGCGCAGCCGTGCGAAGGTGACGACGCGAAAGCCCGTCGCCGACAGGTCGAACAGCTCGACGTCGAAGGGGTTGCACCCCGCCTCGCGCATCCGCGCCATCCCGCCGACCTGGGTGCGGGAGTCGCGGCGGGCATTGCCGCCATCCTTGATGGTGAAATTGGGCTGGTACGTCACGGTCCGCTGCGTCCCATAGAAAGTGGAGCGGTCACCCTAGGCGCCGATGCTTTCCGCAGCGTAAACGGACGTCGTAAATTTCTTTAAGGAGGGGGTTATTCGTCCCGCGGCGGGACGCTTATTTGTCCCAGGGCGATTTTTTGGCGTCGCGGCTGCCGCCGCCCTCCGATTGTTCATAGGCGCGATCGGCGGCGCGGTCGGCCGCGACGATCACCCCCGCGCCCATGATGCCGCAGCCGACGAGGCCGAGAATGCTGAGACAGCCGAGCCCCATCAGGATCGAACGGACGATATCGGTCATCGCGGATGCCCCATGCTGAACGTGGGGGCGGGATTACCGCGCCAAGGTAAATTTGGGGTTTACTCTGATGAGCGAACGCGGCCGCGCCCCGCCTTCACCGCGCTGCGCGCCTTCTTGCCGTCGACGCGCCGCGCCTTGGCGGCCTTGCTCGGCTTGGTCTTGATGCGCTTTTCGGGGCGGATCATCGCCTGGTCGATGAGGGCGCTCAGCCGCGCGCGGGCGTCGGCGCGGTTCGCTTCCTGCGTGCGATACTGGCGCGCGAGGATGATCAGCTCGCCGTCGGTCGTCATCTTGCTGCCCGCGAGGAGCTTGAGCCGCTTATAGGCTTCGGGGTCGAGCCCCAGCGCGAAGACGTCGACGCGCAGCTGGCACGCGGTCGCGACCTTGTTGACATTCTGCCCGCCGGGCCCGGTTCCGGCGAGGAACTTCTCCGAAAGCGCGCTCTCGGGAATCTCAGCCACGCGTCGGCTCCGCACCCTCCGGCGCCGCGAAACTCAGCGCGACGAAGCGGTCGGGGAAGGGGGCTTCGGCGACGATGGGCGGTTTCGCGCCGCGCTGGACAACCAGGCGTTCGGCGTGGAGCATCGTGCGGTCGCGCTTGCCGCCCGTGCCGTAAACGGGATCGCCGACGATAGGGAAACCGAGCCCTTCGAGCGCATGGACGCGCAGTTGATGCGTGCGCCCCGTTTCGGGGCGAAAGCGCAGCAGGCTGCGCCCGCCCGCCTCGGCCAGCTTTTCCCAATGCGAGATCGACGGCTTACCTTTCGCATCGCCGACCATGCGCCAGCCGTCCTCGGCGGTCGACACTTTGGCCAGCGGCAGGTCGATCGTCCCGCGGTCGTCCGCGACCACGCCATCGACGATCGCCAGATAGGCCTTCTCGACCGCGCGCGCCTCGAACGCCTGGGTGAAGCGGCCATGCGCCTTGGGGTTGCGCGCGAGCAACAGGCATCCCGACGTGTCGCGGTCGAGCCGGTGGACCGCGAGCGGCCAGCGCTTGAAGCCGAATTTCAGCGTGTCGAGATGGTTGATCAGGCTGATGCCGCCGTCGCGCGGCGCATCGACGGGCAGGCCCGCTGGCTTGTCGACGACGATCGCTTCGCCGTCGAGGAACAGGATATGGTCGGTGAGCAACATCGGCGGCCTATAGGCGATGCGGAGCTTTGCGCCAATGGCGCCGTTCTATTTTGGTTCACGCGAAGACGCGAAGACGCGAAGAAGATGGCTTGGGCCGAAAGGCCCCATATTCAGCGACGTTGCAGGTTACCGAAGCGACGGGATGGAGCGCCGCTTCGCGGCAAAGGCCAACATCTTCGCGCCTTCGCGTCTTCGCGTGAAATCATTCGGCGCCGAAGGCGTAAACGTCCATCGCGAGCAGGCCATAGGTCGTGCTGGCGTGGAGGCGTTCGGCGGCGAAGGGGGAGCCGCCCGCGCCCATGGCGACGAACAGCGGCAGGATATGATCTGGCGTCGGATGATTGTCCGCGCCGTGCGGTGCGCGTTCGACCGCGTGCAAGACGTCGTCGACGGCGCCCGCCGCCATGCGCCCGGCGACCCAGTCGGTGAAGTCGGTGACCCACGCCGGGGCGGGGGCGTCGATCGGCAGACGCGAGGAAAAGAGCGCGCGGAGATTGTGCGTGATGCTGCCCGATCCCACGATCAGCACGCCTTCGTCACGCAGCGGGGCGAGCGCCTGGCCGAGGGCATAATGCCATTCGGGCGCGGCGTTCGACGCGATCGAGAGCTGGACGACGGGGATGTCGGCCTGCGGGTAGATGAGCGACAGCGGCACCCATGCGCCATGGTCGAGGCCGCGTTTGGGGTCGGCTGTGACCGTCAGGCCGTGCACCCCGAGCAGCGCGACGATCTGCGCGGCCAACGCCGGATCGCCGGGAGCGGGATAGCGCATCGCGAAGAGCTCGTCGGGAAAGCCGCCGAAGTCGTGGATCGTCGGCGGCGCGGGCGAGGCGGTGACCGTCGCGCGGCCACCCTGATACGCCGCATCATGATGCGCCGACACCATCAGGATTGCGCGCGGGCGCGGGAGACGGGCACCCAGCCCAGCGAGGAAGTCCCGCGCCGGGCTGGGCTCGAGCGCCATCATCGGCGAGCCGTGCGAAACGAAAAGGCTCGGCAGACGGCGCATCGGATCAGGCGGCCTGCTGCAGCGCGTCGATCGACGCGGTGGCCTTGGCGATCGCTTCGCCGTCGATCATCTGCTGGTCGGCGGCGATGATCGCGACGTCGGTGATGCCGACGAAGCCGAGGACGTGGCGCAGATAGCCGGTGGCGAAATCATAGTCGCTGCCCACCGGCACGCCGCCCGAGGCGACGACCAGATAGGCCTTCTTGCCCTTGAGCAGGCCTTCGGGACCGGTCTCGGTGTAGCGGGAGGTGCGGCGGGCGCGGGCGATCAGGTCGACCCAGGCCTTGAGCGCGGCGGGGATCGCGAAATTATAGACGGGCACGCCGATGACGATCGTGTCGGCGGCTTCGAGCTCGGCGATCAGCTCGTCCGAGGCGGCAAGCGCGGCGCGCTGGTCGTCGCTGCGCTCGGCATCGTCGGTGAAATTGGCGCCGACCCAGGCTTCGGTCAGCAGCGCGGGCGGGGTGAGCGCGAGGTCACGGCTCGTGACCGCGGCGCCATAGCCCTGTTCGACGAGGCGGGCGACGAGCTGGTCGGTCAGCTGGCGGGTGGTCGAACCGGCGTTGCGGGCCGAGGCGTCGATGCGAAGAATATGGGACATGAGATTGCTCCTTTGACTGGAATGAAAAAAGGGAAGGGGGTGCCGCGAGTTCGCCTTACCGGGGGATGGGGGATGAACTCGCGGCACGAGGGTGGGCCGCCGCCGTCAGGGAGGAGAAGGGGCGGCGGCCCCGGGGGGCTTCGTTACAGGCTATCGACCAGCACCAGTTCGGCGTCGTCGACCGCCTCGACCTCGATCGTGCCGACATCGCGGATCGCGATGCCGTCGCGCGGGTCGGCGTCCTCGCCATTGACGCGGATACGGCCCTTGGCGGCGACCAGATAGACGTGGCGCCCGGCGCCGAGATCATAGGCGACCTTTTCGCCGGCGTTCACCGTCGCCGCCGCCACACGGGCGTCGGCGCGGATCGGCAAGGCGTCGTCGCCTTCGATCCCGCTCGCCAGCGTCACGAACTGGCCCGAGCGGTCGGCCTGGGGAAATTGGCGCGCCCCCCAGCCCGGATTGCCGCCGTCGCGGTCGGGCATGATCCAGATCTGGAACAGCGTCGTTTCCTCGTCCTCGAGGTTGAACTCGCTGTGCGTCACGCCGGTGCCTGCGCTCATCACTTGGACGTCGCCCGCCGCGGTGCGGCCGCTGTTGCCCATCGAATCGCGGTGGGTGATCGCGCCGGTGCGGACATAGGTGATGATTTCCATGTCGCGGTGCGGGTGCGGGGGGAAGCCCGCCTGCGCCGCGATGGCATCGTCGTTCCACACGCGCAGCGCGCCCCAGCCCATGCGCTTCGGGTCATGGTAGCTGGCGAAGGAGAAATGGTGGCGGGCGTCGAGCCAGCCGTGATTGGCGTGGCCGAGGCTGTCGAATTTGCGGATGTCGATCATCGCGTCGTCCTTTCTGTCTTGTCGATCTTCACCACATCGCCGGGGCGGGAGTGAAGCTGTTGAAGGCAAGATAGCGATGGAGATCGTTTCTAAAATAGCGTAGATGGAAATTGATCGTTTCCATTTGGAGTGTATATGGCGCTTCCCGATTATGAAGGCTGGGCCTGTTTCGCCGCCGTCGCCGACAGCGGCAGCTTCACCGCCGCGGCGGCGAGCCTCGGCCTGTCGAAGGCGAGCGTGTCGAAGGCGGTGACGCGGCTCGAGGCGTCGCTGGGTATCACTTTGCTCCACCGCAGCTCGCGCACGGTTACCGTGTCGACTGCGGGGGCCGGTCTGCTCGGCGAGGCGCATGCGATGGTCGCCGCGGCGACAGCGGCCACCGAAGCAGCACGCGGCGACCGCGTCGATCTCGCCGGCCCGATTCGCCTCGCCGCGCCGATGAGCTTCGGGATCAAGGTGCTCGGCCACCCGCTCGCCTCTTTTCTCGAGATGCACCCCGCGGTCGAGATCGAGGTGATGCTGAGCGACGCGCGCCACGACGTCATCGCCGAGGGCATCGATCTTGCGCTGCGTATCGCGAGCATGGAGGATTCGAGCCTGCTCGCCCGCACCATCGCGCCGGTCGCGGGTTCGGTGATCGCGAGCCCCGCTTATCTGGAGAAGCACGGCACCCCGCGCCACCCGCTCGACCTCGGCCGCCATCGGCTGATCGGCTACGGCCACCGCGAACGCGCGATGCCGCTGCGCTTCCACCGCGACGGCGAGGAGGCGACGGTGATCCCGACCGGGCCTTTGTTCACCAACAATGGCGACGTCATGATCCCGCTGCTGATCGCGGGCGGCGGGATCGCGGTGCTGCCCGACTTCATATCCGAAGAAGCGCTGGTGAAGGGCGAGGTCGTCCGCATCCTCACCGACTGGTCGCTGCCGCAACCCTATCTTCACCTTCTTTCGCCACCATCGCGGCTGCGCCCGGCGCGGGTGAAGGCGCTGTCGGACCATCTGGTCGACACGCTCAAGCGCTCGTGCAACGGCGCGCACGCGCAGCATCTGGCGCTTGGGGCGGGCGTCTAGACGGTTAAGACTGTGGGATGGAATCCCCGCGACTCGCGGATTCCTGCGGGTTAAATCAAAATTAACCTTTTCCCTTCATTGCTTTCATGGTTAATGTTCCGGCAGTCCCGCAACAGGGGTCCCGTCGGCGCATCACGCAGGTGATCAAGCGGACGGGTCGCGGGGTCATCGTGGGAAACAATCAAGGGGTGCCCAATGCGCGTATTGCTGATCGAGGACGAGCCGACGACCGCCAAGGCGATCGACACGATGCTCACGACCGAAGGCTTCAACGTCTACACCACCGATCTGGGGGAAGAGGGCTTGGATCTCGGCAAGCTCTATGATTACGACATCATCCTGCTCGACCTGAACCTGCCCGACATGCACGGTTACGACGTGCTGAAGAAGCTGCGCACGGCCAAGGTGCAGACGCCGGTGCTGATCCTGTCGGGCATTTCCGAAATGGATTCGAAGGTGCGCTCGTTCGGCTTCGGCGCCGACGACTATGTCACCAAGCCCTTCCACCGCGACGAGCTGGTCGCCCGCATCCATGCGGTCGTCCGCCGCTCGAAGGGCCACAGCCAGAGCGTGATCAAGACGGGCAAGCTGGCGGTCAATCTCGACACCAAGACGGTCGAGGTCGATTCGACCCGCGTGCATCTGACCGGCAAGGAATATCAGATGCTCGAGCTGCTTTCGCTCCGCAAGGGGACGACGCTGACCAAGGAAATGTTCCTGAACCATCTTTATGGCGGCATGGACGAACCCGAACTCAAGATCATCGACGTCTTCATCTGCAAGCTGCGCAAGAAACTCGCGCTCGCGTGCGGCGGCGAAAATTACATCGAGACCGTCTGGGGCCGCGGCTATGTGCTGCGCGACATCGACGAAGAAGGCAATGAAGTGCGCCGCGTCGCCTGACGCCCGGCGCGCTTTTCACATCAAGTTACACACGGGGGACCCGGCGCGGAGCGATCCGCGCCGGTTTTCCGTTTTATCTCCTGGAGTCCGCTGTGGGGTGGATTCCAGACCATTCCTCTATTTCCGTTCGTGTCGAGCGAAGTCGAGACACGCTGGGGAAGCGCCAGCATTCGCGTGTCTAGACTTCGCTCGACACGAGCGGGTTTGTAGGGCGGCCTTGACCGCAACCGCCTGAAACCAGCCCCACCTCAGCGCATCCGCCAGTCGCTCTTGCGCGGGTCGATCGGCGACGCCGCGCCGAGCGACAGGCCGGGGCGGCGCGCGACGATCTTGGGCGGGGGGACGATGCGGAATTCGACGCTCTGGTCGGCCGACGGGACGCTGCCGCCGTGGGCGGTGCGCAATTTGTCGAGGTGGATTTCGCCGTCGGTCTCGATCCCGAAGCGCTGGTCGCAGACCCAGCGCACCGTGCCCGCCATCGGCGGATGGCCGGGCAGGTGGACGGTCAGCCGCTCGCCATTCTGCAGCGGGTGCGGCCCCTGGCCACCGATACCGGTTTGCGAGACGTTGCGCACCGTGACGTCGAAACGGCCGAGGCGGTCGCTTTCGAGCGACGCCTTGACGAGCCGTGACTGGCGCGGCTGGCGCTGTTCGGAAGCAGAATTGTCTGCGGGATATGACATGCGCGACTCAATACAGGCCGCCCGGTTCCCACTCCGGGCGACGATATTGGTCCCATCGCCCGCTATAGCGGCAGATGGTAAATATTCGGCTAGCGGCCCGTGTCGGCTGTCGGTGTTTTCGGCCTATTTTTGGGGCGGCAGACCGCCGAAGGTGACGATGCTTTCGGCGCCGGCCGCCGCGACCGCCGAGACCCCGAAGAAATGGTCGTCGATCTGCACGCCCTTCAGCAGAAATTCGGTCGCATCGCCCGGAACGATGCGGCCGTCGGTCCAGTCGCTCTTGTCGGCGCGGCGCCAGCGGATGCGATAGGACGCCGCGTCCTTCACCGGCGTCCAGGCCACCTTGGTGTCCGAACTCACCGCGCCGTCGATGCTGACGTTCGCGGGCGCGGGCGGCGCGGCGGCCAGTTCGCGCGCGAGCGCGACGTTGAGCGCGGTCACGCGCGCGAGATAGGGAAAATCCATTTCATCGACGGTGTCGCCAAATTTGCGGCCGTTCTCGCTGCGCAGATCCTGGTGCTGGTGGTCGTAATCCTCGACCCCGACGGTGAAGCGGATCGCGGGATAGCCGAGCTCGAGCGAGGGCAGATGGTCGCCGCCGCGGCGGAAACGGTCGGGGCGGCGCACCGCGAGCACTTCCAGCCCGATCGCAGGATTGGCCTCGCCCGCACGGATCGCCGCCTTGGCGAGCGCGCGCGACGGGCCGTCGTCCTCGCCGCCGATGCCGCGCCGCGCGAGCTGCGCCGCGAAATCCTCCGAAGCGCGGATGCCCTCGCTGAACACGCGCACCCGGTTGTCGACGATCGTGCCGTCGGTGCCGTGGGTGCCGCCGACGATGTCGTTGTTGAGCAGCGCCGCGACCGCCCAGCCCTCGGTCTGCGCGTGGCGCGCGAGCAGCCTGCCGCCCCAGAGGCCCTGTTCCTCGCCCGAGAGCAAGGCATAGACGATCGTCGCGCGATGCTTCTGTTTCGACAGCAGCCGCGCCGCCTCGATCACCAGCGCGGTGCCCGAGGCATCGTCGTTGGCGCCCGGCGCATCGTCGGTGAAGTTCATCGGGTCGCTGACGCGGCTGTCGATATGCCCCGCGATCATGATGACATGCGCGGGATCGCCCGTGCCCTTCTGGATCGCGAGGACATTTTCGACGATCACGCCCGCAGGCGCGCGCGGTCCTTCGAAGCGGTCGGCGATGCGGCTGACGGTGAGACAGCCGCCGCAGGCCTTGGAAATGCGCGCGAATTCCGCGGCACCCCAATTGCGCGCGGCCCCGATGCCGCGCCTCGGGTCGGTCGCCGACGACAAGGTATGGCGCGTGCCGAAGGAGACGAGCTTCTCGACGTCGGCCTTCAGCCGCGCGGGGTCGGCGGCAGGGGCGTCGTCCTTGGCGAGGGCGGGGACGGCTGCGGTGAGCAGCAATGCGGCGAGCAGGCTCTGTTTGATCATGCCGCTTCATGCGGCGCGCCGCCGACAAAGAAAAGCCCCTCCCGATGAGGGGAGGGGCTTTCCGGTGTTTAGCGCAGGCCCGAGAATTTGATGTCCTGCACGCGGCCGTAGCGGATGTCGCAGCTGAAGCGACCGCGGTCGTAATAACCGCCGCGGCCCCAGCGGCCGCCGTAGCCGTCGCGCACGACGACCTGGCCCTTGATCTTGTAACCGTCGCGCTTGCGGTCGATGCTCGTCACCTGGGTGACGTCGGTGTTGCCGTAGCGACGGCTGCCGCGTTCGACGGCATTGACGCACTGGTTCACCGCGCTGCGGCTGTTGCCGTAGCGGCCATAGTCGTACCCATAGCCGTAGCGCGGGTCGTTGTCGTAGCGGCCGCGATAATCGTCGCGATAGCGGCCGTCGTAGCGCGAGTCGTAACGGTCGTTGTAGCTGCTCGACAGGATCGCGGCGAGGCCGCCGAGGACGACGGCGCCGGCGATCACTTCGCCCGCGCTGATCCCGTCGCCGTCGCGGTCGCGGGCCATTGCGGGGGTGCTGCCGAGCATCAATGCGCCGGCGGTGGCCGCACCAACTGCGGCCTTGGTCATCTTGGTCATAGCCATGGGTTCGGTCTCCTTCAACGCAGGGGGCGATTCGCCGCCTGTTGATCCGGGTATAGAAGGAGGGGGGTGTCGCAGGTCTGAACCCCCTGCTTATCTGCGGTTCAGACTTGGTTTAGCGGGGGTTCAGACAAAAAAAGATCCTCCCCACGCGTAGCGATGGGGAGGTGGCAGCGCGAAGCGCTGACGGAGGGGTAATGGCGCTGAGGTCGAAACCCCTCCACCACTCGCTTCGCGAGCGGTCCCCCTCCCCAACGCTTCGCGATGGGGAGGATCTGGATTGTCAGCTGTTGAACGTCACATCCACCACACGGCCGCCGCGGTAGCTGCAGCCGAAGCTCCGCGTCTCGCCGCCGAGGCGCGAGGCGGTGCCGGTGACGTACCAGCCGCCGTTGTTGGGCTCGGTGCCGGTGACGCTGTCGACGCGCGCGTCGTCGCCCATCTCGCCCTCGACCGCCCAGCTGCACGCATCGGCGGCGCGCGCTTCGGCCTCCCCGCCGCCATAGGCGCCAGCGGGCGCTGCGGCGTCGTCATCGACCTGCGGCTCGTAGCGCGGGACTTCGCGATAGTCGTCGTTCTGGTACGGCGGGTCGTAGCGCTGTTCGCGGCGCTCCTGCTTGTCCTTGCTCGCCGCGCTGGCGATCGCCGCGATCGCGCCGATCACGAACAGCCCGCCGAGCACTTCGCCGGTGCTGATATGGTCGCGGTCGCGGTGGTGCCAGCCGCCGTAGCGCTTGCGCGCCTCGGCCGGGGTCGCGGCGAAGCTGGTCATCAGGACCGCGGTGGCAGCGGCAAAAGTAGTGAAACGGCGCATAGAGAATGGTCCCCAAGCTGCGGGCACGGGAACGCCCCGGCCGCCATGCTTTGCCAATAGGGACGCGATGCTTTCGCGCCGCTGAACCGTTGCGCGCGCGCGGCGAGCCGATGACCTGCAGCAAAAGGCCCGCCGTCGCTGCTGCGAGGCGGGCCCTCTGGTCTGGCTGGTCCGTGGCTCAGCAGACGCAGCGCGGCTTGGGCCGGGGCTTCCACTTCTTCTTGGCCACGTAGCGCTTCTTCTTCACCGGCACATTTTCATAATAGGTGCGGGTCGAGGTCTCGATCGTCTCGGTCACCACGGGCGCGCCGGTGGTGATCACCGTCGTGACCACGACGCCCGGGGTGTAATAGCCATAGGGGGCGCCATAGCCGTAATGGCCGTAACCGCCCTGCTGATAGACGGTGGTCGAACCATTGCCGTAATATGCCGGCGGGGGCGGATAGCCGCCGCCGTGCGAATAGCTTTCCTGCCGGTAATAGCTGCCGCCCTGCTGGTAATGGCCGCCGCGGCTGGCCCACCAATCGTCGCAGCGCTTCTTGTCCGCCGCGCTGCCGATCGCGCCGCCCGCGACCGCGCCCAGCGCGCCGCCGATGATCGTGCCTTCGGTGCGGTTGCCCTTGCCGGCGATGCGGTTGCCGGCGATGCCCCCCACCAGTCCGCCGACAACCGCCCCGCCAACTGTGCCCCCCCGGCCACAGCGGCGCTCCATGTCGGCGTCGTAGTTCGCGTCGTATCCGCCGCGATAACCGTCGTCGCCGTCATAATAGGGATCATAGGCCGGCGGCGGCGGGGCATAGCTGGTGCCCGCGCCTTCGACCGTGCCTTCATATTCGCCGTCGTAGCGCCGGCCGTCGGGCGCCTCGTAGGTGCCGTTCCAGGTGCCCGTCCAGCGCCCCTCGGCGTCGTAGGTGCCGTTCACCTGGCGATAGTCGACCTCGCTCGGCACGCGGTCGGGATAGCCCGTATAGACGCGCGTGTCCGACGCGGTCGGCGCGCCGTAATCGAGGCGGCCTTTCTTGTCGCCGCCGTGCGCCTGGCCGGCCAGCAGCAGCGATCCGGCGGCGATTCCCAGAAGAAGTGCGGTGCGTCGCATGGCGTAACTCCCTGTTTCCGTGGGCGTCGCCGGGGGCGGCGAGGGCCATTGGTTAACAAAGTGTTTAGCAAATGCACAGCTTGACGGCGAATCCGTTTACCTTGACTGGATTGTCTCGATTTGGGGCAGATTTAGAGGCCGGGAATGGCCGATCATCCTTCTCCCTTGATGGGAGAAGGATATGCAGCCTTGGCCGCGAAGCGGCCTAGGCGGAGTTGGATGAGGGTGATGGTGCGTCATGGCGCCGTTCGTGTCGGGCCTAGACCGCACCCCCACCGCTGCGACTAGGCAGCAAGCTGCCAAGTCTCGCTGCCTCCCCCATCAAGGGGGAGGTTTAGCCCGCGAGCGCCCCTGCGATCCGCGCGACCAGCGCCTCGGCGCCGATCTGGTCGTCGGCCGTGAAGCGCGACGGCAATGGGCTGTCGAGGTCGAGCACGCCGATCAGGCGCCCCGCCGCGACGATCGGCACGACCAGCTCGCTACGGCTGTCCGCGTCGCAGGCGATATGGCCGGGAAAGGCGTGGACATCCTCGACGCGCTGGGTCTCGCGGGTGCGCGCCGCGGCACCGCAGACGCCCTTGTCCAGCGGGATGCGGATGCACGCGGCCTTGCCCTGAAAGGGGCCGAGCACGAGTTCGCTGCCGTCGAAGCGGTAGAAGCCCGCCCAGTTGAGATCGGGAATCGCCTGCCAGATCAGCGCCGCGACATTGGCCATATTGGCGATGCCGTCGGGCTCGCCCGCGACGAGCGCTTCGGCGGCGGCGGCGGTCTCGGTCCAAAGGTCGGCGGTCGTGGTGGCGGTCGGGGCAAAGGCAAAGGACATGGGTTTCTTTCGAAATCAGAGCGTGCAGGTCGGCATCAAGACCGGCGCGGCGGGGGCGTCGGCGCGCCAGCTCAGCCGGAAGATAACATATTGGGCGGCATGGTCCGAAAGAACAGGGCCATTTTTGCCGTCGAAGAGCGTCGCGACCGCGAGGGGCTCGACCCGCATCGCGCTCGAGCTGCGGAAGCCGAGCAGGTCGTAGGCGTCGGTCCACGCCTTGGCGTCGGTCATCGGCGCGGCGCGGGCGGCGAAGCCGGCGCCCTTGGCGGCGAGGCGGAAGGCGGGGTCGGTGGCGAAACGGCCCGTCTTGTCGCCGGCGCGGTAGTTGTTGAAATCGCCCGCGGCAATCATCGCGCCATTGCCGCCGAAGCCATGCAGCAGCGCGTCGTTTTCGAGCGTCTGCATGACATGCGCGGCTTCGGCGCGCGCGATGCTCACGCCCGACGGCTCGCGCGAATTGCGGTGCGTGTTGAAGATCGCGAGCGGTTCGGGCGCGCCGGGCAGCGCGGCATGGACGATCATGCCGCCCTTGTTCGACAGGCAGTCATAGCCCGCGCAGCTGCCCGCATAGAAGGCGTCGCTCGCATAAGCGGGCAGGGGCGGATCGCCGATTGCCTTGGGCAAGGGCAGGTCGGTCGCGACATAGAGGCCGCTGTCGAGCCATTTGCCGATCCCTTCGCCTTTCCACCAGCGGCCGGCCTCGGCATGGCCCGCCAGCGGGATCGGCACGGGCATATGCCGCGGGCGGTCGACGGCGGGGCCGGGAAGGATATTGGCGTAGCCGGCTGCGGTGGCGATGCGCGAGGCTTCGGGGGTGAACGCCTTGTGCAGGATCAATATGTCGGGGCCGAGCCCCGCCTTGCGCCGCTTGGCGATCCAGCCGGCGATCGCGGCGAGCTTCGGCGCGCGCCCGCTGCGGATCGGCCAGGGCAGGCCCTCGACATTCCACAGCAGGACGCGCAGCCGCATCGCCTTGCGCCCATCCGCGAGCGTCTCGACCTGCGGCAGCGCCGCCGGGTCATAGCATCGGGCATGGCGCTCGATGCGCGCGAGCTTGCCGTTGGGCAGGATGGCCCAGACCGCCGCCGCCAGTCCGCAGAGGACGACGGCGGCGATCGCGAGCCGGCGGCCTATTCGACGCTGAGGCCGGTCCATTTGGCCGCAAAGGCATATTTGTCGGCGGCTTCGGCGATGATCTTGTCGGTCGGCTTGCCCGACCCGTGCCCGGCGCGCGTTTCGATGCGGATCAGGTGCGGCTTGTCGCCGGCCTGCGCATGCTGGAGCGCGGCGGTATATTTGAAGCTGTGCCCGGGCACGACGCGGTCGTCGGTGTCGGCGGTCGTCACCAGCACCGCCGGATAGGAAACGCCGTCCTTGATATTATGATAGGGCGAATAGCCGAGCAGGTTGCGGAAATCGCCTTCCTTCGACGGATAGCCATAATCGTCGACCCAGTAGCGGCCGGCGGTGAAGCGGTCGAAACGCAGCATGTCCATCACGCCGACCGCGGGCAGCGCCGCGGCGATCAGGTCGGGGCGCTGGTTGGTCACCGCGCCGACGAGCAGTCCGCCGTTCGAGCCGCCCTCGATCGCGAGTTGGCCCTTGCCGGTGATCCCTTGCGCGATCAGATATTCGCCCGCGCCGATGAAATCGTCGAAGACATTCTGCTTCTTGTCGAGGCGGCCGGCATCGTGCCACGCCTTGCCATATTCGCCGCCGCCGCGCAGGTTCGCGATCGCGAGCACGCCGCCCTTGTCGACCCAGGCGAGGCGGGTGGGCGAGAAGCCGGGGGTCATCGAGACGTTGAATCCGCCATAGCCGTAAAGCAATGTCGGCGAGCCCTTGCTGCGGTCGAGGCCCTTTTTCATCACCAGGAACATCGGCACTCTGGTGCCATCCTTCGAGGTGTAGAAGCGCTGCTCGACGGCGAAGTCCTGCGGATCGAAGGTCAGCTTCGGCTCGGCGAAAATCTCGCTCTTTCCGGTCGCGGTGTCGAGCCGGTAGATCGTCGTCGGGCGGGCGTAGCTGGAGAAGCTGTAGAAGGTTTCGGGATCGGCCGACTTGCCGCCGAAGCCCGAGGCCGAGCCGATATCGGCAAGCTTGATGTTCGCCACCGGCTTGCCGTCGAGCGCGACCATGCGCGCTTCCGACTTGGCGTCGCCCAAATAGGACAGGATGATGCGATTGCCGACGCGCGACGCGCCGACCAGCGTCGCCTCCTGCTCGCCGACGAGCTGGGTCAGCGCTTCGGGCTTCTTGATGTCCATCGACACCAGCCGCTGGCGCGGCGCGTCCTTGTTGGTGAGGAAGGTGAAGCGGGTACCCGCGTTGGTCACATATTCCCAATTGTTCGCGAAGTCGCCCACCAGCGTCACCGGCTTGCCCGCGCCCTTGGGGCCGATCGGATAGAGGGTGAGGCCATAGCGCTCGTCGGTGCCTTCGGAGCCGACGACGATCAGATATTTGCCATCGTCGCTGACGACCGCGCTGTTGTTGAGCTTGGGCTTGTCGGGGGTGGCGTGGATCAGGACGTCGTCGCTCTGCGGCGTGCCGAGCTTGTGGAAATAGACGGTGTGATTCTCGTTCAGCGACTGGAAGGCCGCACCCTCGGCGGGCTGCGGGAAGCGCGAATAATAGAAGCCGCTGCCGTCCTTCGCCCAGTCGAGCGCCGAGAATTTGACCCAGCGCACTTCGTCCGACAAATCCTTGCCCGTCGCGACGTCCATGACGCGCACGATGCGCCAGTCGGTGCCGCCGTCCTGCACCGAATAGAGAAGGTGCCTGCCGTCTTCCGACGGGGTCCATTCCGCGAGCGCGGTGGCGCCGTCCTTGGCCCAGCCATTCGGGTCGATCAGCACGCGGCCTTCGCCCTTCAGCCCCTCGCGGACATAGAGCACCGACTGCGGCTGGAGCCCGTCGTTGCGGGTGTAGAAATAGCGGGTGCCCGCCTTGCGGGGGAGGCCGAACCGTTCGTAATTGTAGAGCTCGGTCATGCGGCTCTTGAACGCGTCGCGGCCGGGCAGCGTGTCGAGATAGGCGTCGGTAACCTTGTTCTGGTCGGCCACCCACGCTGCGACCTTCGGATTGACGCGGACATCGTCTTCAAGCCAGCGATAGGGGTCGGCGACGTCGACGCCGAACTGCGGATCGACCGTGGTACCGCGCTCGGTCGCGGGATAGGCCAGCGCATCGGGCGTGGTCGCGCTCGCGGCATCGCCCGCGGCCTGCGCGGCGGCGGGGGTCATGAACAGGGCGACCAGCGCGAGCGGCGCCGACAGGGCTTTACGGGACATGGCAAGGCGATCCTCATGCGCGGGGGGAAATATTCTTTCGCCGATATGTAAGCATCGGCATGCCGCGGGCAAGGGGATTTGCGGGGTGAGGAGAGCTATGAGTGAGTTTGGGGGCGGCCCTTCTAATCCTCTCTGCGGCGTAGCCGTGGGGAGGGGGACCACCCGCAGGGTGGTGGAGAGGTCGATGCCGTAAGCGCCTGCTCAAGGTCACCGCCCCTCCACCATGTTTCGCATGGTCCCTCTCCCCATCGCTTCGCGACAGGGAGAATTAGAAGGGCCGATCCAACATCCAAAGCGGTCAGCGCCTCTCGGTGTAGCTTGGCCTACGCCGCCAGCTGCGGCGTGAACAGCAGGCTCTGGCTGATCGCCGCGCGCACGGTGTTTTCGCGGAACGGCTTCGAGATCAGGAAGGTCGGCTCGACGCGGTGGCCGGTGAGGAGCTTTTCGGGGAAGGCGGTGATGAAGATCGCGGGCACCGGGGCGATCGCGAGGATGTCCTGCACCGCGTCGATCCCCGACGATCCGTCGGCCAGCTGGATGTCGGCAAGGACGAGCCCCGCGTCGCTGTTTTCGAATGCGGCGACCGCATCCTCGTGCGTCGCCGCGATCCCCGCGACCTCATGGCCGAGGTCGCGCACGATCGCCTCGAGCTCCATCGCGATCAGCGGCTCGTCCTCGATGATCAGCACCGACGTGCGCGCCTCGCGGTCCAAATCGTCGACCGCTTCGGCCAGCAATATCTCGACCGTCGGGGTGTCGGTGCCGGTGATCAGCGCGGCTTCCTCGGTGGAAAAGCCTTCGAGCGCGGTGAGCAGCAATATCTGACGGCCGAGCGGGGTGAGGCGCGACAGGCGGCGCGTCGCGGCGCGGACGAATGCGTCCTCGTCGCTGCCTTCGCCGTCGTCGATGAAGGCGCTTTCCCAGATGCGGTGGAAGGTGCGGTAGAGATCGATGCGGATGCCGTCGTCCGAGCGAAACTCGTCGGGGGCCGCGACGATCACTTCCAGCATCGTGTGCACAAAATTATCGCCATGCTGCTGGCTGCCCGTCAGCGCGCGGGCATAGCGGCGCAAAAACGGCAGGTGACCGCGGATTTCTTCACCCAGACTCATTCGGATTCCTCCCTCTTGATCGCTGTCATACGCGCCCGCGCGCGATGCGGTTCCCGCAGGGAGTCCGATTTTGCGCAACTTGTCGGCGTGGCGTGCGTAGAAAATGCCGGGACGCGAACGGGTTATAACGAAATTACCGCGATTGGACGGCTTGCCGGCGGCTCGCCATTTGTTTTGAGGACCATATCATGGCAGAGCGACCCGGAAGCAGGACGGCGGCGGGATGACGCTGGAGGACAGGGGGCAGACATTGGCCGACGGTGGAGACCGCGACCGCGCGCAGGACGAGGCGCGCCGGCTGCGCACGCTGCGCGAATATCGGATCATGGACACCGCGCCCGAACCGGCGTTCGACCGCGTGACCAAGCTGGTCGCCGATTTGTTCGACGCGCCGATCGCCCTGGTCTCGCTCGTCGACGATTGCCGCCAATGGTTCAAATCCTCCTATGGCCTCGACGTCGCCGAGACGCACCGCGACATCAGCTTCTGCCAATATGCGGTGAACGACGAGCGGCCCGTTGTTGTGCCCGATGCGCGCGAGGACGCGCGCTTTGCCGAGAATCCGCTGGTCACCGGCGATCCGCTGATCCGCTTTTATGCCGGGGTGCCGCTGCGCGCCTATAACGGCGCCGTGCTCGGCACCCTGTGCATCATCGACCGCGAGCCGCGGCTGTCATTCGGTGCGCGCGAAATCGAGCGGCTCGAAGATTTCGCGGCGATCATCATGGCCGAAGCGGACCTGCGCCGCACGGTGATCGAGCGCGACGACGCGCGCCACATGCTCGAACGCGCGCTCGATTTTTCGCGAATCGCAACCTGGCAGTTCGATGCCCAGACCGATGCGCTCAACTGGCGCGGCGCGGTCGCCGAGCTGTGGGGCGAGGATTATGAAACCGCGCTCTCGACCGGCGAAGGCTTTTTCGAGCGGCTGTATCCGGCCGACCGCGACGCGGTGCGCACCGTGCTGGGCGAGGCGGTCGAAACCGGTAGCCCCTATGCGACCGAATATCGCATCGAGCATCCCGAAAAGGGGGTGCGCTGGATGGCGGCGCGCGCCGACTGGGATGTGCGCAGCAACGACGCGGTGCTCACCGGGATCAGCGTCGACATCACCGAGCAGAAGAGCCGGCAGGAAAATGACGCGGTGTTGATGCGCGAACTGCATCACCGCATGCGCAACCTGTTCGCGACGGTCGGCGCGATCATCTCGCTCACCCGTCACGCCGCGACCGACGTCGACGATTATGTCGAGCGGATCAGCAGCCGGCTCGACGCGCTCAACCGCGCCCAGAATGTGCTGCTCGGCGCCAATTTCCTGACCGGGTCGATGCACGCGCTGATGCGCGAGGTCGAGGCGGCCTTTCCGCGCATCCGCTGGTCGGGGCCCGACCTCGAACTTCCCGAAAATGCGCTGGTTGCGATGGCGCTGCTGTTCAACGAACTCGCGACCAATGCGGTCAAGCATGGCGCGCTGGGCGGCCGCGATGGCCGCGTCGACATCGAGTGGACGCAAGACAGCGAGGGCGACGATCGCCGCTTCCGCCTGACTTGGACCGAGAGCGGCGGCGATGCCCTGGTCGTGGCGCCCGAACGAACCAGTTTTGGCACCTTGCTGATGGAGCGCAGCGTGCGTAATAATCTGGGCGGGACGATCGAGCGGCGCTGGGAGCCGGGCGGCTTGATCTGCATCATCACGCTTCCGGCCAAGTGGCGCGAAGCCTAGCGAAACATTAGCTCACGACATATCGGAGGGGCGGGGGCCTTGAACATGGCATTGGAAGCGCTGGTCGCGCGCTTGTCTTTCTACAGCGAAATCGGCGACCCCGAGCGGGCGGAACTGCTGACGCTCGGCAGCAAGACGCGCAACTTTACCGCGGGGCAGGAAATCGTCAGCGCCGGCGAACCGATGGACGCGGTCCTCGTCATGCGCGAGGGCTGGGCGGCACGCTTCAAGGAGCTCGAGGACGGGCGCCGCCAGATCCTCAACATCCTGCTGCCCGGCGACATCTTCGACCTGCAGGTGCTCGTCGCGGCCGAGGCCGACCACGGCGTCGTCGCGCTGACGACGGGCTCGGCCTATGCCATCGCGCCCGCCGCGGTTCGCGACCTGCTCGCGGGGTCGGGGGCGCTGACCATGGCCTTCTGGTGGACGCAGGTGCAGGAGGAGGCGTTCCTGCGCGAACAGATCGTGCGCAACGGGCGGCAGAGCGCGCAGGAGCGGATCGGCCACCTGCTGCTCGAACTCCACCGCCGCGCGCAGATCGTCAACCTCGCGGGCGCCGACACGCTGCGCCTGCCGATGACGCAGACGCAGATCGCCGACACGCTGGGGCTGACGCCGATCCACACCAACCGCGTCCTGCGCCGGCTGGTGCGCGAGGGCTATATCGAGACCGACCGCCAGTGGATCCGCTTCCTCGACGCCGATGCCTTGGCGGCGATGTGCGATTTCGACCCCGCCTATTTTCACCTCGACGCGTTCCGGATGCGGTTGGGGCGGGGTTCATAGATACTCCCTGTCGCGCAGCGATGGGGAGGGGGACCGCTTGCGAAGCAAGTGGTGGAGGGGCCTGGCGACGTTTGCGCAATCGCCCCTCCGTCAGCGCTTCGCGCTGACAACTCTCCATGGCTTCGCCACAGGGAGGGTCAACGGCCTAACCTAAGTTTGTTCTTTTTTTGTTCCGTCTGCTATGCCCATGGGCATGAGCAGCAAGACGATTCTCCAGAAGCTCGCGGTGCTGGCGCATGCCGCCAAATATGATGCCTCCTGCGCCTCTTCGGGGACAGTGAAGCGCGACTCGGTGGGCTCGAAGGGCATCGGCTCGACCGAGGGCATGGGCATCTGCCACAGCTATGCCCCCGACGGCCGCTGCATCTCGCTGCTCAAGATATTGCTCACCAATTTCTGCGTCTACGACTGCCGTTTCTGCATCAACCGCGCGTCGAGCAATGTCGAGCGCGCGCGCTTTTCGCCGCAGGAAGTCGTCACGCTCACGCTCGATTTCTACAAGCGCAACTACATCGAGGGGCTGTTCCTTTCCTCGGGCATCATCCGGTCCGAGGATTATACGATGGAGCAGCTGGTCGAGGTCGCGCGCATCCTGCGCGAGGAGCATCGTTTCCAGGGCTATATCCATTTGAAGACGATCGCAGGCGCCGACCCCGCGTTGGTCGCGCTCGCGGGGCTTTATGCCGATCGGCTGTCGACCAATGTCGAACTCCCGACCGAGGCGGGGCTCGAAAGCTTCGCGCCCGAAAAGAAACCCGCGACGATCCGCAAGACGATGGCATCGGTGCGCGTCGGCGCCGAGGATGCGATGGAAGCCGCGAAGGGCCGGCTCATCGGCAAGGCGAAGCCGCCGCGCTTCGCGCCCGCGGGGCAGTCGACGCAGATGATCGTCGGCGCCGACGCGGCGCGCGACGACGATATCCTCGCGACCGCGGACAATCTCTATTCGGGCTATCACCTGCGCCGCGTCTATTATTCGGCGTACAGCCCGATCCCCGACGCGAGCAGCGCCTTGCCGCCGGTGCGCCCGCCGCTGATGCGCGAACATCGGCTGTACCAGGCCGACTGGCTGCTCCGCTTCTATGGCTTTGCGAGAAGCGAGATCATGGAAGGGGCGAGCGGCGGCATGCTCGACCTGAGCATCGACCCAAAGCTCGCCTGGGCGCTGATGAAGCGGGACATCTTTCCGGTCGATATCAACCGCGCGCCGCGCGAATTGCTGCTGCGCGTGCCGGGGCTGGGCACGCGCGCGGTCGACCGGATCGTCGCTGTGCGCCGCACCGGCAAGCTGCGGCTCGGCGATCTCGCCAAACTCACCGCGTCGGTGAAGAAGGTCTTGCCCTTCATCGTGACGCTCGACTGGCGACCGGGAAAGCTCACCGACAGCGCCGACCTACGCGCGCGCTTTGCGCCGCCGGCGGAGCAGCTGGCGCTCGCCCTGTGAGAGAGGTGGTGCTCTCCACGCCCGGCGATTTCGCCGAGTGGCGCGGGGTGGCGCGTGCGTTGCTGGCGGGCGGGGTGGCGCCCGAGGATGTGAGTTGGCGCGGCGCCGAGGAAGGTGCATCGCTGTTTGGCGACCAAGCGCCGGTGTCGTCGGGAGCGGCAGTATCGCTGCCCCGCGAATTGCTGACGATGGCCGATCGCGTGATCTGCCACCGCGACCCGCAAGTCCCGGCGCGGCTCTATCGCCTCGTCTGGCGCGCCGCGCGCGAGCGGCAGCTGCTGGCGCGGACGACCGATGCCGATGTCGACTGGCTGCGCAAGACCGACAAGGCGATCCGCCGCGATGTCCACAAGATGCACGCCTTCGTCCGTTTTCGCCGTCTGGGCGAAGAGGAAGGTCGCGAAAGCTTCGCGGCATGGTTCGAGCCCGATCATCGCATATTGCGGCTGACTGCGCCCTTCTTTCAGCGGCGCTTTTACGGGATGGACTGGGCGATCGTCACGCCCGACGCGCGGGCGATCTGGGAAGACGAGGAACTGAGCTATGGTCCCGGTGGCACGCGCGACGAGGTGCCCGACAGCGATGTCGTCGAGGATCAGTGGCGCACTTATTACGGCGCGATCTTCAACCCCGCGCGAGTCAAGATCGACGCGATGCGCGCCGAGATGCCGAAGAAATATTGGAAGAATCTGCCCGAGGCGCAGGATATCGCACCCCTGCTCGCGGGCGCCGGGGCGCGGGTGGAACGGATGCGCGAAATGGCCGTTTCGGCTGCGAACCCCCGAACGGAGAAATGGCGCACGCGCGTGGCCGACGACCTGCTTCTCGACGACGATCTGACCTCGCTCGATGCGGTCGCGCGCGCGGTTGGCCAGTGCACGCGCTGCCCGCTCCACTGCAATGCGACGCAGGCGGTGGCGGGCGAAGGGCCCGCTGCGGCGCGGATCATGGTCATCGGTGAACAGCCGGGCGATCAGGAGGATCTGCAAGGGCGGCCTTTTGTCGGGCCGGCCGGGCAAGTCTTGAATGAGGCGCTGGGCGAAGCCAGGCTCGACCGGCGACGGCTGTTCCTCACCAACGCGGTCAAGCATTTCAAGTTTGAGCCGCGCGGCAAGCGCCGTTTGCACCAGAATCCCACCGCGGGCGAGATCGACATCTGTCGCTGGTGGCTCGACAAGGAGCGCGCGCTGGTGCAGCCCGACCTGATCGTCACGCTGGGCGCGAGCGCGCTGCGCGGGGTGACGGGCAAGAGCGCGAGCATCAAGTCGATGCGCGGCGCGGTGCACGAGCTGGCAGGGGGCACAAAACTGGTCGCGACGATCCATCCCTCCTTCCTGCTGCGCCTGCCCGACCGCGAGCGGGCGGACGAAGAGCGCGCGGCGTTCGTGGCCGATCTCGCCTGCGCGCGGAAGCTCGCCGCCTGATGGCCAAGGTCAGGACCTGGATCGAGCCGCATCCGCACGGCATCCATGTGAAGCCCGCCGATGTGTGGATCGACCCGTCGCGGCCGGTCGAACGCGCGGCGGTGACGCACGGTCATGCCGACCATGCGCGCAGCGGGCATGGGTCGGTGTATGCGACCCCCGAGACGCTGGCGATCATGGCGCTGCGCTACGGCGTCGACGTCGAGGCGAGCCACAATGCCGCCTTTCCCTATGGCGAAGCCTTCGAACGTGGCGGGGTGAAGTTCAGTTTCCACCCCGCCGGCCATGTGCTGGGCAGCGCGCAAATCCTGATGGAATATGCCGGCGAACGGATCGTCGTCACCGGCGATTACAAGCGCCGCGCCGACCCGACCTGCGCACGCTTCGAGGTGGTGCCATGCGACATCTTCGTCACCGAGGCGACCTTCGGCCTGCCCGTGTTCCGCCATCCGCCCACGTCGGACGAGATCGCCAAGCTGATCGGCGCGGTGCGCGCCGAGCCCGAGCGCTCGGTGCTAGTCGGCGCCTATGCGCTCGGTAAGGCGCAGCGCGTGATCGCCGAGCTGCGCGGCGCCGGCTGGAACGCGCCGATCTATATCCACGGCGCGCTCGAGAAGATGTGTCACCTCTATGCGATCCACGGCGTCGACCTCGGCGAATTGCGGCTGGTGAGCGAGACCGAAAAGGCCGAAATGGCGGGGCAGATCGTGCTTGCGCCGCCCTCGGCGCTGAACGACCGCTGGTCGCGGCGGCTGCCCGATCCGGTGACCGCGATGGCATCGGGCTGGATGCGCGTGCGCCAGCGCGCGCGGCAGCGGATGGTCGAGCTGCCGCTCGTCATTTCGGACCATGCCGACTGGGACGAACTCACGACCACGATCGCCGAGGTAAACCCGAAGGAGACGTGGATTACGCATGGTAGCGAGGATGGGCTTCTGCGCTGGTGCGAATTGCATCAGCGCAAGGCGCGCGCGCTGCACCTCGTCGGCCGCGATCTGGAGGAGGAAGCGTGAAGCGGTTCGCGGCCCTGATCGACCGGCTGATCTACACGCGCTCGCGCAACTCGAAGCTCGCGCTGATCGTCGACTATCTCAAGCACACGCCCGATCCCGACCGCGGCTGGGCGATCGCGGCGCTGACCGAAAGCCTCGACTTTCCCGCGGTGAAGGCGGGGACGGTACGGGCGCTGCTCGCGACGCGGGTGGACGAGGACTTGTTCCGGCTGTCGCGGCATTTCGTCGGCGATACCGCGGAGACAGCGGCGCTGTTATGGCCCGACGCGCCCGGGGCGAAGGACGACCTCAGCGTCAGCCAAGCTGTCGACACCCTCGCCGCCGCCACCCGCAGTGATGCCCCCGCCATCGTCGCCTCGCTGCTCGACCGGCTCGACGCCGACGGGCGCTACGCCTTGCTCAAGCTCGCGCTCGGCGGCATGCGCGTCGGGGTGTCGGCGCGGCTCGCGAAACAGGCCTTTGCCTTGGCGTTCGATGTCCCTGTCGACGATGTCGAGGAGCTGTGGCACGCGATCCCCCCGCCCTATGCGCCGCTCTTTGCCTGGGGCGAAGGGCGGGCGGAGCGGCCCGACCTCGCCGATGTCGGTTTCTTCCGCCCCTTCATGCTCGCGCACCCGCTGGAGGATGGCACCGTCGACCTCGCGGACTATGCCGCCGAGTGGAAATGGGACGGCATCCGCGTCCAGATCGTCCATGGCGGCGGCGAGACGCGCATCTACAGCCGCGGCGGCGAGGAGATCAGCGCTGCCTTTCCCGAACTGGTGACCGCCTTCGACAAGGATGCGGTGATCGACGGCGAACTGCTTGTGCGCGGCGACGCGCAGGGCGGCGAGGCGGCGAGTTTCAACGCGCTCCAGCAAAGGCTCGGGCGCAAGGTCGTGTCGAAGAAGATGCTCGCGGATTATCCGGCGTTCGTGCGCGTATATGACCTGCTCGGCGTCGATGGCGAGGATCTGCGCGGCCTGCCGTGGAGCAAGCGGCGCGCCAAGCTGGAGGCTTTCATGCCCCGCCTCGCTGCCAGCCATTTCGACCTGTCGCAAATCATCGATGCGGACGACTTCGACGACCTCGCCGAGCGCCGCGCGGGCGCGCGCGATGTGGCGATCGAGGGGGTGATGCTCAAGCGCCGCGATGCGCCCTATGTCGCGGGTCGCCGCGCGGGGCTATGGTATAAGTGGAAGCGCGATCCGCTCATCGCCGATTGCGTGATGATGTATGCGCAGCGCGGCAACGGGCGGCGCGCGAGCTTCTATTCGGACTATACCTTCGGCTGCTGGAGCGAGCAGGGCGAATTGCTACCCGTGGGCAAGGCCTATTCGGGCTTCACCGACGAGGAGCTGAAGTGGCTCGACAAGTTCGTCCGCGACAACACGCTCAATCGCTTCGGGCCGGTGCGCGAGGTCGAGAAGTCGCTGGTGCTCGAGGTCGCCTTCGATTCAATCCATGCGTCGAAGCGCCACAAGTCGGGCCTCGCGATGCGCTTCCCGCGCATTTCGCGCATCCGCTGCGACAAGCCCGCCGAGGAAGCCGACCGCATCGCGACGCTGCTGGGCATGGCGACGTGATGTCTCCCCTCCCTGGAAGGGAGGGGTCGGGGGTGGGTCGAACCTCTCGGATTTACGGGACGCTTCTCGTGCTCGCTGCGCTTGCGACCCACCCCTAACCCCTCCCTTCCAGGGAGGGGAATAATTTGCCGCCATAACCTTGCAACCGCGTGGCTCGATCCCGAGTTAGGAAATCCAAAACCTCCCCAAATAATATGGAGACTGCCATGACGATCGCTCTCACCGTCCTGCCCTATGCCGAGGACGCGCTCGAACCGCATATCTCGGCCGAAACGCTGCAGACGCACCATGGCAAGCACCACAAGACCTATGTCGACAAGCTCAACGCCGCGATCGATGGCACCGAGCTCGCCGACAAGCCGCTCGAGGAAATCATCCACCACGCCGAGGGTTCGGGCAACAAGGGCATGTTCAACAACGCGGCTCAGGCGTGGAACCACGGCTTTTACTGGAACAGCCTGAGCCCCGACAAGACCGCGCCCGAGGGCGACCTTGCCGCCGCGATCGACCGCGACTTCGGCTCGCTCGACGAACTAAAGAAGAAATTGAAGGAAACCGCGATCAACCATTTCGCGTCGGGCTGGGCGTGGCTCGTCTCGCGCGACGGCACGCTGTCGGTCACCGACACGCACGACGCGGGCACCGAGCTGGTCGCGGGGATCAAGCCTTTGCTCGTCGTCGATGTGTGGGAACATGCCTATTATATCGACCGCAAGAATGTGCGCCCCGACTATGTCAACGCCACGGTCGACAACCTGCTGAACTGGGATTTCGCCGCCGAGAATTTCGCGCGCGAAGGCACCTGGACTTATCCGGGCTGATCTTTCGGTTGCTCCTCCTCCTCGATGGGGGAGGTAGCGAGACTTGGAAGCTTGCTTCCTAGTCGCAGCGGTGGGGGTGGGCTCTCGGCCTGAAACGACGGCACAAGGACGCACCCGCACCCCCATCCAACTTCGCCTAATCGCTTCGCGATAAGGCTCCGTATATCCTTCCACCATCGAGGGGGAAGACTATGCGCCCCCTTTCCCAAAGGACCCCAAAGGGCTAGAGGGCATCCGCCGGCCAGCTTTTCGGGGGACCATGCAGTATCGCAACGACATCGCCGGACTGCGCGCGCTTGCCGTCCTGCCGATTCTGCTCGTCCACGCCGGGCTGACCGCCATCCCCGGCGGCTTCGTCGGCGTCGATATCTTCTTCGTCATCTCGGGCTATCTGATCAGCCGCATCATCCTGAAGGAGATGGAGGGCGGTCGCTTCACGCTGGCGGGTTTCTATCGCCGCCGCGCGCTGCGCATCCTGCCCGCGCTGCTCGTGATGCTCGTGGTGGTGCTCGCCGTCGGCTGGTGGCGCCTCTTCCCGCAGGACATGCGCGACCTGTCGTGGAGCACCGCGGCGACGGCGCTGTCGGGGTCGAACATCTGGTTCTGGCGCACGGTCAATTATTTCGGCGATGCCGAGCTCACGCCGTTGCTCCACACCTGGTCGTTGGGGGTCGAGGAGCAATTCTACATCTTCTATCCGCTGCTGCTGATCGCATTGCACCGCTGGCTGCCTCGGCGCATCGTGCCGGTGCTGTGGGTCATCGTCGCCGCATCGCTTGCCGCGGGTTTCGCGCTGATCGCGGTGAACAAGGCCGCCGCCGCCTTCTACCTGCTCCCTGCGCGCGCATGGGAGCTGGGGCTGGGCGCGCTCGTCGCGACCGGCGGTTTCCCGAAGCTCGGCGAGCGCACGAAGCCCGTGGCGGCGTGGCTCGGCCTCGCGCTGGTGATCGCCGGACTGTTCGTCATCACCGAGGAAAGCGCCTTTCCCGCGCCATGGGCGCTGCTGCCGTGCATCGGCACCGCGCTGCTGATCGCTTATGGCGAGAGCGGCGGCACCGCGCGGCTGCTGTCGCTTCCGCCGATGCGCTTCGTCGGCGACATCAGCTATTCGCTCTACCTCTGGCACTGGCCGGTGATGGCCTTCTGGCGCTTCGAGCGCGGGCTGACGCTCGATGCCGGCGAGATGGCGGCGACGATCGCGATCTCCTTCGTGCTGGCGGTGCTCAGCTACCGGCTGATCGAGCAGCCCTTCCTCCAGCGCGGCAAGGCGTGGGCGACCCCGCGCGTGCTGTGCGGGGCGGTGACGGCGATGGTGGCCGTGGCGGGCGCAGCCGCGTTGCTCGCGATGCAGGCAACCGCGACGCGGATCGCCGATCCGCGGGTGGCGAAGCTGCTCACCTATCTCGACTATGACGACAGCAAGGAAGCGAATTTCCAGTTCCGGCGCGGGGTGTGCATGGCCGACAGCGCGCGGCCGACCTTCGACCCTGCGGTCTGTGCGACGCGGCGGACCGACCGGCCGAACATCATGGTCATGGGCGACAGCCATGCGGGTCACATCGTCCAGGCGCTGGCCGAGCGGATGCCCGACATGAACGTCCTGCGGCTGACCGCATCGGGATGCGATCCGGTGTGGCCGGTCGCGGGCGATCGGCGTTGCACCGACGTCATGGCGATCGGGTTCGAGGGCCGCACCCTAGGCGAGGGGCCGATCGCGCGCGTGATCCTGTCCTCGCGCTGGCGCCCCGACCGGCTTCCGGGGCTGGTCCGCGCCATCGAACATTTCCGGGCCCAGGGCATCGCGGTGACCGTCCTCGGTCCCGCAGTCGAATATGACGAGCCGCTGCCGCGGCTGCTTGCGCGCCTCACCGCGCGCGGCGATGCCGATGTGGCGCGCGGCAGCCGGCGGCTGGACCTGCTCGTCACCGATCGCGCGATGCGCACGGGCGTGACCGCGGCGGGCGCGACCTATGTCTCGATGCAGGATATCGAGTGCCCGCAGGGGGTCTGCCCGCTCTTCGCGTCGGACGGCTCGCCCTTTCATTTCGACTATGGCCATTATACTTTGGGGGCGGCGCGCGACCTGGCGGTCCGGATACCCCTCGACGCGATCGGCGCACCGCTTGCCGGCATGCCCCAACCATGACCATCAGCCTGTTCGAATTGTTCAAGATCGGCGTCGGCCCGTCGAGTTCGCACACCGTCGGCCCGATGGTCGCGGCGCGGCGCTTTACCGTGTGGCTGGGCGATCAGGGGCTGCTGGCGAAGACCGCGCATGTCGAGGCCGACCTTTATGGCTCGCTCGCGCTGACGGGGAAGGGCCACGCCGCCGACACCGCGATCGTCGCGGGGCTCGCGGGGGAAATCCCCGCCAGCACCAGCCTTGCCGCGATCAAAGCGCATTGGGACCGGGCGGAGGGCGAGGGATTTCTCTACCTGCTCGGCCGCCAGCGCGTGCGATTCCAGCCCGCACGCGACCTGCATTTCCAGATGCGCCAGCGCCAGCCGTTTCACAGCAATGCACTGAGCTTCACCGCGCGCGATGCCGCGGGCGAAATTCTGGCGAAACGCATGTATTTCTCGATCGGCGGCGGCTTCGTCGTCGACGAGGACGAGGCGGGGCGCAACAGCCGCGGGGCGGAGGATGAGGTGGAACTGCCGTTCGCCTTCACCTCGGGGGCCGACCTGCTGAGCATGGGCGCGGCGTCGGGCAAGACCTTCGCCGAGATGATGCTCGAGAATGAGCTGGTCCACCGCAGCCTCGACGAAGTGAACGCCGGGCTCGATGCGATCGCCGGGGCGATGGACGCCTCGATCGATGCGGGCTGCTGCAGCACCGGCATTCTCCCCGGCGGGCTCAAGGTCAAGCGCCGCGCACCGCAGATCGCGACCGACATCCGCAACCGCCACGAAGCAAATCTGACCGATCCGCTCGCGATGATGGATTGGATCAACCTGTGGGCGATGGCGGTGAACGAGGAAAATGCCGCGGGCGGCAAGGTCGTCACCGCGCCCACCAACGGCGCGGCGGGGATCATCCCCGCAGTGATCCGCTTCTACCGCCGCGGTTATCGCGGCGATGATGCCGGGGTGCGCACCTTCCTGCTCGCCGCGGGCGCGGTCGGCGCGCTCTATAAACGCAACGCCAGCATCTCGGGCGCCGAGGTCGGCTGCCAGGGCGAAGTCGGCGTCGCCTGCTCGATGGCGGCGGCGGGGCTGACCGCGGCGCTCGGCGGCACCAACGCGCAGGTCGAGAATGCCGCCGAGATCGGCATGGAGCATAACCTCGGCCTCACTTGTGATCCCATCGGAGGCTTGGTCCAGATCCCGTGCATCGAGCGCAACGCGATGGGCGCGATCAAGGCGATCGACGCCAGCCGCATCGCGATGATCGGCGACGGCACGCATGTCGTCAGCCTCGACACGGTGATCGCGACGATGCTGCAAACCGGCCGGGACATGCGCGACAAATATAAGGAAACGTCGAAAGGCGGGCTGGCGGTCAGTGTGGTGGAGTGTTGAGCAACTTGGCTCATCGATATGGATAGCAGCATGATCGAAGCACGCCTCGTTGGCCGTCACATTTCTTCGTTTGCGGACGTGCTAGGGTTTACCGTCGTCGTGCCGGATCGTTTTCCTGAAGGCGATCCCGAATATGGCATGGATCGATATATCGAGTATCCTGACAGAGGCTTCACGATCTTGGTCAATTCCGCTGACGTTTGTAGTTGTGTCCAGTTTTTCGATGGTCGAAAAGAGCCGGATTACGAACAATATGCGGGAACGTTTCCCTACGGCCTCACTTTCGATAGCAGTCGCACCGACGTTCGAAGCGCGATGGGGGTGCCAGTGTATTGGCTGGAAGACGCTCGGTTTGATTTCCCTCCACCAATCTTGCCTTGGGATTGGTTTGCGCATGATGGCGTAAAAATCCATTTTGAGTATAGTGAGACGAAAGATCGTGTGGTCATGGTCTCGGTCATGCCCCTGCCAGAATAGGCGCCGACGTACGCTACGCCCCTCAATCCGTCGCAACGCCCTTGGCAATTCCTCGCGCAGTTTGTCGATCAGCACCGCACCTTCGGCAGCAAATGGCGGCGCTGCGGATAGGCCGCTCCGGATCACTTTCACCTGCTGGCGGAGCGGGTCGAGGAGCGAGTCGAGCGCGCCGCTTTGCAGGTGCGGCATCACGCGGAACCGGCACGCCGGAGCGCCCTTATCTTCGTCACCCTGAACTTGTTTCAGGGTCCATGGCCGGACCTGTCCTTAGGCGCAGCTTTTTTTGTTTCGCGCAAAGGCGCAAAGGCGCAAAGACACGAAGAGGAAGGTCTGGGCCGACGGATCCGTTTCCACGTCAACGGCGCGGCTGGTCGCGCGGTTAAAATGAAAACCCGCTTCGCGGCCGGCGCGACATCTTTGCGTCTTTGCGCGAAAAACAACTGGCGCCGCCTGGCCGGACAGCCTGGGCCATGGATGCTGAAACAAGCTCTCGCATCTTGCATTGCCGCGCGCTTTGCCTGATTGGGAGCGCCGAAAAGGAGACCCGCCCATGAAGACCCGTGCCGCCGTTGCGTTCGAGGCGAAAAAGCCGCTCGAACTCGTCGAACTCGACCTCGAGGGCCCGAAAGCGGGCGAGGTGCTGGTCGAGATCATGGCGACGGGCATCTGCCACACCGATGCGTACACGCTCGACGGCTTCGACAGCGAGGGTATCTTTCCGAGCGTGCTCGGCCATGAGGGCGCGGGGGTGGTGCGCGAGGTCGGCGCGGGCGTCACGAGCGTCAAACCCGGCGACCACGTCATCCCGCTCTACACCCCCGAATGCCGCCAGTGCAAAAGCTGCCTTTCGGGCAAGACCAACCTCTGCACCGCGATCCGCGCCACCCAAGGCAAGGGGCTGATGCCCGACGGCACGACGCGCTTTTCGTACAAGGGCCAGCCGATCTTCCACTATATGGGCTGCTCGACCTTCTCGAACTTCACCGTGCTGCCGGAGATTGCGGTCGCGAAGATCCGCGAGGACGCGCCGTTCCAGAGCGCGTGCTATATCGGTTGCGGGGTGACCACCGGCGTCGGCGCGGTGACCAACACGGCCAAGGTCCAGGTCGGCGACAATGTGGTGGTGTTCGGTTTGGGCGGGATCGGGCTCAACGTGCTCCAGGGCGCGCGGCTCGCAGGCGCCAACAAGATCATCGGCGTCGACATCAACCCAACCCGAGAGGAATGGGGCCGCAAGTTCGGCATGACCGACTTCCTCAATACCCGGGGCATGAGCCGCGAAGACACGGTCGCCGCGATCGTGCAGCTGACCGACGGCGGCGCCGATTATACCTTCGACGCCACGGGCAATACCGAAGTGATGCGCACCGCGCTCGAAGCCTGCCATCGCGGCTGGGGCACTTCGATCATCATCGGCGTCGCCGAGGCGGGCAAGGAGATCGCGACGCGGCCGTTCCAGCTGGTCACCGGGCGCAACTGGCGCGGCACCGCCTTCGGCGGCGCCAAGGGCCGCACCGACGTGCCGAAGATCGTCGACATGTATATGACCGGCAAGATCGAGATCGACCCCATGATCACCCACGTCATGGGGCTGGAAGAGATCAACAAGGGCTTCGACCTGATGCACGCGGGCGAGAGCATCCGCAGCGTGGTCGTGTTCTGACGCGGACGTGAGCGGCCCCTATGTCCTGACCTTCAGCTGCGGCGACGCGGTGGGCATCGTCGCGGCGGTGACGGGGCTGCTCGCCGACCACGACGGCTTCATCCTCGACAGCCAGCAATATGCCGACCTCGACACCGGGCGGTTCTTCATGCGCGTCGAGTTTCGCGGCGAAGGCCCGCGCTTTCCCGAGGGACTGGCGGGCGTGCAAGCGGCCTTCGCGCCGATCGTCACCCGCTTCGCAATGGACGCGCGGATCAGCGACCGCGCCGCGAAGCCGCGCTTCGTCATTGCGGTGTCGCAGGGCAGCCATTGCCTCAACGACCTGCTCCACCGCTGGTCGACCGGCAATCTCGCGATCGACATCGTCGGCGTGGTGTCGAACCACGAGGCGCAGCGGCGGCTCAGCGAATGGCACGGCGTGCCTTTCCATTACCTGCCGGTAGGCGACGCGAACCGCGCCGAACAGGAACAGGCGATCCTCGACGTCATGGCGCGCGGCGGCGCCGAATATCTGGTGCTCGCGCGCTATATGCAGATATTGTCGAGCGACCTGTCCGGACAGCTCGCGGGGCGCTGCATCAACATCCACCACAGCTTCCTGCCGGGCTTCAAGGGCGCCAAACCCTATCACCGCGCGCACGAGCGCGGGGTCAAGCTGATCGGCGCGACCGCGCATTTCGTCACCGGCGACCTCGACGAGGGGCCGATCATTGAGCAGGCGGTCGAGCGCGTCGACCACCGCGACGGCGTGGACGACCTGATCCGCATCGGCCGGGACGTCGAGGCACAGGTGCTCGCGCGCGCGGTGCGCTGGGTCGCCGAGCAGCGCGTGCTCATCGACGGGCACAAGACCGTGGTCTTCCGCTAATTCGTCATTTTCGGTGAACCGCCACCATCATCGTGGCTGGTCCCGGGCGGACGGGCAGGGTAGGTATCGAATCGCAACCAAAAACCGGAGGAGCAGAGGATATGTACAGTCACAATATGGTCGGATCGAACGACATCGAGGCGTCCAAGAAATTCTACGACGCGACCTTCGCGGCGCTCGGCGGCAAGCCCGCGATCGTCGACGATAAGGGCCGGCTGATTTACATGCACAACGGCGGGCTGTTCCTCGTCGGCAAGCCGATCGACGGCGAAGCCGCGACGGTCGGCAACGGCTGCACCATCGGTTTCGCGATGGAGGGGCCCGAGCAGGCGAAGGCGTGGCACGACGCCGGCGTCGCCAATGGCGGCACCTCGATCGAAGACCCGCCGGGCGTGCGCGAAGGCGGTTTTGGCCAGCTCTATCTCGCCTATCTGCGCGATCCGTCGGGCAACAAGCTCTGCGCGCTCCATCGCGTTGTGTGAGGAAAAATGATGCGGGGCGAAGCGGGATTGCTGGCGGATCTGGACGCGCTCGCCATCCCCTTCGCCTCTTATGAGCATGTCGCGGTGTTCACCGTCGCCGAGAGCGATCAGGTGAACGCCGCGATACCGGGCGCGCACAACAAGAACTTGTTCCTCAAGGACAATGGCGGCGCCTATTGGCTCGTCACCGTCCCGGGCGAGGCGCGCGTCGATCTGAAAGCGCTGCCCGCCGCGATCGGCAGCAAGCGCGTCAGCTTCGGCAAGGCCGAGGATTTGGAGCGGCTGCTCGGCATCGCGCCGGGCTCGGTGACCCCGCTCGCGGCGATCAACGCGCCGCCGGGGAGCATCACGGTGGTGATCGACGCGGGGTTGGCAGCGACGGAGACGGTCAACGTTCATCCGCTGCGCAACACCGGCACGCTGGGCCTCGCCGGCGCCGCGATCCTCGACCTGCTGCGCCACTGGGGGCATGCGCCGCTGGTGGCGGCGATCCCCGTGCAAGCCTAGCCCGCCGCCATCGCCATCCACATCGCGCCGATCAGCGTGAACGAACGCGGGTCGCCGGTCAGCCCGCTGTTCATCTTGTTCATCACATAGCTGAAGGTCGCGCGGGCATCCATGTCGATGATGATCAGCGAGCCGCCATAGCCGCCCCAATAGATGGTGTTGGGGTTGGGCAAAGGCACGAGTTCGCCCGGCAGGCCGAAGCCCATGCCGTAGCGGATCGGGATGCCGAGGATCAGGTCGGTGCCCGCGCTCTGCAGCTCGAGCGCCTTGCGGCACCCGGCTTCCGAGAGCAGCCGCTTGCCCTTGGCGACGCCGCCGTTCGCCAGCAGCGCGTGGATTTCGGCGACGCTGCGCGCGTTGCCGGTGCCGCCCGCCGCGGGGATTTCGGCGCCGCGCCAGGCGCGGGTGCGCGTCGCCGCGACATCGACGCCGGGGTTGGTGAAGGTCTTTCGCTGGACGTCGGTCGCGAAGTCGCTGATCGTCTCGGGCGGCGGGATCAGGTCTGCGACGCGGTGATCCTCCGACGCAGGCAGGCCGATGTGAAAGTCGGCGCCGAGCGGCTGGGCGATCTCCTCGCGGAACACGGTGCCGAGCGACTTGCCGGTAATCCGCCGCACCACCTCGCCCACCAGATAGCCCTGGGTGATCGCATGATAGCCCGGCGCGCTGCCCGGCGGCCACCAGGGCGCCTGCGCCGCGAGCAGCGCGGTGACCTTGTCCCAGTCGTAGAGGTCGCCATGCGCGATCGGCGCATCCCAGCCCGACAGGCCGGCGCTGTGGCTCATCAATTGCGCCACCGTGACCTCGGCTTTGCCGTTGGCGGCGAACTCGGGCCAGTATCGCGCGACGGGCGCCGCGAAATCGAGGTCACCGCGGTCGGCCACCAGCAGCGCGGTGAGCGCGGTCATCGTCTTGGTCGTCGAATAGACGTTGACGATCGTATCGGCCTGCCACGGCCGCGTCTTCGCTTCGTCGGCATGGCCGCCCCACAGGTCCACCACCGTCTCGCCATCGATCGTCGCGCAGAAGGACAGGCCGACGTCGGCGCCGCTGGCGAGGCTGGCGGCCATGCCGAGGCGGACGGCGGCGAAGCGGTCCTGACAGGTCCCGTGGATATTATTGCCGAACAAGCCGCCCTCCCCTTTGGATTCTGTGCGAGCATGGACTAGGCTTGCGAAAACACAAGCAGGACGAGACCATGCCCATCGAAACCCTCTCCACCGCCCGCAGCCACGGCGGCACGCAGGGCGTGTACAAGCACGCCAGCACCACGACCGGCACCGACATGACCTTTGCGGTCTTCGTGCCCGATCATGAAAAGGGCGCGCGGCTGCCCGTGCTCTGGTATCTGTCGGGGCTGACCTGCACCCACGCCAATGTGATGGAAAAAGGTGAGTATCGCGCCGCCTGCGCCGAACACGGCATCATCTTCATCGCGCCCGACACCTCGCCGCGCGGCGAAGGCGTGCCCGACGATCCCGAGGGCGCGTGGGACTTCGGGCTCGGCGCCGGCTTCTATGTCGATGCGACCGAGGAACCCTGGGCGAAACATTACCGCATGCGCTCGTACATCGAGGACGAATTGCCGTCGCTGGTGCTGCGCAACTTCCCCGCGGCCGACCTGTCGCGGCAGGCGATCACCGGCCATTCGATGGGCGGCCATGGTGCGCTTACCATTGGCCTGCGCAATCAGGACCGCTTCCGCTCGGTGTCGGCCTTCTCGCCGATTGTCGCGCCGTCGCAATGCCCATGGGGCGAAAAGGCGTTCGGGGGCTATCTCGGCGACAACCGCGAGGACTGGTACGCCTATGACGCGTGCATGCTGCTCGAACAGGGGCTCCGCGTGCCCGACCTGCTCGTCGACCAGGGCGAAGCCGATAATTTCCTGGCCGAGCAATTGAAGACCGACCTGCTGGTCGCCGCGTGCGAGCGCAATGGGCAGAAAGCCGAAATCCGGATGCAGCCGGGTTACGACCACAGCTATTATTTCATTTCGAGCTTCATGGCCGAGCATGTCGCGTGGCATGCGGAGAGGTTGAAGGCGTAATTGCACCCCTCCCGCAGGCGGGAGGGGTTGGGGGTGGGCAGCGACGCTGCAGTGGCCCACCCCGCTGCGACTAACGAGCAAGCTCGTAAGTCTCGCTCCCCCTCCCGCCTGCGGGAGGGGGAGGGACTAGGGAATCAGCACCGTCGATCCGGTCGTGCGCCCCGCCTGCAGGTCCGCATGCGCGCGCGCGGCATCCTGCAACCCGTAACGCTGCCCGATGCTGACCTTCACCGCGCCGCTCTCGATCATCTCGAACACCCGCGCCGCGCCCGCGGCGCGTTCGCCGGGGTGCAGGTAATAATCGAACAAGGTCGGGCGCGTCACGAATTGCGAGCCGTGCTGCGCGAGGATGCCGAGATTCACCCCGGTCACCGGCCCGCCGGCATTGCCGTAGCTGACGATCAGCCCGCGCCGCGCCGTGGCTTTGAGCGAAACCTCCCAAGTCGCCATGCCGATGCCGTCGAAGGTCACCGGCACGCCCTGGCCCTCGGTGAGGCTGCGGACATGCGCCGCGACATCGTCGCTCTTGTAGAGCAGCACATGGTCGGCGCCCGCTTCGCGCGCCGCCTCGGCCTTGGCCTCGGTGCTGACGGTGCCGATCACGGTCGCGCCCACGGCCTTCAGCCACTGCACCAGGATCAGTCCGACCCCGCCCGCGGCGGCGTGGACGAGCACGGGCCAGCCCGCCTCGACCTTGGCGCAGCGCTCGACGAGCATCTCGACGGTGCACGCCTTGAGCAGCGCCGCGGCGGCGGTTTCGTCATCGATGCCCGCGGGCAGCTTGAACAGCGAGGCGGCGGGGAGGATGCGGGCGCTCGAATAGGCGTTGCGGTCGGGGCCGAAGGTCGCGACGCGGTCGCCCGGCTGGAGGCCATGGACATGCTCGCCGACCGCGACGACCTCGCCCGCCGATTCGACGCCGAGGCCGCTCGGCAGCGGCACGGGATAGGTGCCGTCGCGGTGATAGGTGTCGAGATAGTTGAGCCCGATCGCGGTGTGACGCAGCAGCACCTCGCCGGGGCCGGGTGCGCCGAGCGTCACCTCGCGCCAGTCGATGACCTCGGGCCCGCCCTGGGTTTCGATGAAGGCCTGGACTGCTTGCATGACCCTGCTCCTGCTGTTCGCCCGGATTTGGGGCGTCGGCAGGAGGTGCGCAAGGGTCGATGCGGCAAAAGCCCCTCCCCGTCAGGGGAGAGGCGGAATGGCGTCAATATTTCCCGGTCTTGCGCGGCCCGCGCTGGCCAAAGGGCTTGGGCTTGTAGCGTTCGGTGGGGCCGCCCGGCGTGCTCGGGCCCCGCGGTCCGCGCGGGCCAGGGGCGCGGTCGCGGTCGCCGCCCGGACCGCGGCCCAGCGTCGCACGCGGCGGGCGGTCGCCCGATCCCTTTTCGCGGCGCGGCGGATAGGTCGGACCGTCGGGCGCCGGCGTGATCGCGACGCCGGCGTCGTCCTCGCCATCCTCGTTGGCGCTGCGCACCACGGCTTCGGCGAAGCGGTCTGCGATTGCGCGCGGGATGTTGAACATCGTCTCGCTCGGTCCGATGCGGATCGCGCCGATTTCCTGTTTGGTCACATGGCCGCGGCGGCAGAGCAGCGGCAGGATCCAGCGCGGGTCGGCGTTCTGGCGGCGGCCGATATTGAGCTTGAACCAGACGCTGTCGTCGAAGCCTTCGCGGCGTTCGCCGCTGCGTTCGGGGCGCTCGAACCGTTCGCCGCGCTCGGGACGACCGGCGCTGTCGCGGCCGCGCGCGCTGTTGTCGATCAGATCCTCGGGCACGGGCATCGATGCGCGGTGCGCGCGGACGAGCGAAGCGGCGATATCTTCGGGCGTGCGTTCGGCCATCAGCCGCTGCGCGAGTTCGATATCCTCGGGCTCATGCTCGACGGGCGCAAGCAGTTTCTCGATCAGCCGTTCCTGATCCTTCAGGCGGACGTCGGCGGCGGTCGGCGCGTCCATCCATTCGGCGTTGATCCGCGCGCCGCGCAGCATGCCGTCGACGCGGCGGTGGCGCGGATAGGGGACGATGAGGACCGCGGTGCCCTTCTTGCCCGCGCGGCCGGTGCGCCCCGAGCGGTGCTGGAGCGTTTCGGCGTCGCGCGGGATTTCGACATGGATCACCAGGCTGAGGCTGGGCAGGTCGATGCCGCGCGCGGCGACGTCGGTCGCGACGCAAACCTTGGCGCGGCGATCGCGCAGCGCCTGCAGCGCCGAATTGCGTTCGTTCTGGCTATGCTCGCCCGACAAAGCGACGGCGGCGAAACCGCGGTCGGTCAGGCTGGCGTGCAGGCGGCGGACATTGTCGCGTGTCGCGCAGAATAGCATCGCGGTCTCGGCGTCGTGGAGGCGCAGCAGGTTGATCACCGCGCCCTCGATGTCGGCGGGGGCGACGGTCACCGCCTGATAGCTGATATCGCCATGGCCGCGATCCTCGCCGACGGTCGAGATGCGCAGCGCATCGCGCTGGTAACGCTTGGCGAGCTGGGCGATCGGCTTGGGGATCGTCGCCGAAAACATCAAAGTGCGGCGCGTCTCGGGGGTCGCGTCGAGGATTTCCTCGAGGTCTTCGCGAAAGCCCATGTCGAGCATTTCGTCGGCCTCGTCCAGCACCGCGACGCGCAAAGCGGCAAGGTCGAGCGCGCCGCGTTCGAGGTGATCGCGCAGGCGGCCGGGGGTGCCGACGACGATCTGCACGCCTTGGCTCAGCGCGCGGCGTTCCTTGCTGGCGTCCATGCCGCCGACGCAGGTCGCGATGCGTGCGCCGGCCTTGGCATAGAGCCAGCTCAGTTCGCGGCTGACCTGCAGCGCTAGCTCGCGCGTCGGCGCGATGATGAGCGCGAGCGGTGAGGTGGCGAAGGGCAGGCGATCGCCCTCGATCAGTTGGTCGGCCATGGCGAGGCCGAAGGCGACGGTCTTGCCCGAGCCGGTCTGGGCAGAGACGAGCAGGTCGCGGCCCTTGGCCTCATCTTCGGTCACATGCGTCTGGACGGGGGTGAACGCTTCATAGCCGCGCGCGGTAAGGGCGTCCGAAAGGACGGGGGACAGATTTTCGAAAGTCATTATGATCTCAATAATATAGGCGGCCACCGGTGCGGTGGCGGGCCGACAGAAAGGGGCTCAATGGGCTTAAATCACCTGTCCGGCAGCGTTCCCGCTCGCCCAGGCCCATTGAAAATTATAGCCGCCTAACCACCCTGTGACATCTACGGCCTCGCCGACCGCATAGAGGTTTGCGACGCTTTTGGCCATCATTGTTTGCGAGGACAGTCCTGCGGTCGCGATTCCGCCGATGGTGACCTCGGCCTTGGCAAAGCCTTCGGTGCCGTTGGGGCGGAAGGTCCAGCGCTTGAGGCGCGCTTCGGCGTCGGCGAGTTTGCGGTCGGTCTGCGCCGCCAGTTCGCCCGGCAGCGCGAGCCGATCGGCGAGGGTCTGGGCGAGGCGGTCGGGGAGGGCCAGCACCGAGGCGAGTGTTGCGCGCGGACGGCTGCGCTTGGCCTCGGTCAGCCAGCCTGGCGCGGCATCTGGCAGGAAGTCGATCGTCACCGGCTCGCCATGGCGCCAGTAACTGCTGACCTGCAGGATCGCGGGACCCGAAAGCCCCTTGTGCGTGAAAAGCGCGGCCTCGCGGAAAGCGGCCTTGCCCGCGCGCGCCTCGACCGGGGCAGCGATGCCGGAGAGGTCGCGGAACAGCACATCGTCGCCGCCAAGCGTCAGCGGGACGAGCGCGGGGCGCGGCTCGACGACCTTCAGCCCGAACTGGCGCGCGAGGTCGTAGGCGAAGCCGGTGGCGCCCATCTTGGGGATCGAGGGACCGCCGGTCGCGATGACAAGGGCGGGAGCGGTAAAATCCTGATCGCCGAAGCGGACGGTGAAGCGCCCGTCGGCGTGCGACACCGCGCCGACCGGCTGGCCGACGCGGACATCGACCTGGCCCTTGGCGCATTCTTCGAGCAGCAGCGCGACGATCTGCTTTGCCGAACCGTCGCAGAACAGCTGGCCCAGCGTCTTTTCATGATAGGCGATGCCATAAGCGGCGACGAGCGCGATGAAATCGGCGGGCGTATAGCGCGCGAGCGCCGACTTCGCGAAATGCGGGTTCGCAGAGATATAGGCGTCGGGGCGTGTGTGGATGTTGGTGAAATTGCACCGGCCGCCGCCCGAGATGAGGATCTTCTTGCCCACCTGATCGGCATGGTCGAGCAGCAGCACGCGCCGGCCGCGCTGCCCCGCGACCGCGGCGCACATCAGCCCGGCCGCGCCCGCGCCCAGCACGATGGCATCGTAATTCATGAACCCCTTCCCCCTTGATGGGGGAAGGATACGAAGCCTTGCCGCGGAGCGGCTAGGCGAAGTTGGATGGGGGTGATGGCGCGCCCTTGCGCTGCCATGTCAGCAGGCCGCGAGCGCACCCCCACCGCTGCGACTGGACGACTATGTCGCCAAGTCTCGCTGCCTCCCCCATCGAGGGGGGAGGAAATGAGGGAACGAGGAGAACGCACTTTTCGTCAGTGCAGCTTGGCGATCGAGAGGCCATCGGCCTTGGCGCGGGTCTTCACCGATTCTTCGCTGCGCGTCAGCGCCTTGGCGATGGCTTTCAGCGCTATGCCCTTCTTGGCCAGCGTGTGCAGCTTGTCGATCTCTGCCGCGGTCCACGGCTGTTTGTGGCGCTCGAACTTGTCCTTCATGCCTGCGTCTCCGGGTCGGTCGCGGCGGCGAGGATGGTAATCGCATCCTCGCGGCCCTGATATTCCACTGCTTCGCCCACCTCGGCGCCCATCAGCGCGCGGGCGAGCGGCGCGGAGAAGGCGATCGTCCCCTGCGCCGGGTCGGCCTCGTCGTGGCCGACGATCGTCAGCGCGCGTTCGGCGCCGTTCAACGTGAAGGTCACGCGGCTGCCGATGCCGACAGTATCGGCGCCGGGCGCGGCCTGCACCTCGGCGGTCGACTGGCGCGTGTGGATATAGCGCTGGCGGCGTTGGAGCTTCTTGCGCGCCTCCTCGTCGGTCGCGTTCGCGATCGCCTCGGCCATCCGCGCACCCTCTTCACCGAGCAGCCGCAGCCCGCGCGGGGTGACCAGGTTCGGGCCGATCGGGATCGGCCATTCGAACGCGGGTTCCATATGCTCGTCGTCGCTTTCGCGGCGAAAGGCTACGCTCATCGTCTCTGCTTTCGGTGAGGGGGAAGGGCGTCTGTGGCGCGCGAAGGTGGCGACAAGATGGCAGGCCGGGGTGGACAGACGCGCTCGCCGTGTGTTATGCAAGCAATACACGAAGGAGATGGATTATGCGGAAATGGACGATCGCGGCGCTGCCGCTGGCTCTCGCGATGACGGTGACGGCGTGCGACGGCAAGGTCACCGTCGGCGACAAGGACGCCAAGGGCGAGACGCGCGCCGACGCGGGTCCGCCGACGACGCAGGATTTCGCGCTCACCGGCTTCTCCGCGGTCGAGGTCGCGGGCCCCGACGACGTCACCATCCGCCAGGGCGAAAAATTCTCGATCACCGCCAAGGGCCCGAAGGCCGAGATCGACGACCTCGAGATCAAGCTCGACGGCACGACGCTGTCGATCGGGCGCAAGCGCGAGGGTTTCAGCTTCTCGAGCCGCGACCATGATGGGGTCGAGATCGCGATCACCATGCCCAAACTCACCGGCGTGCGCCTGACCGGATCGGGCTCGGTCGACGCCGACACCGTCGACGGCGACGCGGTCGAGGCGGTGCTGACCGGCTCGGGCGACCTCAAGGTCGCGAAGATGACGGGCAGGAGCGCCAAGCTCACCGTCTCGGGCTCGGGCGATATCGAAGTCGTCGGCGGCACGATCGGCTCGGGCGACCTCAACGTCACCGGATCGGGCGATATCGACGCCGGCGGGCTGGTCGCGACGACGCTCGACGTGTCTGTGACCGGCTCGGGCAATGTCGCGGCGCAGGCGACGGGCAAGGCCGATATCGGCATTTTGGGATCGGGCGACGTCGACATCGGCGGCGGCGGTACCTGCTCGACCAAGACGATGGGATCGGGCACCGCGACCTGCAAATGACGCGGCGCTGGCGCCGCCCGACCGCGCGGGCTAGGGTGGCGCCATGACGTCGATTATCCGATGCGCGGTGCTGGGCGCCGCGATGCTCGCCGCCGCCGCACCCGCTGCGGCGGCCGAGAAACGCTATGGCCTGACCAGCTTCGAGGCGGTCGAGGTGACCGCCGACGTGATCGTCGAAATCGTCGCCAAAAGCCCGGTCAGCGCGGTCGCGACCGGCCCCGCCGACGCGCTCGACCGGCTGACCGTCGAGGCGCAGAACGGCAGACTGGTGATCGGCCAGCGCCAGTTCGCGGGCGACGACAAGCGCCGCACCCCGCTGGGCAGCGTGACCGTGCGGATCAACGCCGCGAATTTGCGGTCGGCGACGCTGGTCGGGGCCGGGTCGCTGCAGATCGACCAGCTCAAGGGCACGCGCGTGTCGATCGGGCTGCGTGGGCCGGGCCGACTGGTGGTCGGCGCGGTGACGACCGACCGGCTGGGGGTCGTGATGATCGGCAACGGCACGATGACGCTCGGCGGCACCGCCAAGGACGCGCAGATGACGCTGTCAGGCGCGGGCGCGGTCGACGCGGGCGCGCTGGCGGTCGATGCGCTGGTCAGCGACAGCGAAGGCGCGGGCGACCATCTCTTCCGCGCGGTGAGGAGCGCCGCGGTGACGACGCGCGGGCTGGGCAAGGTGGTGGTGCTGGGCAAGCCGGTGTGCACCGTGCGCAATGGCGGCAGCGGTTCGGTACAGTGCGGGCCGGGGAAGTAGCAGGCGACGGGTTTCGGGCGGGAGCTGGCGTTTGCAGGGTTATGCTCTCTCCCCTTGAGGGGAGAGATACGCAGGCTTGGCAGCCTGCTGCCTAGCCAGAGTTGAGAGGAGTTTCCGACCGCCAGAGGCGTCCAAGCACCCCTCTCCAAGCTTCGCTAGCTCCTGACGGAGCAAGCTGCGCTATCCTCTCCCATCGAGGGGAGAGGGCTAAACGTCCGCCCCCACCCCAACGCCGCCGTCGCCAGCCCGATCAATTCCCCCGGCGGCCCCCAGCGCATCGATCTTTTTCGACTGCCGCACGATCAGCCCCGGGAACCAGCGCGCGAGGCGCGACAGGCGCTTGGCCATTTTGCCGACGGTGACATGGACGCTCGCGCCGTGCACCGCGTCCCACGCCGCTTCGCCGACGCGCTCGACCGGCACGATCTCGAACCCGCTCGCCGACAGGCGGTTGCGCGCGGGTTCGTTGCTGTCGGCGCTGACTTGGTCGAGCAGGGGGGTGTCGATGAAGCCGGGCATCAGCGAGCGCACTTTGATGCCATGTTTGGCGAATTCGATCTCGAGCGCCTCGGTCAGCCCGCGCACCGCGAACTTCGTCGCCGAATAGACCGCGAGCCCGGCGACGCCGTAGAAGCCCGACGCCGATCCGGTGTTGAGTATCGTCGCTCCCGGCGTGGCCTTGAGCAGGGGCAGCGCCATATAGATGCCGTTGACGACGCCGCCGAAGTTGATCGCGATCAGCCGGTCGGCCTCCTCCGGGGCCATGTCCATATATTGTCCGCCAGACCCGATGCCGGCGTTGTTGAACAGCACGTCGAGTCGCCCGCCGCTGGCTTTGGCAAAGTCCGCGAGCGCGGCCTGCCATTGGTCGCGGTCGCGGACGTCCATGACATGGCGCGACGAGGCGCCCTCGGGCAGCAGCGCCGAGGTTTCGTCGATCCCCTGCGCGTTGACGTCGGCGATACCGACGAACCAGCCCTGGCCTGCGAAATGGCGCGCGGTCGCGCGGCCGATGCCCGATCCGCCGCCGGTGATGAAAATCGCCTTCCTGCTCATCCGGCCCTCTCCTTACATTTGTGTCAGTGACAGATGATGCGAAGCGGGTGGAGAGGTCAAGCCGAAAGGCGGCGATGGCGGTTTGGGGGGCACCATAATGATCCTCCCTGTCGCGAAGCGATGGGGAGTGGGACCATGCGAAGCATGGTGGAGGGGCGGCGAATTAGGCCGACGTTTCAGGCATCCGCCCCTCCACCACCCTGCGGGCGGTCCCCCTCCCCACGGCTTCGCCGCAGGGAGGATTAGGAACGAACGGAACCGCCCGTGCCCGCTCTTGCCTTCCCGCCAATACGCGCACCTCGGCTCTGGACGTGGCGCCGCTTTCACCCTATGTTCAGCATCCAACGTGCTATAGATCGCATGTTGAACGAAAAAGGGGCCTTTTTCTTTGCGTTTGTTGCTGACCCTGTTGGCTTTGCTCACCGGACTCGCCAGCGCGGATCGCGCGATGGCGGCGCCCGCGACGCCGGCCGCCATGGGGTCGCTGATGCTGCTCGCCGAGACGAGCGGGCAGGCCGAGACGACCGACGCCGAACGCCGCCCCGTCGCCACCGCGCCGACGCGCCGCACGGCCACGACGGGCCGCAAGCCGCGCAAGACCGCGCCGCCGCACCTGCCCGGTCTGCTCATCGGCAGCGACCGCGCGCTCGAATAGCGCCGGATTTCCGGGCGCCCCGCGCCTGAATCCCTGAATTCGCGGCGACGCTTCGTGCGCCGCCGTTTGGCCCAAATGGGTCTCTCCCGCTTCATATCCCAAGGAAATCTCTATGTTCGGCAGCATTGCCAAGAGCCTGTTCGGCTCGTCCAACGACCGTTACGTCCAGTCGATCCGCAAGATCGTCGACAAGATCAACGCCTTCGAACCCACGATGCAGGCGCTCGACAAAGCGGGGTTGCAGGCGCAGACGCCCAAGCTGCGCGCCCGCCTAGAAGCCGGCGAGACGCTCGACGATATCCTGCCCGAGGCGTTTGCGACGGTGCGCGAGGCGGCGGTCCGCACGCTCGGCATGCGCCATTTCGACGTCCAGCTGATCGGCGGCGTCGTGCTCCACCGCGGCGAGATCGCCGAAATGGCGACGGGCGAGGGCAAGACGCTGATGGCGACGCTGCCCTGCTACCTCAACGCGCTCGAGGGCAAGGGCGTGCACGTCGTGACGGTCAACGACTATCTCGCCAAGCGTGACGCCGAGTGGATGGGCACCATCTATAACTACCTCGGTTTGACCACCGGGGTGATCGTCCCGAACCTCAACGAGATGCAGCGCCGCGACGCCTATAACGCCGACATCACCTATGCGACGAACAACGAGCTCGGCTTCGATTACCTCCGCGACAATATGAAGTTCGACCGCCAGCAGATGGTCCACCGGGCGTTCAACTTCGGCATCGTCGACGAGGTCGATTCGATCCTGATCGACGAAGCGCGCACCCCGCTGATCATCTCGGGCCCGACCGACGACAAGTCGGACATGTATATCCGCGTCAACGAGGTCGTGCACCAGCTGGTCGAGGACGATTATGAGAAGGACGAGAAGTCAAAGTCGATCAGCCTGACCGAGGACGGCACCGAGCATGTCGAGCGGCTGCTCGAGGCCGCGGGCCTGCTCCAGGGCAGCAACCTCTACGACATCGAGAACACGCAGGTCGTGCATCACGTCAATCAGGCGCTCAAAGCCATCATCATGTTCAAGCTCGACACCGACTATATCGTCAAGGACGGCAAGGTCGTGATCATCGACGAGTTCACCGGCCGCATGATGGACGGGCGCCGCTGGTCCGACGGCCTGCACCAGGCGGTCGAGGCCAAGGAAGGCGTGCAGATCGAGCCCGAGAACCAGACGCTGGCGTCGATCACCTTCCAGAATTATTTCCGCATGTACCCGAAGCTTTCGGGCATGACCGGCACCGCGTCGACCGAGGCGGCCGAATTCTTCGACATCTACAAGATGAACTGCGTCACCATCCCGACCAACCGCCCGATCGCGAGGCTGGACGAGGAGGACGAATTCTACAAGAATATCACCGACAAGTTCGGCGCGATCGCCAAGACGATCCGCGAAGCCAATGAGCGCGGCCAGCCGGTGCTGGTCGGCACCGTGTCGATCGAAAAGTCGGAATTGCTGTCGTCCTTCCTCGAAAAGGAAGGCGTGCCGCACAGCGTCCTGAACGCGCGCTTCCACGAGAGCGAGGCGCATATCGTCGCGCAGGCGGGGCGCACCGGCGCGGTCACCATCGCAACCAATATGGCGGGCCGCGGCACCGACATCAAACTCGGCGGCAACGAGGAGTTTCGCATCGAGGACGAGCTCAAGGATCTTCCCGAAGGGCCCGAGCGCGAAGCCGCGGTCGAACGGATCAAGGCCGAAGTCGCCGCCGAGCGCGAGGCGGTCAAGGCCGCGGGCGGGCTGTTCGTTCTCGCGACCGAGCGCCACGAAAGCCGCCGCATCGACAATCAGCTGCGCGGCCGCTCGGGGCGCCAGGGCGACCCCGGCCTGTCGAAATTCTACCTTTGCCTCGACGACGACCTGCTGCGCATCTTCGGCCCCGACACGCTCTTCTCCAAGATGATGAACAAGAATCTGGAGGACGGCGAGGCGATCGGGTCGAAATGGCTGTCGAAGGCGATCGAGACCGCGCAGAAAAAGGTCGAGGCGCGCAACTACGACATCCGCAAGCAGGTCGTCGAGTATGACAACGTCATGAACGACCAGCGCAAGGTGATCTACGAGCAGCGCGGCGAGATCATCGACAGCGAGACCGTCGACGAGGTGATGTATGCGATGCGCGCCGAGACGGTGAACGCGATCGTCGCCGACGCCTGCCCGCCGGGCAGCTATCCCGAACAGTGGGACGTCGAGGGGATGAAGGCGCGCGTCGCGAACATTCTCGACCTCGACCTGCCGATCGACGACTGGATGCAGGAGGACGCGGTCGACCCCGAAGTGTTCGAGGAGCGCATCCAGGAACGCGCCGATGCGGTCGCTGCCGAAAAGGCGGCGCAGGTCGACGGCGACACGTGGAAGAGCATCGAGAAATCGGTGCTGCTCCAGACGCTCGACCATCATTGGAAGGAGCATCTCTCGACCCTCGACGCGCTGCGCCAGGTCGTGTTCCTGCGCGCCTATGCGCAAAAGCAGCCGATCAACGAATATAAGCAGGAGGCGTTCGGCCTGTTCGAGCGCATGCTGTCGAACATCCGCGAGGACGTGACGCGCACCGTAGCACGGCTCGACCTGCGCTTCGAAGAACCCGAGCCGATGCCGCTCCCCGACCTACCCGACTTTCTGACGACGCACATCGACCCGTTCACCGGCGACGACAACAGCGCCGACATCGACGGCGGGTCGCTGGGGGTGATCGCCAACACGCTGCCGCCGATGCAGATCCCGCGGCCCGACCTGCCGCAGGGCGAAAATCCCTATGCCGAGCTGGAGATCAGCCGCAACGCGCCGTGCCCGTGCGGGTCGGGGCGCAAGTACAAGCACTGCCACGGCGCGCTGTGATGGCGGACGCCGGCCGGATCGCGCTCAGGCTGCGAATCCGGCGCGGCGACGCCATCGCAATGGGGCCGGGCAAGGCGGCGCTGCTCGAAGCGATCGACGCGCACGGCTCGATCTCGGCCGCGGCGCGGTCGATCGGCATGAGCTACCGCCGCGCGTGGCTGCTGGTCGAGGAGATGAATAGCTGCTTCGCTGCATCGCTCGTCGAGA